>JAAYHQ010000063.1 GCA_012727425.1 Bacillota bacterium
ATTCCCATTGCAAACTCCTCCTTAAAATTTAAATAGTTTTTTATTCCTGTTGTATAATATTTTTCTGATTTCAGTAGAAAAACGATGGTTCATCCCCTCGCTGCTCCCAAAGGCCAGGACATGAACATATGGTAATAGTTTGGATATTTTCTACATTAGTAAAAATTTCCCTGCTTTTGGTAAGAGGAGCATCGGCAGTTCCAAAGCCACCTTAACCAAGATGACACTAAGCAGCGTATCGATCAGGCCCAGCTTCTGCCGGACACAATACACGGCAATCAGCCGCACCACACCGGGCCCCGTAAACCACATGCAAAAACACAGTTAAAGACGGAACAAAATACTGCCGTTCATCGTCATTAACATATGTAACAGTCATTAAAGCAAGAAAGAAGTGATACGATGAAAAATAAGTCCCTGAGCGTTACTTTTATTCTCACCGGAATAATCGTCCTTTTCCTCGCCCTTTTCTTAGGCCAAACATTCAAGCAAAGCGGTCCATTTACCCCTCCCGCGAAAGCGGAGCAGCCGAACTTCGCAGAGGAGCTGTTGGCGACCAGCGGTAATTGCCGGATTACAGAGGACAAGGTAATCTTCGATTTTGCATTAACCAACCACTCCAGTGAGGTAATGGAACTGCCCTTTGGCTCGGGGCAGCAGTTTGAGTTGGTGGTCAAAGACGAAAAGGGTAAAGAAGTCTACCGGTATTCCGACGGTAAATTCTTTACCATGGCCATAGTCTATAAACAGCTTAAACCGGGAGAATCCTTGCGCTGGCAAGACCAATGGGATCTAAGGGATAAAGAAGGAAACATGGTAAATCCGGGGCGTTACCGGGCGGAGATCGAGATCATGGTCATCCCGGAGGAAGACGGGGTTAAAATTGAGGATCATCAGTTAAGAACCACCATCGAATTTACCCTTCCGGAACGTCAACAAGTGGATACGCCGGGAAGCAAAGAGCAGAACGCTGAGGAAATCGGTCGGGAAGAGTCGCCGGTGGCATCAGGTGATAAAGAAAAAGGAATCATCCCAAGCAGTGAGGCCAAAGCAATCATCGCCGACGTGGCCCATGCGGTCATGCAGGCGCTCAGCACCAAAGATGCGGAAAAACTGGCGCAATATGTTCATCCGGTCAAAGGGGTCCGGTTCACTCCGTACACCTACGTTGATACCGGGCGGGATCTGGTCTTTACCACGGATGAAATAAGGAATTTCTTTAATAACCAGCAACGCTACCTTTGGGGTTATTATGACGGCAGCGGTGAGGAGATCCTTTTAACCCCCAGCGAATATTACGCCAAATTTGTATACTCCGCCGATTTTATCAACGCCGAACAGATCGGCTACAACCAAGTCTTAGGCTTTGGGAATATGCTGGAAAACCAATTTGAGGTTTATGACAATCCCATCATTGTCGAGTATTACTTTTCTGGGTTTGATCCGGTTTACGAAGGAATGGACTGGCAAAGCCTTCGTTTGGTGTTCGAGAAATACGAAGATGAATGGCGATTAACAGGGATTATTCATAACCAGTGGACGATCTGAGCGGATAACCGCGGGCCCTCGGTAAGGTATAAGATTAAAAAAGCGCAGTTTCGGCCCCTATCCCTGCAGGGATTTCGGCCACCGAACCTGCGCTTTTTTTGCTCTTGGCCGCATTTCCAATTGCCGGCCCGTGTAGGGAGCCAAATTCCCACCGCATACGCTTTCATTTATTCCTTTAACCC
Source organism: Bacillota bacterium (assembly GCA_012727425.1). Classification (GTDB taxonomy): domain Bacteria; phylum Bacillota; class UBA4882; order UBA10575; family UBA10575; genus Capillibacterium. Next base: position 1,731 of record JAAYHQ010000063.1, read on the forward strand.
ACCAAAGGAGATTTGCATCAGCGTTTTTTGGGAAAAGACAAAGAACAAGATGACCGGAATCATATAAAACAGTCCTGTAGCGCACAGCAGGTTGTAGTTTAACATTCGAAAGTCGCCAATCAGGTTTTTCAAGTAAACCGCCAAAGTGTAATTGGCCGGCGAATAAATAAAGGTATAGACGTAAATAAACTCCGACCAACCCGATATGAAGGAGAAGATGGCGATGGCGGCCAGGCCCGTTTTCATTTGCGGGAGAATCACCTTCCACCAGGCCTGAAAACGGTTGCAACCGTCAAGGTAAGCCGCCCATTCGGTATCCAACGGGATATTGTCGAAAAAACCTTTGATAATCCATGTGGCCATCGGCAGCTCCAAGGCCACCTTGACCAGGATGACCCCCAGCAGTGTATCGATTAGACCCAGTTTCTGCAGGACAAAATACATGGCAATCAGCAGCGCCACGCCGGGAAAAGCGTGTAAAAAGATGGTGGACTTCAATAAAAAACTTTTTCCGGTGAAGTTAATTCTCGACAACGCATAGCCGGTCAAAGACGCGATCAACACGACCAATACGGTGATGCCACCGGCCAGCAAAACAGTATTGCCAACAATCGGCCAGACGCTTGGAAAGACATTGGCCCCAATTTTGACCTTGCGCCACAAAAAACTCCAGTTTTCAAGGGTGAAGCGCTGGGGAATCAGTCCCCAATAAACCCCTTTGGCCAGAGAATTTAATAATAGCCATAAATAAGGGAGGAGGATGGGCAAAGTAATTATGGTCATGATCGCAACCACCAGTTTTTCTTTGACCGCGCTCCGTTTTCCTTTCAATTTTGCAACGCCTCCTTCTTCGTATAGCCTGTTATGCGTTAAGTCTTGACGGATCCATCATGCGGTCAAACCCAAATACCTTTAGCATAAACGTGGTTACTAATATCCCGATGAGGACCAGGATCACCGCCAAAGCTGCCCCGTAGCCAAATTCCAAGTTCGAAAAGGCCTTATGGTACGAGTAAAGGGACAAGACTTCACTGTTAAACAACGGCCCGCCGTCGGTGATTAACATGATGTATTCGTAAGAGGTGATCAGGGACAAAATCTGCCAAACCGTTAAAAACATCAACGGCCACTTGACCAACGGTAGAATTATGTGGCGGATGATCTTGAAATCCCCGGCCCCGTCGATCATCGCCGCCTTGTATAGTTCATCCGGAATCGATTTAATGGCCGAAGAAAAAATCACCATCCCCAGGGAAACCCCGATTAGGCCGTTGGCCAGAATCACGGTGGGCATTGGGTTATTAAGAATCCAATTCTGGGGCGGCCGGCCAAAGGCCCCCACAATGACATTCAGCATCCCTTTCTCCGTGGGGTCTAAAAACCACAACCAGAGCAAGGCATAGATAACCGGCGGCGTCATTCTGGGCAAGAGCCAAAGCGTCCGAAAGAACAAACCGATATTTTCATTTTTAATGAAATAAGTGGTGAGCAACGCCAGGATAAAACCGAACCCGACGTTAAGCAAACAGGTGAAAAAGACGTAAACCAAGGTATTATGCAAAATCTGCGGCAGCACGGAGTCGCTGAGAATACGGGCGAAATTCTTCAGCCCGACAAAATTAAAGCGCATAGTAAAGTCCATCCCGGTCCCGGATAACACGGCAGTTAACAGAACCGGGACCAAATAAAAGAGAAAGACCAGGATGATAAACGGGGCAATAAAGGGAGCGCTCCGCAAAGACTGCATTAGCTTGGGTGACATTAGTGTTTTGTTGGTTGGCTTTCCCATGCTTCTTCCCCCTTTATCAAGTCATCGTTAAAAACGACGAGAGGCCGAAAGTGAGCCTCCCGCCGCTACAGGCATGTTCTATTATGATCTATTCCAAAATGAGCAATTGATCCCCGAGGTCATGCTTGAGTTGCTCCTCCATCCAGCCCACCGCTTCCTCCGGGGTTTGCTGCCCCAGTTCCACCGCCTGCACCGCTTTATACAAAGCGGTCGTAAAATTGTTCCAACGCGGGGTGTTGGGCTGGGTCATCGTGTATTCCAGCATATAGGCAACGGATTTAAAAAACGCATTCTCTTTGTAGAGAGGCTGTTCCGCGGCGTCCGGACTGATCACCATATGCCCGCTGTTTACAGCATGGAGGGCGTTGTATTCCGGCTGCGAAGCCAGAGCGACCAGGGCAAAGGCCAAATCCGGGTGCTTGGTTTTGCTGTTAATCATATAGACAAAGGGATTGGTTAAGGTGACCGGGCGGCCCCCCTGTTCGACCGCGGGGAACAAGGCGTAACCCATGTTGGCAAACATGTAATCCTCGGTCAATTCCCCCAATGTGCTGTGGTAGGGCACCTGCTGGTACTCGCCCCAATGCCATGTCCCGCCAAGCCAGAAGAGGACATCCCCTTCGACCCAGACCTGGTGCAAATTCCGCCACTCCATAATGGTCATCCCTTCCGGGGTAATCTTCTCCTCCTGGGTGATACGGCGGAAGAAGGCCAATGCTTTGGTCAGTGCCTTTTTGTCAAGGACAATCTTGTCTGCCTCCGCATTATATACTTCACCACCGAAAGCCCGGAGAATCATGGTAAAGGCGGGACCGTTGGTCGGCCGGTGGTAGAAGCCCCAGTCCACCAGTTTTTGCTCCTGCGCCTGCTTACCCAGGGCGATCATATCCTCCAGGGTAAACTGGCCCTCTCTGATTTTTTCCGCCAGATCGGCAATTTCCTGTTCACGCCAGCCCATTTGGGCGAGGACATCCTTGCGGTAAAAAAGGACGCGCGCCTCCGCATCCTGCGGAACAGCGTAAATTCGCCCCTTATATTTCGCCGCCTCCCATAAATTATCATAAATCCCTTCTAGAAGGGAACCGAACTCCGAAGTTTTGATCAGCTCGTCCAAAGGCAAAGCATAATTGCCTTCGGCATAAAGCGCCACATTACTATGGGGCAGGGCAATGATATCCTCCGCATGCCCACTGTGCCAAGCCAAAAAGAACCGCCGGTTCGTTTCATTATCATCGGTCCCGCTGGAGTCGTGAATATGTTCGACCTTCACTCTTCTTTTGTCATTCTTCTGGGCCAACCAGCGATTCAACTCTTCCGCCGCCCGGACAAGATTTTGCCCGCGGGCCACATCAGCGGCCGAGCCTTTGGAACTAACGCGGATAATAACGGTTTCATACTCTTCCGAGGCAAAACCGACGATTGTCATTCCCAACACCAGCAAAAAGATGAAAAAAAGGTTTAAAGCTTTTTTCATCATTAAACCTCCTTCTTTCTTCTTTGCTGATTTGGCTAAAAATTATCATGTGCTAAGAAAACCTCCTCTCACCTCCTTTTTATGATAATGTTTTTTATTTGAGATTGATTGAGAGCATATCACCTTTATTTACAGGTCTCCCTGATCATCAGCTTGGTCGGGAGCACGTTTTCCGCCGACACATCTGTCCTTCCCGCCATCAGCTCGTTCAAGATTTGAAAGGCTTTAACCCCCATTTCCGCTTTGGGGGCATAGATCGTTGACAAAGCGGGGATCATCAGTGCGGCCGCTTCGATATCATCAAAACCCATAATTTCGATGTCATCAGGAATCTTCAATCCGGCCTCATAAATCGCACGCATCGCCCCAATGGCCATCATATCACTGGCGGCAAAAACCGCGGAAGGAAACCGGCCGCTGGACAAGAGGCTTTTCGTTTTTTCATAACCGGTCAGATAAGTGGAAGGACCGAATTGGATCAGTTCCGGTTCCGGCTTAAGCCCCAATTCGGTGGTGGCGGCAATATAACCCTCATATCTTTTCAGCGACCAACGGGCGGTCAATGGTCCACCCAGGTATAAGATCCGCTGATGGCCGTTGTGGATGATTCTTTTTACCCCTTCATAGACCCCCTGGAATTCATCAAAAACAATATAGGGGACTTCCGGATGATTGCTTACATTGTTTACTAACACCACCGGGATTTGTCTTTCTTGAAACCGGCGAAGGACACTCGTCCCCACCGTACTGATGAGGATGACCCCATCCACCCGCCGGTCAATCAAAGTGCGTACGGTTGGGGTTTCGGTTTCGCCATCCGTTAAAACAAACGAGCCATAGTTGTTCTGTTTTGCCTCCTCGAGAATCGCCTCCACAATTGGTATGTGGAGAGAGTTTACCCCTTGTCGGTCATGTTCGTTATGGACAATAACTCCGATATTGCCGGTCTTTTTGGTTTTAACCGCTCTCGCCAATAGATCCGGCGAATAATTCATTTCCTCCGCCAACTTAAGAATTCTTTGCCGGGTTTCCTCTTGGTGAACCGCTTTCCCCGAAAGCACCCGCGAAACGGTTGTTCTTGACACCCCGGCCGCTTTGGCGATATCATTCATCGTCACTTTCATCGGGTTACTCCATTCTGCACTGTACTCGATTACAGTCATATATACCCTCTTGTCCGTGAACATCCCTGCTTTTTTACCGTCTTTTTTCCATTTTTTAATGTTATCGTGTACATTTTTTGCGCATCGTCACGATAAATCCGGTGAACACCACGCTATTTCCCGCCAACGGCAACTTCCACCACGAAGGAAGGAGCAAGGTATATTTCCGTCTATTGCGAAGGAACCACGAAGCGCGGCCCAGCCAATTTCCATTTGCTAAATTACCAATAATATCATATAATTTATCTCATAATTTACTATTTTTTCTAAAGCCGTTCCAAACCATAGGCGGGAAAACAATTGGCGTTGTTTTTTATGCCATGAAGGAGGTTATAAAGTGGAAAAAAGAGAACGGTTTGCTTCCCGGTTGGGCTTCATTTTAATCTCAGCGGGATGCTCCATCGGCTTGGGTGACGTGTGGCGTTTCCCCTACATCACCGGCAAGTACGGCGGCGGCATCTTTGTCCTCATCTATCTGCTCTGCATCATCGCACTGGGGATCCCGATCATGACCATGGAGTTGGCGGTCGGGCGGGCCAGCCAAAAAAGCATTGCCACTTCCTTTCGGGTGATGGAACGCCCGGGGCAGAAGTGGCATCTGATGGGGTACGCCGGGATCGCCGGCAATTATCTCCTGATGATGTTTTACACCACCGTTGCCGGCTGGATGCTGGCTTACTTCTTCAAATTCATGGTTGGGCAGTTTAACGGGCTCAATCCCCAGCAGGTGGGGCAAGTTTTCGCTGATTTTATTGCCAACCCGTTCGCGATGGTCCTTTGGATGGTCGTCACCACCGTGTTCTGTTTTGGCGTCTGCTCCCTCGGTTTGCAGAAGGGCGTGGAGAAGGTGACCAAAGTGATGATGACCTTGCTGTTCGTCCTCATAATGATCTTGATCCTCAAAGCGGTCACCCTGCCCAACGCCGGAGAAGGCCTTAAGTTCTACCTGCTTCCCGATGTAAACCGCATCCAGGAAACCGGACTCTGGGAGACCATTTTCGCCGCGATGAGCCAGGCCTTCTTCACTTTGAGTCTGGGGGTTGGCTCGATGGCAATCTTCGGGAGCTACATCGGGAAAGAACGGAATCTCTTCGGCGAAGCAATCAACATCGCCACCCTGGACACTTTAATCTCGCTCCTGGCGGGGCTGATCATCTTTCCGGCCTGCTTTGCCTTTGGGGTGAACCCCGGTGAAGGTCCCGGCCTGGTCTTTGTGACCCTGCCCAATATCTTCAACGCGATGGGCGGTGGACAGATCTGGGGAGCCCTCTTCTTCATCTTTATGACCTTTGCCGCCTACTCCACGGTGATTGCGGTCTTTGAAAACATCATTGCCTTCGGCATGGACCTTTGGGGCTGGAGCCGGCCGAAATCGGCCTTCATCAATACCTTTTTAATGATCCTGCTCGCGCTGCCCTGCGGCTTAGGGTTTAACGTGCTCAGCGGTTTCCAGCCTTTTGGCGAGGGAACAAGCGTCTTGGACCTGGAGGATTTTATCCTCAGTTACAATCTTCTGCCCATCGGTTGCCTGGTATACTTGCTTTTCTGTGTGACCCGTTACGGTTGGGGCTTTGACCACTTCCTGGCGGAAATCAACACCGGTCAGGGCATCAAGATGCCCCGCGCGTTCAAACCGTATTTCCAGTGGGTCCTGCCGGTGATCATCCTGATCATCCTGATTCAGGGGTATATTAACTTTTTTAGCTAAGGGAGAGATAAAAAAATGCGAATTCGCGCGTTTTTAACCCGCGGCTTCGTCCTCGGGCTGCTTTTGTTGGTTTTCTTTTCCCCGCAGGGGGCCAATGCGGCAACCGACTCTTACTACACAAAAGAGTCCTTCCTGCTTGCCCCGGACGGGACCGTAGTGGTGGAAGCGGCCTTTCAGGAGGTGGAAGTGATCCAGACAGCTGACCCCACGGTTGAGGTTGAGGTCAGCATGACCTTCCAGGCCTCCTCCCGACCGAAGGTGGAAATATTAATCGACGAATACCGACCGGTCTTTACCGTCGACGAGCAGCGCCTGGAGATTCGTTCCTCCACGAAAGCCCCGGGCATTTCCACCATGTTCGCACAGGCCTCCGGAAAGATAAGGATCAAGGTCCCGGCCAAAACCAGCCTAATAATTAATACCGCTTCTGGGAGCTGTACCTTCCAGGGCTGTTTCGACGCCGACATCACCGCAAATTCGGCCTCCGGCGATGTTTCTTTCCGCGGCGAAGTGAAATCCTTTTCCGTCAGTACTGCTTCCGGCGAGATCCGGGCCGACTTTGAAGGGCCGGTCGCCCGGGTGGAAGCCCACTCCGTCAGCGGCTCGATTTGGCTAAGCGGCCCGGTCCAAACCGCCCAGCTCCATACCGTTTCCGGCGACATTAACCTTCACGGCTCCGACGGCGGAAAACTCATCGCCTCAACGATCTCCGGCAATCTTATCGCCACCTGGGAGACCCTCTCCGCGCCTGTTATCATTACGGCGGAATCGGTCTCGGGAAATCTCCGCTTTTTCTTCCCCGCGGACGCAAAAATCCGGGGTGAACTCAAAAGCCGTTCCGGCCGGATCACTTCGGAGTTCTCGGGGCTGTTCTCCGGCGAGGTCAATACCCACTTCCTGCATGATGACGCGGCCGATGTGCAGATCGCGGCGACCACAACCAACGGTGCAATTGATCTACGCACCCTGAATCATTCTTCCGACCAGTCCGTAACGGCCAAAACCACCAAGTCCCGGCCTGACCGGCCTGGGGACCACCCTTTTACCTTTCCTCCGAAAAGACCGGGGCCGGCGGCTTTTCTCAATATCTACCGTTACGAAAAGCGGTGGGCACCCGGCTTAAAAATCCGGCTCTATCAGGATCGCTTCTACCTCACCGGAAATCTTGAATACTCCTACCGGAATCGGGATTTAAATGCCCAATTCGGAACCGTTTATTTCCTAAATTCTTCTGCTTCCTGGTTTTCGTTTTACGGCGGCGGTGGTGCCCATTTCTCCAACAAGAACGGTTACCAATACCCCTATCTCCTGGTGGGGACCGACTTTCTCTTCTTATTCTACGAGCTGGTCTACCCCTGGGCGGAAGAGGAAGCACCACAACACCGGTTTGGCTTAAGTATTAAATTATAAGCCATAAGTAGGCACGGAAAAAAAGAAAAACGCCCAGCCACTTTTCACGAAAGGGCTGGGCAACAATGGTCATGATCAACGTAGCCGGTCGTTACGCTTCCGCCTTTAGATGTTTCCGGATCCCGGTGATCTGCGCAAAGATCTGCTTGGCCACTTCCGGCCGGTTCATCGTGTACAGGTGGATGCCGTCCACCCCGCTGGAGAGCAGATCGATGATCTGTTCCGTGGCGTAAGCGATCCCCGCTTCCTTCAACGCCTCGGGATTGTGTTCGTAGCGGTCCAGAATCCGCCGGAACTTCGGGGGGATGCTGGCTCCGCAAAGGCTGGTAATCCGCTCGATCTGCTTTTTGTTCAGCACGGGCATAATCCCGGCCGCGACCGGTACCCGGATCTGCATCTTCGCCAGTTTTTCCTGAAAAGCATAAAAAAGGTTATTATCCAAAAACAACTGCGTAATGAGAAAATCCACGCCCGTCTCGACCTTGATTTTCAGGTTACGCAGATCGGCCTCGGCGCTCTCGGCTTCGGTGTGGACCTCCGGGTAGCAGGCAGCGCCGATACAAAAATCCGCCGTACTTTTGATGTATTTAATCAGGTCGGAGGCATATTGAAAATCGGTCGCCAGGGGGGCTGCCCCCTGGTCGGCCGGCCGGTCGCCCCTTAACGCCAAGATGTTCTCGATCTTGGCCTTTTGCAACCGGTCCAGGATCGCCGCCACCTCTGCTTTGGTCGAGTTGATGCAGGTCAGGTGGGCAAGGGCTTCAATGCCGTATTTGTTTTTGATGGTATCGGCAATCGCAACCGTATGGGACCGGCTCCCCCCGGCGGCGCCGTAGGTGACACTGATGAAATCAGGCCGCAGAACAGAGAGGGCATCAATGGTCGCCATGACCCCATCCAGTGGCGACCCGGGTTTGGGGGGAAAGATCTCCAGCGAAAAGACGGGTTTGTTTTGGTAATACTCCTTGATCCGCATTTCATCCCTCCTTTCCGGGCCTGGTTAAATTTATATTACCATAGGCGCCCATTTTATCACCGACAATGATCAAAACTCCTTCCACGCCGGGAATGGACTTTCCTCTTTCCAACCCCTTTTCGATCTCCTCCGCCCGCGTCACGACGTTGCCGACGGCGGTGGCCGCCGCATCGGCCAGCGCGGCGTCCCGGGCAACGACAACCGCGGCATCGGTCCGGCCAAAGCTCAAAGCATGGCCGACGGTGCCGCTGGAGGTGCAGATCCCCCACGGCCGGCCGTCACCGGGAATTAACAGAGCCACCCGGTTCGAAAAGGGAGAAGCCCCGGCGTAGATCAGGACCTTCCGTTCCGTGTTGGTCACCACGAAGAGGTCGCCCCCGTTTTCAATGATCAGCTCCCGGCTCTTCTTTAACAAAGAAAGCCCCACATACTGGGCGAGGGCGCCCGCCACCGCCGCCATCGGTCCCACCTTGGCCGCGACGGCCGCTTGGCACATAGTCTGAATCAGCGCCGGACTATCCGGCAGTGGTTCCACCGGAACCAGACTATGGCGGAAGGCCGGTTGTCGCCGGATCTGCTCCGTAAGCTGCTGCCGGTAATAACGCAAGGCCCGGCGGGCTTCCGCGGTCAAATCGGACTCCGCCGCGATCTGCAGGTCCGACTCGCCTTCGGTCACATTGAAGGAGCATAGACCAGCGGCCGCCATCAGTTCACGGTAAAACCGGGGTTCAGGCATACAGCCACCGGACGGACGTGTTGACCTGAATCGCCCGCAGGGGGCAGGCCTTGACGCAACTGCCACAGTCCTCACAGTTGTTTTCGTCGTAGACAAGGGTGCACCCGTCGTCTCCAAACCGGAGCGCGGCCGGAGTGCAAACCGCCGTGCAAGCCCCGCAGTGCACACATTTTTCCGGATCGAAATTGATCTTGGCCATCAGTCAAACCCTCCCTTGCGGTTGATCTCCAGCGTCTTGAGGGCCGAAACCTTCGGGAACGGTGCGATCGGTTCTTGCAGGGTAAAGCCCTGTTGCACCCATCTTTTGAGTTCGGCCGCAATCTGTCTTGCCTTCTGCAGACTGGAAAGGGGCGCGGTCTTGATCCGCTTCCCTTCAAGGGTAATCTCGCCCGACCGCAGCTCGGCGTAGCTACACTGCCCCAGCACCGGCCGGGAGCGGCTGGGCACACTGTAATCAACAATGCTGGTATAGATGTCCTTGTTCTCGGTGGCCAGATTGACGAGCAGGTCCTCATCCAACACTGGGATGGGGATCCCGATACCCACGAACAAGGAGGTGCCGTATTTTTCAAAGACCGCCGGCTGCAGATAGGCGGTGCTCATCTTCTTCAAATCGCCGATCACCGCCAGGGTACCGGCGGGTGATAAGGGAATGCCCTTGTCATTACGGGGTTTTTCGGTGACGAACTGGGTTCCCTGCCAAGCCACATAACCGGGGGCTCCGGCCAGGAAGATCTTGGTCCCGATCCCGATCGTCCGGAGGTACGGATCCTTCAGCAAGGGGCTTAGCTCACCGGAGGTGGAGTAGTTGACGTTGCCCATCCGCGGTTTTAAGACACCCATGTAGGTATAGAGCGTCCGGTCGGAGGTATTCACCGCCGCCGCGTAGTTCTGGTAGCAGTTTCTAGGGTTGAAGAGGTAGGCTTCGTTCAGGGCGTCAAGGGTGATGTAGGTGTCAATCTCCTTCCGGGGGTAACAATCGGTCCCGGGGGAAGTGGCTTTCAGGCGGACCGGCTTCCGTGCCACCAGATCGCAGATGACATGGGCCCCGCCATACTCGATCCCCCGGTCCACGGAAGGTTCAGTCGCACCGAGGTAGGTGTCCACCGCCGCTAGGCCCCCGTAGGCGTGAACGTTGTTCAACAGGATCTGGCTCATCTTAATGGGTGGTTCGGCATGGCCGAAGTTGAGGAAGGCACCGGACGAACACATGGGCCCAAAGGTACCGGTGGTCACCACATCCACATATTGGGTGGCCGCTTTTACTCCTTTTTCTTTCGTAATTTCAATGACTTCCTCCGCTGTGACCACGACGGCGTGGCCGGCACGGATCCGGGCGTTAATCTCTTCATAACTTTTTTTGGTCCCCAATCTCAGCTCTCCTCCTTCTCTGCATCCGATCGCGATAAGGCCGAAGCGAAAAAAAAGCTGCTTTCGATAAGAAAGCAGCTTTTTGGGCTAAAGCAATTGATGCTTCGCACCTGCGCGTTTCTTATCTTTCAGGGTTAAACATTAACCCTGCAGGAATTGACACCGCTGCATTCGAATGGGAATGCCGGTTGTCGGGTTTCATCGGGCCAGTCCCTCCACCTCTCTCGATAAGACCAACTATTCAACTGTGCGATCTTTAATTAAATTAAAGTCTAAGGTAAACCGGAGCAATTGTCAAGGGGAAAATTTTGCAGCCGTCGGGGACCGGAACGGATTTTCGAACTGACAAAAGAAGGAAACTGTGTTACTAAGATGTAGTCGATATTACCTTTCAGGTAGGCAATCTGCTCGACCGGAAACAGGAGCTCGGCTTCGCCAAACAATTTGATGTAGTTTTTCTCCTCGATCTTATCGGTGTATTGCACATTACCCAAAACGTAGTTCACCCAACCAAGGGGTCGGGTCTTCCCTTCGAAAAAGACCCGGTTGTACTCCCGAACATTTTTGTCCTCAAGGATGTTTCCATCATAGAATTTCCAGCCGTCAGCCGCAGTAATGTCGTGTCTTTCCACATTCCCTTTGACGTAATCCAGAAAACGAACCGGTTGCGGGAAGTCAAAGCCAAGATTGGCCCCGTAGCCAAAATGATCGAAATCATCATAGTAGCCCTGATAATATCCGTTGAAGATCAGCTTCAGGTCATTGGGCAACGGGTAGTAATAGGTGCTCAGATAAGCTTTGCTGAAGCCGGTATCCCGTAATTTGTACAACTCATCCACGGCAACCGGAAGGTAGGTCCCGTCCGCTAGGGCTTTGTAACCAAGGGTGACACCGAATTTATAAGCGTCGCCACCAACCCGGAAGCTCCGCCGCGGGTCGAAGAGGCGGTAACTCGCTTCAACCATGTAAGATTGACCGTCTTGCTTAATCGGAATATCTTCTGCGGTTTGGCCGACGATCAAATCGGCCCCGCCAGCACCGACGTGTCCGTTTTGCCCGCATTCGTGCCCATCATCCCAGGTGTCACTGTCAAAGATGAACTTGTAACCCTTGCCTTTGTCAATGCTGGTTTTCGGAATGAAAACTTCCCAAAGGCCATCCTCGATTTGGGTCATGGCATAGGTTTTATCAGCCGGATTCCAGTTGCCGGCGCCGGCTTTGAAATCGCCAACGACGTGGACTTCTTCGATCGCCGCGAAGGGCTTAATCTCCTCAATGTCAGGATACTCATATACATTAAAGACAAACCGCCAGTACTCGTCATTATAGTCATAAGCTCCGGTGACACTCTCGTTAATATCACCCGTCGGCAGATGGGCATACTCGGCCCGGATGATAAAGCTGTCCGACGGCATATAGGAACCGAAGATTGCCCCACTCAGCGCCACGTCTTTTGCTTCGCCAAGCACAACCGGCTGGTAGACCAGGCCCGTAAAGCCGACTTCGCCCACTTTATACCCGGTGCGGTGGTGCCGGAAGTCCTTTTTCAGATTAAGACTGCTGTAATATTTCTTGACGGAAGAAGCCTTCGTGATGTCATAGGTGTACTTCGCAAAATTGAAATGGTAGTCCCAATCGGAGGAGGTCCCGCTCCCGGGGGTAATTTTGATCCGGACATTATCACCGGAATCATTGACATTGTAGTTATCCCGGTCGTCCTTGGAGGTTTGTACGTCGATAAGCCCAAGATAATCAAAGGAATTGGTCTCATCGGCCATATTCCCCTGGAGTGAAGTATTGGCGTATTTCTGAAGAAGCGTCAGGTTAAACCTGTTCAAATAGATATTGTCCACGGTATAATAGGCTTGGGAACCGGAAGTGTTTGCCACGTCTTTAATCTTATTTTCCGCGAATATCTCCGCCATGTACGCAAAGCGGTCGGTTGCTTGCCCGTCCTTTACTGCCTGTAAAGTCCCTTCAACTTGCAGCTTCAAGTCGTTGTTGAAGGCGATGGCGCCTTGATCAACCTGAATCAATTCGTTATTCAGCTCACCCTTGAACCTAACTTCCCCCACAGTACTCCCCGCACTGAGCGTGGCAACAGAGTTGCCGAAAGGCGGAACCGTGTCCGGGTTCTCCGGATCGGCTTTCCACTCGCCATCGGCGTAAAACTTATACTCATAAGTTCCCTTCGCCAACTCGATGGTTATTTCGTAAACACCTTCGGTGTTTCTCTTCATCTTGTAGTCAGGGTTTTTCGTGTTCCAATCGTTAAATTCCCCAACCAGGTAAACTTCACTGGCCGCCGACGGATAAGTAAAGGTGACCGCGAATTTCCCGTTAGGGAGCTGTTCAAAGGTATAGGCTCCCCGGGCCGGCCTGACCCATAGGACCAAAGCCATAATCAGGGTCAAGAAAAGAATGGCTTGCCTTCGCACACTCCATACCTCCTTATATCTTTTGGGTTCGAACAGTCCGTACTCCCCGAGCCACCTCCTTATCCATGAACTTCAGACGGCATTTAGGCCGTTTTATTTTTTTACAACAACGGCGGTTAATGGATCAATAATGACGGCGCGCGCCGTTATTCTTACGCTGGAAACTTTGGTTACCGGGGTGACACCGGCTTCATCGGAATCGACCAGAATGATCCCGTCCCGGAGGTCCTCGCCGATTCTGATGCGCCGTCGTTTCGTATCGGCATTGATCAAGACATAGTAGGTGTCGCCGTTGGTGGCCCGACAACTGTAGGCAATCACCGTGTCAACGCCCCCGATATCCGGGCTTTTGATCAACTGCACATTGGCGTTAACCAAGTCGCGGCTCCCCAGCCGGAAGGCGTCGGTTGAACGCCGTAAGGCAATCAGACCTTTGGTGTATGCCATGGTGTCCCGGTGAATTCCGTCGTTCGTAACTTTATTCCAGTCAAACATGTTGATCGCATCGGTCGCATCATAGGAGTCGTGGATGAAATAGGGATGCTTGAATCCTTCGACCACTGTGTATTTATCCTCGGGCACCCCCTCAGCCCGCCATTGTTTCGTCCGGCCGTACTCTTGTCCGGCATGGAGGAAAGCAATCCCCTGACTGGTTAGAATGAGCGCATTTCCCAGACGGATCCGTTTTTGGATCTCTTCCTGGTTCTTGCGAACGGAGGGGTCCTTGCGCAGGGAATAGGCAATAACATCATGTAAAGTCAAGTTGTCATGGGCCGCAATGTATTGCACCACATCGCCTGGATCGTCAGCCGTCATATTACTGGGCTGCCCTTTGATGTTGGCAAAGAGCAACTGAATGTTTCGCTTCCCGCCGGTAATAAAACGGGGTTCACCTTCACAACCGAATCCGGATTTAACTTCGTTGCGGATTTCGTCGGAGAAACAGGCGACATCATCGGTTTGGTCCATCCAGCGCTGATCGGCCGGCACCCGCCGGTCGCCGTCATCACCCACATATGTGAGCCAGCCTTCGCCAAGCAGCAAAATGTCGGGGTTCAACGCTTTCGCCGCCTCACAAGCCATCTGTACGGTCTCCGCATCCATATCACCCATCAGGTCGAAGCGGAAACCATCGACCTTATACTCCTCAACCCAGTAGGTAATGGAGTCCAGAATCAGTTTTCTGGTCATCGCATGGGTAGTCCCCAGTCTCCCTCCCCCATAGCTGCTCTTGGGGTTGCCTTGTGCGTCCATGAAGTGGTAGTAACCGGGCACGATATCCTCAAGGATCGCCATCTTGGCCGTATGGTTATAGACAACATCCAGGATGACGCCCATGCCCCGTTCGTGAATAGCCTGGATTAACTCTTTCAATTCCTTGATCCGTAACTCCGGATCGGTCGGGTCGGTGGAGTACATCCCTTCCGGGGTGAAATAGTTGTGCGGATCGTATCCCCAGTTGTAGTTGTTACCCTGCGCTGAATACTCCAGTTCCCGCACCCCGTTGGCCAGCTCGTTTCCGTAGTAATAATTCAAAACCGGAAGCAGTTGGATGTGGGTAACACCCAATTCTTTGATGTAATCAAGTTTCTCGATAAAAGCCTTGTATGTACCGAACGGCGCCTCGGTTTCGAGGCGCGGATCGGAAGTAAAATCCCGCACGTGAACCTCCCAGATGATCGCATCTTCACGTTTTTCATAACCGTCAATCCGGGCAAAGCTAAGTTCCGGTCCGATCGCGGAAGGATCGACAATCGCCCCTTTCCCCACCGGATCTGAACCATCATCGGAAAAAGCCGCCATTGATTTGGCGTAAGGATCGAGCACCGTTTTGGTTTCACCGTTCCGCACCACTTGGTACTGGTAGAACTGCCCACGCAAATCGCCTTCAACGGTCAGTTCCCAGACCCCCCGGTCCTTTGGCGCCATCGCTATTCCTTGGTACGGTTCCTTGTCATCCCCATTGGCAAAGAGGAGAAGCCGAACCGCGGAAGCCAGTGGCGCCCAAAGCCGGAAAGTGGTCCGGTTCTTTTCGTAAAGTGCACCCAATTCACCATCGTAGGCAAATGCATCGTCAATAACCTGCCAGGAGAGGGTGGTATATCCCGTCATGCCGCCACACTCCACTTTATATGTTTTGTTATAGTCCAGCTCCCTCTGGAGAGTCAGGAAGTATTGTGGCTCTTGCGCAGTGTCCAGCTTCGCCAGCGGAACATAGCGGTCGCCGTCACGGATATAGATGGGGGCTTCAATCGGCGCGCGGAACTCGACCAGTATTTCTTTTGGCCCCATAATGGTCGCGCGCACCACCTTGTTCCCGGCGGCCTGGATTGCTTCTTCTTGGCTCAAGTAGACTTTGACTTCACCGGAGACCGCCCAGATCTCTTTATTGTGATCCGGGTCCGGAAAGGCCCGGTCCGGTTCGGGGTCTTTAAGATCCCCTTTATGGATAATGAAGTTTAAATCGCCGACACCCAGGTGATAAGGAATATCCCAGTAGACCCCGTAGTCATCCACACCATCAAAAGGTACCGCCGCCGACCAAAGAACCGGGGGACCGGCGTAACCTTCGCCCCAAAGGTGCAAACCCCAACCTGCGTAATTGCCGTCTGGACGCCGATAATAAAGCCGCACATAACCGCCGGCGAAAATCGGCAACGGAGCCTCTCCTCCCTTGTCTCAGCAACCGTCACTTACTTAAATAGCGCTTCAAACCAAATTGCCAAAATCTTATCGCAACAAGCCATCAACCAACTGCTCTGGCCGGAAATAAAATGACAGGGTCCTCGCTTCAACAATCACCGGAAAGACGACCGCTGGAAAGTCGATTTGAATCTTGCTTTTATCTTTAGAAATGTGTACTATATTTAAAACTGGAGTGATCCGAATGGAGATTCCACAACGGGAAGTTTTAAGATATTTAGGTTACCGAAACCAAAAACTAGATCAAGCCACGGCCCGATTAATCGAGGAATGCCGGGCGGAAGCAAAAGCCCTGCTGCGGACGGGTGTGGTTTACCGGGTCTACCCCATCGCAAGAGAGGGGGACCAGATCCGGCTGCCGGCCACCACTTTGCGCTTGGCAAGCAAAGACCTCAGCCGGCATCTGCGGCATGCGGACCGCTGTGTCCTTTTAGCCGCCACCTTGGGGCTGGCCCTTGACCAACGAATCGCCGCCTACGCCCGCCTCGACTTGACCAGAGCCGTCGTCTTGGACGCTTGTGCAACGGCCGCCATCGAAGCCTTCTGTAACCAGGTGCAAGCCCAACTGGGTGCCCAGGCGGCCCGGGAAGGTTACCGGCTCACGACGCGCTACAGCCCCGGCTACGGGGATTTGTCCATCGTGTACCAAAAGGCTATTCTGGAGGCGCTCCAGGCTTACACCCGGATCGGCCTCACCGTTACTGAAGACCATCTTCTGCTGCCCCGTAAGTCGGTAACGGCCTTTATCGGGCTGGAAAAAGGGGAAAAGAACACACCTGAAGAAAAAGCGGAAACAGGGGGGGCCCACGACCGGTGCCGCCGTTGTCCGGATCAAACTTGCCAATTCAGAAAAGGTGGGGATGGAGTTGAAACACAAGCTTAATTTCGATGAATTTCTGATCTTTGACGGTGCCATGGGGACCACGCTCCAAAGCTACGGCATGAAAGCGGGCGAACTTGCCGAAAGCTACAATCTGAAAAGGGCGGAAGTCATTGCCGGAATCCACCGCGCCTACATCCAAGCGGGCGCCCAGATCTTGACGACCAACACGTTCAGCGCCAACCGGTTTAAATTAGCCGGGACCGGGTTGAATCAGGCCGATGTCATCTGCACCGCGGTGGAGATTGCCCGCTGGGCGGCGGAGGATAGATTGGTGGCTTTGGACATCGGCCCGTTAGGCCAGTTGATGGAGCCCTACGGCACCTTAAGCTTTAACGAAGCATACGAAGCCTTTGCCGAACAGGTCCGCCTCGGCGCGGCCGCGGGGGCCGATCTGATTCTGATCGAGACCATGTCCGATCTTTACGAAGCAAAGGCCGCCATCCTCGCCGCCCGGGAAAACGCGGACCTACCCATCTTCTGCACGATGACTTTTCAAGAGGATGGACGGACACTGACCGGCGCCGATCCGCTGACGGTGGTCAACACCCTGCAAAGTTTGGGTGTCACCGCGCTGGGGATCAACTGTTCCCTCGGTCCCAAAGAGATCCTCCCCTTGGTGCAAGAAATGCTCAAGTACGCGCAAGTTCCGGTCATTGTCCAGCCGAATGCGGGCCTGCCCCAACTGGTCGAGGGCGAAACCGTCTTTCAAATTACACCCGCCGAGTTCGCCGCCTTCGGGCGGAAGATGGCCGCCGCCGGCGTGCGCATCCTGGGCGGATGCTGCGGGACCACCCCCGAACATATCAAAGCCTTGAACAATATCCTGGCCGACGTCAAACCGGTGGCCGTCAAGGCCCCGCGGCTGACCGCCGCCAGCTCCGGCACGACCACCGTCATCTTGGGGGGGCCGGTCAAGATCGTTGGGGAACGGCTCAACCCCACCGGCAAGCGGCGGTTGCAAAAAGCCCTCCGCCAGGGGGATCTCGATTATTTACTGCGGGAAGCCGTCGACCAGCAGGACCACGGGGCCCACATCCTCGACCTCAACGTGGGCTTGCCGGAGATCGATGAAAAAGCCGTCATGGTCCAAGCGATCAAGGAGATCCAAGGGGTTGTCAACCTCCCTCTCCAGATCGACAGTGTCAATCCGGAAGTGATCGAAGCCGCCGTCCGGATCTACAACGGACGGCCGATCATCAACTCGGTCAACGGCGAAGCCCAGTCGCTGGCCGCCATTTTGCCGATTGTGAAAAAATACGGCTGCCTGGTGGTGGCTCTAACCCTGGACGAGCAGGGTATCCCGAAAACCGCCGAAGAACGGCTGGCAATTGCGGAACGCATCGTCAAAGCCGCCGCCGAGCATGGCATCCCCAAAGAAGACATTATCGTCGACTGCCTGGTCCTCACCGCCTCCGCCCAACAACGGGAGGTGCAGGAGACGGTGAAGGCCCTGCGGCTGGTCAAGGAAAAGCTCGGGGTCAAGACCACGTTGGGGGTGAGCAATGTCTCCTTTGGCCTCCCGGCCCGTAACCTCCTGAACCGCACCTTTTTGGCGGCGGCCCTGGCCGCCGGCCTGGACGCGCCGATCATGAACCCGTTGGACGCCGAGATGCGCGGGACCGTGGATGCCTTCAATCTGCTTTGGAATCACGATCCGGACGGCAAAGCTTTTATCGGTACCTACTCGGCGCTGGAAGATAAAACAGTTGCTCCCCCGGTCCCGGAACAGAGAGATCTGACGAAAATTGTCATCGCCGGCCTGAAGGAGGAAGCAGCGTCCGCCGTGCGCGCCCTGCTCCAGGAGGAAGAGGGGTTGGCAATCGTCGACCGTTACCTGATCCCCGCCCTGGATCGCGTCGGCGAAGGCTACGAAAAAGGGGAGTTGTTTTTACCGCAACTGATCCAGGCCGCCGAGACGGTCAAGCGGGCTTTTGCCGTGATCAAGGAGGATCTGGAGAAAAGTAAGACCGCGGCGGTGGGCAAAGGCAAGATTGTCATCGCCACGGTCAAAGGGGATATCCATGACATCGGCAAGAACATCGTGAAAATCCTCTTGGAAAACTACGGTTTTGAGGTTTTCGATCTGGGCAAGGACGTGCCGATCGCGACCATTGTCGAAAAGGTCCAACAAGAAGAGGCGCCCTTGGTTGGTCTGAGCGCCTTGATGACCACTACCGTCAAGAATATGGAGGAAACGATCAAAGCCCTACGCCACGCCTGTCCCCAGACCAAAATCATGGTGGGGGGCGCCGTGCTCAATGCGGAGTACGCCGAAATGATCGGCGCCGACTTCTACGGGAAGGACGCCCGTGAAGCGGTGAAGATTGCGGAACGCGTTTTTCAGCCGTCTCATCAGTAACCTAGTGGTTAATGCCGCCGGAAGATAGGCCGGAGACAAAATACTTTTGAAAGAATAAGAAACAGATGATGACCGGCAGGAGCGAAATCACCGACATGGCAAAGACATATCCCCATAAAGTGAAATTATGCTGCCCAAAAAAACCGGAGATGGTGATGGGTAAAGTTCTTTTTTCCAAATCATTGAGGACGGTCAAGGCCCAGGGGTACTCCTCCCAGGCGGTTAAAAAGTTGAAGATACTGACCGCGGCAATCGCCGGGCTGGCCAGGGGAAGAATGATGGTGCGGTAGACCGTAAAAGCATTGCCCCCATCCATGTAGATGGCTTCATCAAAATCCACCGGGATCCCTTCGATATAGCCTTTAATCATAAAGGTGGAGAACGGAAGCACCCAGGCGGTATAGAAGGGGATTAAGCCGCCTAATTTATTGACTAATCTTAAGGTAACCGCCAATTCGAACTGGGGGATAATCAGGGTCATCCCCGGAATGATCATCGTGGCCATAATGGCGGCGAAGAGGAGCTTTTTCCCGGGAAAATCGAACCTGGCAAGGCAAAAGGCCAGACTTGAAGCGATCAAAGCCGACAAAACAACGGTCGTTAACGCCACAAACAAACTATTGAGAAAGCTGCGGTAAAAATCGACTTTAAAGAGGACATAATGATAGTTTTCCAAAGTTATCCTGTTTGGCCATAGTTTTGGCGGGTATTCATAAAGGGAACCATTGGGCCGCAGCGAAGTACTGACCAAATAGAGCATGGGGGTGGAAGTAATCACAACCCCGCAAAGCAAGAGCAGATAAACCAGAAGTTTATATCTTTTTGCTGTTCTCATCATGACACATCCTCTAAGTTTAAGTTAGTTTTCCAATCCTTTGCGCATGGTCCTTGGGAAAGTATTTAAAGAGCATAATGGTGATCAGCGTTATAATCATGGCCAAAATATAAGAAAGCGCAGCGGCGTATCCGAAATCACGGGCTTCAAAGGCTTTGTAATACATCCACGTTAAAGCAACTTCTGTTTGGTGGGCGGGCTTGCCGCCGGTCATCAATTGGATGGAAGTAAAGACATTAAAGGCCCCAATACTGAGCATCACCAACGCAAAGAGGATCGTATTTTTAATCATCGGTAAGGTAATATAGAAAAACTGTTTGATCTTTCCGCTCCCATCGATACTGGCCGCTTCATATAATTCGGGCGGAACCCCCTGCAAAGCGGCCAGAAAAACAACCATATTCCAACCGATCCCTTTCCAGATCCCCAGAAGCTGCGCGACAAACAGCCCGGTGGCGGGCCGGTCCAACCACGGAATATAATTCTCCGTAAGCCGGAGCAGATCGGTCAGCACGTAATTGAGGAAGCCTTCATTGTTGAAGATATACTTAAATACCAGCGCGGCAATGACCCACGACGTGATCACCGGAAGATAATACAAGACGCGGAAGGTGATCTTAAACCTTTTGATGCTATGAATTAAAACCGCCACGCCGAGACCGATCACGATCTGACTCGGCACGGTGACCAAGGCATAGATGAGGGTATTTGAGATCGCCTTTCGACAAATCGGGTCCTTAATCACTTGCAGATAATTCTTGAGACCGACAAAGACCGATTTTTGGCCAAAACCGATCTGCCAATCGAAAAAACTCATGACCAAAAGTTTCACGATCGGGTAGACGGTAAACAGGAGAAAGACTACAAGACCGGGGAGTAAGAGGAAGATAAAGGGGTAATTTACCTTTATCGTTTTCCTTTTCGGTATTTCTGGCATTTTTAGAACAGCTTGGGTCATGTCCTCACCCCAATTGTATAATTTCAGACCGTATCCTGAGCGGAAGCGCTGTGCGCCAAACTGGGTTGGCGCACAGCAATTACCATCTCGAACTTGACAGAAATTGAATTACGGGCTATCTTTATTGCAGGGCGATCTTTTTTCTTGGTGGCTAAAAAGGGCATAACGCCTTTCTTTAGCCTTTTTTTATTGCCGGGCAAGCAAAAGATCGATCTTTTGTGCCGCTTCATCCAGGCATTCCTGGACCGGTTTTTCCCCTAAAATGCTAAGGGTTACGGCATAAGTTAATTCCTTGTCTATCTCCGGCCAAGTCGACACCGGGGGTCTTGGCCGCGCGGTTTTTATGGCCTCCAAGAAGGGAAGCAAGTTTTTATTGTTCCGGACCACACTGGACTCGAGCGCCTTTTTGTTGACGGGGATCTGACCGGCCTTCGCCATCTCAACTTGGGCAAATTCACCGGTCATGAACTTCATAAACGCCCAGGCCGCTTCTTTTTGGGCCGTTTTAAACATGACGATGTCTTCCCCGCCCAAGACCTGGACCGAGCCGCCTGCGCCGGCCGGCATCGGTGCCGTAGCCGGTTCGAACTGGGGATAGGAGACTTCCAACTCGGCAAATTTCCACGGTCCTTCCAGAATCATTCCGTACCGGCCTTGCGCATACCCGTCCGTTAAGGGGATTGCCCCCTGCGTAAATCCGGTCATCGCCCCGTCCCGGTAAAGATCGGCCAGTTTTTGGATGATTTCCACGTTTTGCGCGCTGTTCAGATAACCGGAAGCCACTTTATACTCGGGATCGGTAATCTCGCCGCCGTTGCTCCAGATGAAGGGGCAGATATTCCAGCCGGCTAAAGCAGGTTCGGCATAGCCCCAGACCGGACGGCCGGTTCTTTTCGAAAGCTTCCGTGCCACGGCGAAGAATTCATCCAGGGTCTTCGGCACACTGACCCCCGCGCTGTCAAACAAGGATTTATTGTAGAAGAGAATTTTGGTGTTGGTATTGAGAGCCAGTCCGTAATAATCCCCTTTAACACGGGCCGTAGCCATGGGGCCGTCGAGCAGGTCTTGTGCTACCGTTTGAAAATCGGCCATTTCTTTATTGAGGGGAACCAAGATATTGAGTTTTTGGAACTCGGGGACCCAGGCAATATCGGCCCTGGCCACATCGGGCAATTGATTGCTGCTGGTGCTGACCAGTATTTTTTTATGGAGCTGGTCCCATTCGTGGGGAACGGCTTTTACTTTAATATGGGGGTATTGTTTTTCGAAGGACGGAATAAGAACTTTGGTTAAGATTTCGTTCTCCGGCGACTGGGCATTGTAATGGTGCCAGAAACTGATCGTGACTTGCTCTTTGGCCGCCACACCAAAAGCGGCCCCAAGCGCGACCACCAACAGGCCCAACCAGACAACTTTGACCACAAAAGCCTTTTTCAACATTGGTTTTCCCTCCTAATTTTTAATTTACCGTGATGATTTTAACCTGGTAAGGTTGGAGTGTTAAGCACAAAGCGCCCTGGTAGGAATGGAGATCGTCGTTATGGTAACGGTTATTCCCCGCCGGTTCGAGGAGGTGGCGTTCGCCACTCAATTGATCGGTGAGAAAACGGTGGTTGGCAGGCGCTTCCAAGACCGGGTAGGTGATCGCGGTCACACGGTCGGAGTTGTTAATCACCACGTAGACGCGGTCTCCCTCCCATTCCCGGTAGAAGCCGTAGACAAAATCTTCGGTTGCACAGTAATTACTGGCAAAGCGGCCAAACCGCAACGGCTTCAGTTTTTTACGCAGAGCGATCAATCTTTGATGCCAGGCATAAAGCTCCCGCTTTGCGCTGGAGGGGGCCCAATCCATACACTTCCGGCAATCCGGATCGTTTTCGCCGGTAAGGCCTATTTCATCGCCGTAATAAATACCGGCGATCCCGGGGAAGCACAGCTGGAAAGCGCTGGCCGCTTTCAAAACCCGGTGATCTTCCTGACAGAGGGTAAGGAAGCGCGGTGTATCGTGACTGCCGAGCAAATTGTAAAGCGACAAATGGGCGGTGGTTGGGTATACCCCCAGGAACCGGTTGATTCTGGCGTCGAACTGGTGAGGAGTGATTTGCTTTTTGGCAAAGAAGTCGACCACGGCGTCCCGGAACAGGTAATTCATCACCGAATCCATTTGGTCGCCCCTCAACATCTCCCGGTTCTCCCGCCAAGTCTCCGCGAGAATGAAGCATTGCGGGTTGATGGCTTTAACCACCCGGCGAAACTCTTGCCAGAAGGTGTAATCCGCTTCGTCGGCAACATCCAGGCGCCAGCCATCAATCTGCGCTTCAGTCATCCAGAAGCGGGCGATCTCGAAAATGTACGCGCGTACTTCCGGGTTGCTCAACCGCAATTTCGGCATCCACCGGTAATAACCGGTGGTTTCGTAGTTTAAGTTCTCCGGGTCAAGGGGAAGCCGGTCGTACAAGAACCAATCCTTATAGCGGGAATGAACCCCGTTTGTCAGGAGATCCTGAAAGGGAGGGAAGAAATAACCGCAGTGATTGAAGACCCCATCTAAAATGACTTTTATTCCTTTCCCGTGGCAAAGCTGGACCAATCTTTTCAGATCCGCACTGGTACCAAAGGAAGGGTCGATCTGAAAGTAATCCACCGTATCATATTTGTGGTTCGATGATGCTTTGAAGATCGGGGTCAAATAGAGGGCTTCGACACCAAGGTCTTCCAGATAATCGAGTTTGTCAATGATGCCCTGCAGATCACCGCCCAGATAATTCTCGCGCGTCGGTGTCGAACCCCAGGGTTCCGTGTTTTCCGGATCGTTGGCCGGATCGCCATTCCAGAACCGTTCGGGGAAGATTTGGTAAAAGACGATCCCTTGACTCCATAGCGGCGCTTCGTAGATGTCCTTTTCATTGGTGTAGAGGTACTCAAAAAAACCATCCGCCGGTTTTAACCCGGTCGCCCCATAGTAATGGAAATAAATCCTTTGCCCTGATTTCGACAGTTGAAAGTAGTATTTGATGTACTTTGTCCTTTCTTGCGTATCGATGACGGTTTCGTAGTAATCAAAGAATTCATCCCGGGCGTAACACCGCATCTCAGCAACCAGTTCGCCGGTGGTCGCTTTTTTAAAGCGGTTCCAGTACAAGAGTTGGCAAGAGTCGGCCACTTTCTTATTTACCTTTAACCTGATCGCCAATTTGCTTTTTGTTACGGGATAGACGTAATCACGCGTCGGTTCGTGAATAATCACCATTGCCTCCAATGTTACCAAACCTCTTTCTGCACGATAATACGGGGGCGATACGTAGTGTTTTTTCCTTTATCAACTCCTTTCCCATGGTGCCGGCTGCTCCCGGCGGGCTCTTTCGCTGGTCCCTCGTTTGATCAGGCGAACCGATAATAGACTCTGTTGTTTGGTGGTTGAGGGTAATTGGATCTCCTGCAAAAGCATGGAAGCAGCCTGAATACCTAAATTGATTAGATCAATATCGACAGTGGTAATCGGGGGCTCGGATAATTCGGCCACCGGAAAATTATCAAAACTGACAATGCCGATCTCGTCCGGGATGCGCCGACCGTAGGCTTTGGCGGCAGACAGAGCGCCAAAGGCAACCAGATTATCCGTGAAAACAACAGCGTCGGGCGGATTTTGCCGCCCCATGAATTCAGACATGAGCGCATAACCGTCCTCCTTGGAGAAAGCCCCTTCTTTGATCAGATCGGGGTCCGGGGACAGGCCATGTTTGGCCAGAGCGGTCAAGTAACCTTCCAGTCTTCGTTTATTAAACAGGTCCTTTTGGCTCCCGGAGACAAAGGCAATTCTTTGAAATTGATTCTCAATTAAATGGGTGGTGCTAATCTCACCCGCCATCTTATTATTAACATCAACCCAGTTGGTATCGTAGCCGTTTTCCGGTTCGCCAATGATGACAAAGGGGAAATTTTGGTCTTCCATCTTTTTAACCAAATGCTTATTGAGTAAAGAGACGGGCAGGATCAGACCGTCGACCCTTTTTTCAAAAACCAGTTGACTAAAACCGGTGCCGCTGTGGTTCAAGGTATTCTCGTTGGCAATCATCAGATAATAGCCCTTGGGACAGATGTATTTTTCGATCCCATACTGGATTTGGTAAAAATACGGATTATTAAAGGCAGTTGGCTCTTCGATATCGACTACCAAGGCAATGATGCAGGTGTTCTGATAGGCAAAACTCCGGGCAATATTATTGGGGAAATACCCCAGCTCGCGCATGGCGTTTCGCACTTTTTCCGCTGTCTGCGGCGAAATAAGCTTACTATTATTGAGCACACGGGAGACGGTCGCCGTCGAGACCCCTGCCGCTTTCGCCACATCTTTGATGGTTACACTCATGACCAAACTCCTTTACAAGGTAATGTAACCGGTTGCATAAAAAGTTAAAAAATAATTAACCCTATATTTATATTAGGCTTAATATTTAATGCGGGCAATCTCTATTTGTGGCTGATTATATTGATATATCGATGTTAGTTGTTGTGTACGGAATAATATAATGCTATTTCTAATGTTTTCTAGCGTTTTCTCAGTAATCTTATCCTCTTTTGATTACGGTTTTATGGGGAGCCTCTACCGGTTATGTATACGGTTACATTAATAGATGTTAAAACAACCACCCGTTGCCGCGCGGTTGTTTTAACGAACACGCCCTGATCGCAAAGAACCAAAGAAAGCAAGATTAGTTTATAGCCCCTTTCTTTTCCCCAGATAAGCCGCCTTCACCTGCGGGTTGGCCAACAACTCCCGCCCGGTGCCTTCCAGCACAATACGGCCGGTTTCCAGCACATACCCACGGTCGGCAATCCGTAAAGCCGCATTGGCATTCTGTTCGATCAGGAGAATAGTCACTCCCTGCCGGTTAATCTCCTGGATGATCCGGAAGATCTCCTTGACCAGTAAGGGCGCCAGCCCCAGAGAAGGTTCGTCCATCATCAAGAGCCGGGGCCGGGACATGAGCGCGCGGCCCACCGCCAGCATCTGTTGCTCGCCGCCGGAAAGGGTCCCCGCCAGCTGCCAGGAGCGCTCCTGCAGAACGGGGAAAAGGCTGAAGACCCACTCCAGATCGGCTTTGATCCCCTTTTCATCCCGCCGCGAGAAGGCCCCGATCTTTAAATTCTCCAGCACGGTCAGCTTGGGAAAGATCCGCCGCCCTTCGGGGACCAAAGTGATCTGGTGCCTGGCCATGTGATGGGTCTTCTCCTCCAGCAAGTTAAGGCCCTTAAACAGGACCCGCCCCCGGACCGGTTTCACCAGGCCGATCACCGTCCGCAGAGTGGTGCTTTTTCCCGCACCGTTCGCCCCGACCAAGGTGACGATCTGCCCCTCTTCCACCTCCAGGCTGATTCCTTTTAGCGCCTCAATTCCCCCGTAGGCCACGACTAAGTCTTCAATCTTCAGCATCTTCATTAACCCCCAGATAGGCTTCGATCACCCTTTGGTTATTTTGCACCTCCGCCGGCTTGCCGCTGGCGATCGTCATCCCGTAGTCAAGAACATAGATCCGTTCGGAGATGTTCATCACCACATCCATATGGTGTTCGATGAGGAAGACCGTCAGCCCGAACTCGGCCTGGATCGCTTTAATAAACGCAGTCAAATCCGCCGCTTCCTTCGGGTTCATCCCCGCCGCCGGCTCGTCCAGAAGCAGCAACTTCGGCTCGGTGGCCAAAGCGCGGGCAATCTCCAGGCGCCTTTGCAGTCCGTACGGCAAGGCACCGGCTTGTTCATCCCGGAGCTCGAGCAGCCCTACCCTTTCCAGCAAGGCCAGGGCCTTTTCCCGCATCCGCCGTTCTTCCCGCCGGTAGCCGGGCAGTTTAAAGACGGCCGCCAGATAATTCGCCTTAAGATGGAGATGGTTGGCGACCAGGACATTCTCCAAGACGCTTAACCCCTTAAACAACCTTATATTCTGAAAGGTTCTGGCGATCCCGGCCTTGGTAATCAGGTCCGGGCGCAGTCCTGTAATCTCCCGCTCTAGAAAGAAGACCCGTCCATGGGTCGGCTCATACACGCCGGTAATGATGTTAAACACGGTGGTTTTGCCCGCACCGTTCGGGCCGATCAGACCGACAATCTCACCGGGCGCCAGTTCCAGATGGAAATTCCGGAGCGCAGTGAGGCCGCCAAAGTTCATAGTAACGTCCTGGATTTTCAGGAGGCTCACCGGTCAACCCCCCTTTGTTGCAGGTTCTTGCGGAAAAGCGCGCGGGTCCGTCGACAAATCTTGCTCGCCAGGAGCCGGTCCCAGCTGAACTCCGTCTCCCCCATCAGACCATGCCGGTAAAAAAGGACGACAAACATGAGCAAAGCGGAGAAGACCACCGAACGCATCCCCACTTTTCCTTGGATCACCACAAAGCCCAGGTTGATCGACTCGTCCAAAAAGCGCAACACCTCGTTGGCAATGGTGACAATAAAGGCGGAGATGATCGAACCGGTCAGGCTGCCCATCCCACCCAGGACCACAATCAAAAGAATGTTGAACGTAAACATCGAGCTGAACATCTTCGGGTCAATCGTCCCCAGCAGGTTGCCAAGGAGACCGCCGCCCACCCCGGCAAAGAAGGCACCAATCACAAAGGAAAGGGTTTTGTGTTTCGCCAGATTGATCCCCATACTCTCGGCGGCAATCTCATCTTCCCGGATCGCCTTCAACGCCCGCCCGTAACTGCTATTGATCAGGGAGCGCAGGACGACCAGGGTAAAGGCGGCCGTGCCGAAACTCCACCACAGATTGGTCAGCGCGGGGATGCCCTTGAGGCCCAAAGCGCCGTTGGTAATGGACTGGGTATTGGTGAAAACCACCCGGATAATCTCGGCAAAGCCCAAGGTGGCAATGGCCAGGTAATCCCCTTTGAGCCGCAGGACCGGCGCGGCGATCAACCCGCCCACGACGGCCGCCAAGAGGCCGGCAACGAACAGGGCTAACGGAAACGCCAGGTTGATCTGGTCCAAGGGCTTCATCAGGGGCGCCAGGTAATAGATCTGCTTCTTCACCGCGGGCGGCATGGTCAAAAGCGCCGTGGTATAGGCCCCTACCGCCATAAAACCGGCGTGCCCCAGGGAAAAGAGCCCAGTAAACCCGTTGACTAGATTCATGCTCATCCCTAAAATCGCATAAATGGCACAGACATTGAGAATCCGCACAATGTATAAATCCAGATAATTGTCGGCGAAATACAGAAAACCCACCAACAAGAGGACAGCGACCGTCGTCAAGATCCAGTTTCTGGTTTTGTTCTCCATACTCACACCTTCTCTGCTGTTTTCTCACCTAAAATCCCCGTTGGCTTCGACATGAGAATCAGAATCAACAAAACAAAGGCAAAAGCATCGCGGTACCCGGTGAGGTTGGGCAGAAAAGCGACCAGCATAATCTCGCCGATCCCAAGGATAAAACCGCCGATCACGGCCCCGGCAATATTGCCGATCCCGCCAATCACCGCCGCAATAAAGCATTTCAACCCGGGAATCACCCCCATCAGGGGTTGGATCTGGGGAAACTTCATGCCCCACATAATCCCGCCCACCGCGGCCAGGAGAGAGCCCAAGCCGAAGGTAAAGGCAATGGTCCGGTTGATGTTGATCCCCATCACCTGGGCGGTTTCATAGTCCATCGAGACCGCCCGCATCGCCATGCCGGTTTTGGTCCTATTAATCAAATAACCGAGGCCCAGCAGCGCAAGAATGGTCACCACCGGGATGTAGAAGGTCAGCTTCTGGATGGCAACCGTCCCGACCTGCACCACATCGGTGAAGAGCTTGGGGGCGGGAAAGGGCTTGGGGACTCCGCCAAAGAGGACGATGGTCAGATTCTCCAAGAAAAAGGAGGCGCCAATCGCGGAGATCAGAAGGGAGATTTTCGGCGCATCACGGAGTGGCCGGTACGCAACGGCCTCCACCCCCATGCCCAGCGCGGCAGTGAGCACCAGCACCAAGGGGAAGGTGATGAACCAGGGAATCTGGAAAGTGGCAATCCCGAAAAAAGCAAAATAGGTGGCCATCATAAAAATATCGCCGTGGGCAAAGTTGATCAGGCGCAGAATCCCGTAGACCATCGTATAGCCGATGGCAATCAAGGCGTATAAACTACCCAGGGAGATCCCGTTGCTGAGATGTTGGAGGAACAGATCTAAGGTCATCTTAACACCCCGATTTTTGTTTTCTATAAAGACCTGCTTCCCCGGGAGTCCCGTAGGAAGCAGGCCTTAAAGCTTGACTTACTGTTGCGGTGCAATCGTATCCAAGTAGGTGAACTTCCCGTCCTTGACCACTTTGATCACGGCATTTTTGACCGCATCACCGTTTTCATCGAGGGTGATGATGCCAGCGGCGCCTGCGAAGTTTTTGGTCCGGGCGATCTCATCGCGCAGCTTGACCCGGTCGGTGGTCCCCGCCCGTTTAATCGCGTCCAGAATCAGGATGTAGGCGTCATAGCCAAGGGCCGCCACGGCCGCCGGTTCTTTGTTGTACTCGGCGCGGTAAGCCTCGATAAACTTCGCCGATTCTGCGGTGATCGGTGTTTCGGTGGCAAAGAAGGTTGAGAAGACTGCACCCTCCACCGCCTCTTGCCCGATATCCAGGAATTCCTGGGTCTCCCAGGTGTCCCCGCCAATGAAGGGGCAGGTAATCCCCAGTTTACGCGCCTGACTAATGATCAAGGCCGATTCGGTGAAGTTACCGGGGGCAAAAATAACATCCGGGTTTTGGGCTTTCACGTTCGTTAACTGGGCGGAAAAATCTTGGTCGCCGGTGTTGTAGTTCGCCACCGCCACAATCGAATCAGGATCGCCGGTAAGTTCGCGGAAACTGTCCATAAAAAATTTGGCCAAGCCCACAGCGTAGTCGTTGTTCACCTCTTGAATAACCGCCGCTTTTCTGGCGTTAAGCTTGCTATAGGCGTAGTTGGCCATCACCGTGCCCTGGAACGGATCGATAAAGCAGACCCGGAAATAATAATCGTTCCCGGCCGTCACCAGCGGGTTGGTACAGGAAGCACCCACCGTGGGGACCTTTCCCTGCCGGACAATATCCCCGGCCGCCATCGAAAGGGAACTGCCCCAGCTCCCGATGATCGCCGTCACCTTTTCCTTCTCGACCAGACGGGCGGCGGCGGTAGCGGCCTCGACTTTATCCGATTTGTTATCCGCAATCACCAGTTCCACCTTTTTCCCCAACACTTCCGGGTACAGCTTGTTGGCGAGTTTGATCCCTTCCACTTCCAACTGTCCGCCGGCGGCGTTGGCCCCGGTGATCGGCTCAAACACCCCAATCTTAATCACGTCGCTCTCTTTTTTACTGCAGCCGGTAACGGCCAGCGCAAGCAGGAAAATAAGAAGTAGAAATATTACCTTCCTTCCTCGCAACTTGATTCCTCCTTTTTAAAGATCTGACAACTGTTTCGTCAATAATACTAAAACATTTTCGTTAAAAAGGTATAAATATCCTCTATTCTCTTTAGTAATCGGTGAAATTATTTCGCCGGGGCAGCAGACCGGGGATAAAAAAAGCCCGCGGCGGGGTACACCGCGGGACCAAAACCCTTGTTCCTTTAACCCAGAACGCGCTTTAAGAGCTTGAGTTTGTTTTTATAAGGCGGATAGCGCGGCGGCAGCGCGAAGCCACATGCATGATGGTGTCGTTGATACAGCCCCCGCCATAGAGCAGGGTATTCACCACCCAGGCCTCCAGGTTTTGATCTTTGGTGAATAAGTATAGAGCCAGCGGTTTCGCCGCGCGCGGATGATCGCAACGGCTTCCGCCAGATCGTCATAGGCAAGGATCGGGAGGATCGCAGCTTGCAGCGCGGCAATAATCTAATCTTCCTTTTCCTTAATGGCCGCGGACAAAGTCTTCAGTTGTTGCACCCGGAAAGCATATGGTAGAGTCGCCCCCGAGTGAAAGAACGCCCGCTGTGCCGCTACGGTTTTGTTCATTTCCTCTCCCCCGTCATGCCTAGGTTTATCCGCCCGCTGCTCCGCCCGCAGCCCTTCCTCCGCCGTCGTTTTTCCCGCACTTAACTTATTAGTCAAGGGGGGCCATGGCCCCCGGTCCTCTTGTCTTTAGGCGAAACGTTTGCGGCGCGCCCCTCTCATTCATAGAGAATCAAGGCAATAAACTCTAAAGGTTCGGTACCGATATTCTTCAAGCCATGCCCTTCCCCGGCCCGGGTCAAGGTGACATCACCGGCCGTTACGGTGGTGATGGTCCCGTTATCGTTAAACTCACCGGTTCCGCTTAAAATATAATAGGCTTCACCTTCGTTCTGGTGGACGTGATACCCAAGGGAACATCCCGGCCCCAAGGTGTTGTGGGCAAAGGCCCGCCCCTTGCCGTACATCTCTTCCGGCCCGTTGAGCAGGTTCCGGATGGTAATCCCGCCTTCCCCCTGAAAGACGTTTTCCTTAAACGTAACTACCCTTTCGTCCTTTCTCCGTATCATGCGTGGTCCTCCTTTTTGGTTTAAATGTTAAAGACCCGGCCGGACAGACTCGGCGCGCTGTCGAACGCCTTCCCTGTAACCCGCCTAATGGCCGGCCTTCTTCAACTCGTTGATTTTGCTTTGGTAAATTTCATAGTTCTCCCGGTCAAAACAGACGAAGATTACCTTTTTAATCTGCGCATCCGCTTTCAAAAATTCCACCACTGTTTGCAGGGCAATCTCCGCGGCCTGTTCTTTGGGAAAGCGGTAAACACCGGTACTGATGTTGGGAAAGGCAATGGTCGTCACCGCATTTTCCACCGCCAGCGCCAGACTGTTCCGGTAACAATTGGCCAGCAGCCGCGGTTCATCCTGACCGCCACCGCGCCAGACCGGCCCCACGGTATGAATCACATATTTCGCCGGTAACCGCCCCGCCGTGGTGATCACCGCTTCCCCGGTGGGACAACCCCCCTGCTGTTCCCGGATCCTTTTACAAGCGGCCAGAATCTCCGGTCCGCCCGCCCGGTGGATCGCTCCGTCCACCCCGCCGCCCCCCAAAAGCGTACTGTTGGCGGCGTTGACAATGGCATCAACTTCCACCTTGGTAATATCGCCCTGGATCACCTCGATCCGTTGGTCCATTGGTAAGGTCGACATCCTGATTCCCCCTTTCCTCTCGTCCCTGGCGCCTGCAGGCCGCGGGTTCCGGCCCCCAACGCCCGGAAAGTTTTAGCATGGTGCCGGTTTGACCCTTTAATTTTATATTATATTTTAACGGCAGGAAAAGGAAAAGCCGGTGTTGTATTTTAACTGTGATGCCAATAAAACCAAAAAACAAGGAAGTGATCACGATGAACCTGGGTTTAGGCCAAAACCCGTTGATCCTGTTTCAAGGCGACAGTATCACGGACGCTGGACGGAACCGGGAAGACCCGGGAAGTTTGGGCACGGGGTATGCTTTGATGGTCGCCGGCTGGTGCCAGGCCCTCTTCCCGGAGTTCAATGCTACCTTCCTCAACCGGGGTGTCAGCGGCGACCGGGTCGCGGACCTCAAGGCCCGGTGGCCGGAAGACTGCCTGGCCCTCAAACCCGATCTGGTCTCCATTATGATCGGGATCAACGACTGCTGGCGGCGGTACGACAGCAATCAACCGGTAACGTTGGCGGCTTTTGAAGCCGATTACCGTGCCATCTTAAAGCAAACCGCAACACTCGGAGCCAGGATCATCCTTTGTGAGCCCTTCCTCTTGCCGGTCCTGGAAGGCCAGGAAAAATGGCGCGAAGACCTGGACCCCAAGATCCAAGTCGTCCGGAGACTGGCCCGGGAATTTGACGCCCTCCTCATCCCGTACGACGGGATCTTTGCCCAAGCGGCCACCTTACAAGAACCCGCTTACTGGTTGCATGACGGCGTCCACCCCACCGCGGCCGGGCATGCCCTGATCGCCCGGGAATGGTTGCGGCGGGTTTTCAAACTTGAGCACCTGTAGGATTGGGATGATCGCTTGCTTGATCGGTACGGTCGAGCAACTGCACCCTTAACTTGGCCCGCCTTTTGCGGTCTTCGCGCGTCAGGTCCTGGCGCCGATTAACCCCCTGTCCACATCAATCCTGAGAGGGAGGAATGGGGCGATGGAAAAGTTGGACCCCCGGATTAAAGAACACCGGACTACCGAGGCGACATTGTTCATCACCAGAGCGGACGATAGTCCCCTCGCCGGGCAGGAAATTGAAATTGCCCAACTAAATCACCAGTTTCTCTTCGGCAGCAATGGTCACTTCCTTATCCCCCTGGTCAACAACGAGTTGACCGCTGCGGAAAAGGAGCGCCACACGCGGATTACCGAACATT
This sequence comes from Bacillota bacterium, assembly GCA_012727425.1. GTDB lineage: Bacteria > Bacillota > UBA4882 > UBA10575 > UBA10575 > Capillibacterium. The sequence goes on from JAAYHQ010000063.1 coordinate 34,843, forward strand.
TCTTGGCCCTCATGAATTACGTAACCCTTACTTTTTACTGGGGACGGTTTGAACCGCACCCGGGCTCTCCCGATACCGAACGGCTCCTCAAGGCGGCCCACTGGTGTGCGGAACACAAGATTCCGGTGAAAGGCCATCCCCTCTGCTGGCATACGGCAACCGCCAAATGGCTTCTGCCGCTGTCCAATGCCGAGATCCTGCAGGCGCAGATCGGCCGGATTAAACGGGAGGTTTCGACCTTTGCCGGCCTCATTGACCGCTGGGATGTGGTGAATGAGGCGGTCATCATGCCAATCTTCGACAAGTACGATAACGGAATTACCCGGATCTGCAAAGAATTGGGCCGGATCAAGATGATTAAGACCATGTTTGAAGCAGCCCGCGAAGCAAACCCGAAAGCCACTTTGCTCCTGAATGACTTTGACGTTTCGCCCGCCTATGATATCCTGATCGAAGGCTGTTTGGAGGCGGGTGTGGAGATTGATGTCATCGGGATCCAATCCCATATGCACCAGGGGTATTGGGGTGTGGAAAAGACCGAATGGATCTTGGAACGTTTCGCCCGCTTCAACCGGCCGATCCATTTTACCGAAACAACACTGGTCTCCGGCCACCTGATGCCGCCGGAGATTGTGGACCTCAATGACTACCAGGTCAAAGACTGGCCCAGCACCCCTGAGGGCGAAGAACGGCAAGCCGAAGAAACCGTACTCCACTATAAAACCTTGATGGCTCACCCGTTGGTCACCGCAATAACCTGGTGGGATCTGATCGACGGACAATGGCTCAATGCCCCCAGTGGTCTGTTGCGGGTTGACGGCTCGCCGAAACCGGCCTACCAAGAACTCCGGAAACTGATCAAGGGTGACTGGTGGTTGCCACCGACCAGGTTCTACACGGATCCGGAAGGAAAGGTTAAATTCCGGGGCTTCCTCGGTGGTTATGAATTACGCTATGCCGGCCGGAGCATCCCGTTCCAACTGGCGGAGAAAGGAACGACCACAATCCGGCTTAAACTTGACCATAACACCTGACTAAGAAATCTTGACCGCATGGAAAAAACCCGCGTGCACCGCGGGTTTTTCTTCCTTCCGGAGATTAATCCAGCCCCAGATAAGCACCGATCTCCTCCGAAGCTTTACGCGCCGTGGCTAGAGACTCGCCCTGTTCCTCCCGGTAATCCTTGATGATGTTCTCGGTGCCGGAGGCCCGTTTCAGGACCCAGACGCCGCCGGACAACACCACTTTAATGCCATCCCCGATCACCAACCGCTCAATTGTCCGGCCGGCCACCTTCTTTCCGGCAAGAAGCGCCTTCACCTGGTTCGGGTCGGCCGCCAGTTGCCTGAGCCGGGCCTTCTGCTCCGGACGGGCCGGCTTGTCCTCCCGTTCATACTGATAAGGACCGTACTGCCGCTCCAACTCCCGGTAAAGGGTGCCAATATCCTTACCGGTGGCGGCCATGACCTCCATCATCAGGAGCACCGCGGCGATCCCGTCCTTCTCCGTCACCCAGAGGCGGCCGTCCCGGCGGGGAAAGGAAACCCCAGCGCTCTCTTCCCCGGCCAAGACGTATTTTCCGGCCCGCAAACCCGCCACGTAATGCTTAAAACCGACATTCACCTCATAGACCGGCCGGCCGTAGCGGGCGGCAATCCGGTCCAGCAGGTGGGTGGTGCCAATGGTGCGCCCCACCCCCATCGCCGCCGGAAAATCCCGCCGGGCGGCCAAGTAGTCAAAGAGGACACACAGTACATGATTGGGGTTTAAGATCCCGGTCCCGTCTTCGCCCCCAAAGCGGTCCGCATCATTGTCATTAGCCCCGATAAAGGGCACCCCCAATTTTTCCCGGATCCCCTGCACCGCCATCATCACGTAGCGGGAGGAGGGGTCCCCGCGGAGCTTGCCGTCCCAATCGTAAGTCCGGTGGGAAGAGGTGGGGTCCGGCTCGGCAAGCACCACTTCGATCCGGGTACCGTACAGCTCGTTGACCGCTTCATAGTAGCCATGGGCCGAGCCCCCCAGGGGGGTAACGGCAAAACGTTCCTGTTTAATCAGGTCCATATCGACCACTGCCCCCAGCTCCCGAACGTAAGGAGTGACCAGATCGACCTCTTCAACCAGTCCTCTTTCCACCGCCGTCCGGTAGGGCAGCCGTTTAATCTCGTCCCGATGTTCCAAGTAGTAGTTGCCCTTTTCATCAATCGGGGCGGTCCGGGTGTTGGGGCCGCCGTCCAACCCATTACTCTTATACCCCGCATCTTCGGGCGGGTTGTGGGAAGCGGTAATAATCACCCCTTCCACCTTTTCGCCCCGGGCGACGCGGGCCAGAATGGCATGGGAGACCACCGGGGTCGGGGTGCTCCGCCCGCCACGGTGGATTAAAACCTTCATGTCGTTTCCGGCAAAAACCTCCACCGCCGTTTGTTGCGCCAGGTCCGACGCAAAACGGACATCCTTGCCCATCACCACCGGGCCGAGGGGCTTATCCTTAAGTTCTTCCGGGAGCACCGGCCCAAAAGTACCCCGTTCGCGCCGGATATCCGCCAGCGCTTGGGTCATGGCCGCCACGTGGGCCTCCGCAAACCCCGTCCCGGTATGGCCCCGGTGCCCGGAAGTCCCGTTTTTGATGGGCTGCAAGGGCCCGTCGGGGTTCGTATACCAAGCGGTAATCTGTTCCTTGGTATAGAGGTCCTCCGGCCGGGCCGGTTGCCCGGCCAGCGGATGAATGGATCGTTCAGCCATTTGCGCTCCTCCTTGAAAACTGCCGCTTAAACTAGACGGTTTAAGCAGATTAATCTAGTGTTTCCCGTTCGATCGCCGGTTCGAGAATTATTTCTTGGTCAACCAATTGATTCCTGCTGCCAAAATTCCCTCCCCCAATCCTGGACCGTTAAATTTTTTTAACGGAAAACAACCACTTCTTCAAGTTTATACCGCTTTTCCCATCTTTTCTTGAAAATTGTGAGAGGAAAAAAGGAGTTCGTGTTTAATAGTATATTATAATCAATAACGGAAGAAATAATTGGGTGAATCTCCACAAAAGTTTGGGTAAAATCTCTGTTAACCTTCGCATTAACCATCCTTCACTTTTTTCTACTTCCGCACACCCCAACTGTCTAAACAGACGTGAATCTTTAGTCCGGCGCTTTACCCAAACGTCCCGGAGAACCTCTTGCCGGATTGTTCTCAGCCAAACCCTTTGTCGAAAATTTTCGTCGCAGAAAAAGCACCAGCCGGTTTTTGCCGTCGCACTCACCCGCAGCAAAGCAGGGCGGTCGTATGTACCGCTGCGAACACCCGGCCCCCTTTTGTCTGCCTGCGATGCCGGTTGGCCCCAGCACGGCGCGGCACCGGCAGTCTTTGCCGTGCGTAATTTGTACACCCGCGTGGGTGCAACTTCGGATCTACGCTGAAGCATAAAGTGTAGTTCGAAAAGGAAACGGGGGGTGATCACGGAGCAAAAACACTGCCGCATCTTTTCAATCTGCACCAACGGAAAATTTTCCAAAAGGAAAGGGGTAAATGCTGGATGAAAAAACTTCTGCTCGTTTTGATGGTTATTCTCCTTGTTTTCAGCGTAACCGGGTGTTTTAAAAAGAAAGCCGAAGAAAACTTGATCGGCGTCGCAATGCCCACCCAATCCTTGCAACGCTGGAATCAAGACGGTGCCAACATGAAGGCGAAACTGGAAGAAAAGGGCTACAAAGTTGACCTCCAGTACGCCAACAACGACGTGAACACCCAGATTCAACAGTTGGAGAACATGATTACGAAAAAATGTAAGGTGCTGGTCATCGCCTCGATTGACGGCTCGGCCTTGACCGAAGTCTTACGGAAAGCGGCCGAAAACGGCATTAAAGTCATTGCCTACGACCGTTTGATCATGAACTCCGAACATGTTGACTACTACGCCACTTTCGACAATTTCAAAGTTGGCGAGATTCAAGGGAAATACATCGAAGAGAAACTCGGCTTGAAAGAGAACGCCGGGCCCTTCAATATTGAATTGTTCGCCGGTTCCCCCGATGATAATAACGCTTACTTCTTCCACGGCGGGGCGATGAGTGTTCTCCAGCCCTACATCGACGCCGGAAAACTGGTCGTCCCCAGCAAACAAACGGATTTCACCACCATTGCCATTCACAGCTGGGATTCGGCCGACGCCCAAGCGCGGATGGATAACCTGATTACCGCCCACTACGCCGGCGGCCGTAAACTTGATGCCGTTCTTTCCCCCAACGACAGCTTGGCCATTGGGATCATCACTTCCCTACGCAACGCGGGTTATGGCACTCCTGACAAGCCCTTCCCGATCATTACTGGTCAGGACTGTGATAAAGCCAACGTGATCGCCATGATCAAAGGGGAGCAGTCCATGTCCATCTTCAAGGACACCCGGACTCTGGCGGCCAAAGTGGTCGAAATGGTGGAAGCCATTATGAAAGGGGAAGAGGCACCGGTCAACGATACGAAAACCTACCATAACGGTGTCAAGCATGTCCCCTCCTACCTTTGCGAACCGGTTTACGCGGACGTGAACAATTATAAAGAGCTTCTCATCGACAGCGGATACTACACCGAAGCCGATCTTCAACTCTAGCCCATAGCAGGTAATCAACTCAGCAAGCCAAGGAATTCTCTGCGAATTCTTTGACCACTAAAAACTCCACCGTTGTGCTGGGCAGATTCGCGCCACGAATCTGCCCAGCACCTGTCTACTGTAGACCATGAGCAAAGGGCGGGATTGAATGCAAACGATCCTTGAGATGAGAAATATCACCAAATGCTTTGGCCCGGTCAAAGCGCTCAATAATGTCAACTTCAAAGTTAAAGCCGGCGAGATCCATGCCCTTGTCGGCGAAAACGGGGCGGGGAAAACCACGCTCATGAACGTCCTCAGCGGCGTACATCCCTACGGCACCTACAGCGGGGAGATTATTTACAAAGGAAAACATTGCATCTTCCGAAGTATCCGGGACAGTGAAAAAAACGGGATAGCCATTATCCACCAGGAATTGGCCCTCATTCCTTACCTCTCCATCGGTGAAAACATCTTTCTCGGCAATGAACGGGCGAAATACGGCGTGATCGATTGGAACCAGACCTACCGGGACGCCACCAAGATTCTGCAAAAGGTCGGTCTCAAGGAAAACCCCCATATACTCGTTAAAGACCTTGGCGTCGGGAAACAGCAGCTGGTCGAGATCGCCAAGGCTTTGGCCAAAGATGTGCAACTGCTGATTTTGGACGAGCCGACCGCCGCCCTCAACGAGGAAGATGCGGATAATTTGTTAAAGCTCCTCTTGGAGTTGAAAAAGACCGGGATTACTTCCATCCTCATCTCCCACAAACTGAACGAGGTGATCAAAGTCGCCGATGCCATCACCATTCTCCGGGATGGCGCGACCATCGAGACGCTTCAGGTTGACCGTGGTGTGGTCAATGAGGACCGGATCATCAAAGGCATGGTCGGCCGGGAACTGGTCGACCGGTTCCCCAAGCGTCAACCAAAAATTGGCGAAGTCTATTTTGAAGTGCGAAACTGGAATGTTGATGACCCCTTAATTGAAGGCCGCAAGGTGATTAAAAATGTCAACATCAAAGTACATAAAGGGGAGATTGTGGGTATTTCGGGGCTGATGGGTTCGGGGCGCACCGAGTTGGCCATGAGTATCTTCGGGAAAGCCTATGGCCGGAACATCAGCGGACAGCTCTTCAAGGCGGGCAAAGAGATTGAAGTCAACAACGTTCAACAAGCCATCAATCATGGCTTGGCTTATGTGACCGAAGACCGGAAAACCGCCGGTCTGATCGGGATTGAAAACATCAAGCGGAATATCTCCTTATCGAGCTTGAAAAAGATCAGTAAAAGATGGGTCATCAATGATGAGCAAGAGAACGCCGCGGCTATAAACTACCGGCAAAAGCTCAATATTCGGTCGTCAAGCATTTTTCAGAAAGTACAAGACCTCTCGGGCGGCAACCAACAAAAAGTGGTGCTGGCAAAATGGATCTTTGCCGCTCCTGATATTTTAATCCTGGACGAACCCACACGAGGCATAGATGTCGGTGCCAAATATGAAATTTATACGATCATTAATCAGCTGGCGGAAGAAGGTAAAGCGATCATTTTTATCTCCTCCGAACTACCCGAAATCCTGGGCATCTGCGATCGGATCTATGTGATGAACGAAGGAAGAATCGTCGGCGAGCTTATGAAAGAAGAGGCGTCTCAGGAGAGTATAATGAAATGCATTATGCAGAGTAATAGGGGGCGTTACTGATGGAAACTGGATACCCAAAACCGGCAAAGTTTGAATCGATTGGTTATACGTTAAAAAGCAATATCCGCCAATATGCAATGCTGGTTGCGCTAATTGTGATCATGTTGTTCTTCCAGATCGCCACCGACGGTATTCTCTTGGTCCCGATGAATGTGACCAATCTTATCTTACAGAACAGTTACGTGCTGATCCTGGCCATCGGCATGACCCTTTGTATTCTAACCGGCGGGAACATTGACCTGTCGGTTGGTTCGGTGGCGGCCTTCGTCGCGGCGATCATGGGGAAACTAATCATCCACCAGAAGATGGATGTCACCCTCACCGTTTTCCTTGGCCTACTGATTGGCGCGGTGATCGGATGCTGGCAAGGTTTTTGGATCGCATACGTACGGATCCCCGCCTTCATTGTTACCCTGGCCGGGATGCTTCTCTTCCGGGGCTTGACCAATACGATTTTAAAGGGGCTGACTTTGTCACCGTTTCCCCGGTCTTTTCAGGCGATCAGTTCTGGGTACATTCCGGACCTCTTCCCCTTCTTTGGCTCCCGGTTTAACCTTACTCCCATCGTGGTCTCCGTCTTAGCATCGATCATCCTCGTCTACATGCAGATCAAAAAAAGAAAAAAGAAGATCAAAAACGAGATGGAAGTGATTCCGCCTTCCCTGTTCATCGCCCAACTTCTCCTTGTCCTCGTGGCGATCAACCTTTTTGCCTACGCCTTGGCCGCGCACAAGGGGATCCCCATTATCCTGGTCATTCTGGGCGTTCTGATCGGCGGCTACCACTTCTTCACCACCAAAACGGTTCCCGGGCGCTACATCTATGCAATGGGCGGCAATGAAAAAGCCGCTAAACTCTCGGGGATTGACACCAATAAAGTTCTGTTCTTTGTCTATTTGAACATGTCAGTCCTGGCGGCCCTGGCCGGCATCGCCTTTGCGGCCCGGACCGATTCGGCCTTTCCGCTCCTCGGCACCAACTTCGAAATGGATGCCATCGCCGCCTGCTTCATCGGCGGCGCGTCGGCCACCGGGGGCATTGGTACCGTGATCGGGGCAATCATTGGGGCCTTGGTCATGGGGGTGCTCAATAACGGTATGTCCATCATGGGGATCGGCATTGACTGGCAGATGACGATTAAAGGCTTTGTCCTTTTGATGGCCGTCGCCTTCGATGTTTACTCGAAAAACAAATCTAAATAGTTCTGAAAACAAATCTAAATAGTTCTGACCGGCCATAAGGCATCAGGCGGATGCCGACCGCAGCAGAAGAAAATCCGGGCTTCAGCCTGTAAAAAACCCGGCGGTTGCAAAACCCCGGGTTTTTTCATGCTGATTCGCTTATTTCAGTTTAAACGTAACATGGGCCGTCACCCGGATCTGTTGCCGGCGGGTTGATGTGTCATGGATCCCATAGGCTTCAACCCGGGTGGAATGGGGTTCGGTGATCTGAAACACGCCGGAACGGACGGAAATGATCTTGCCCACTTGCACCGCAGTCTGTTCCACCATTTTCTCCGCCCGCTCCCGGGCATTTTTGGTTGCTTCCCCCACCAGTTCTTTTTTGAGCTCATCGATGCCGGAATAGAAGTATTCCAAAGTCGAGTTGATCGTCCCCCCGTCCAGCAGCGCCACCGGATCAAAGGCCAGGGCCTCCACCGCATCCACCTGGTCGGTAATTACGTAAATCGTCTGTTGAAACTGGTAACCCCGAAAAACCCGGGCGTTTGTGGTGTAATCATACTCTTTATAGACGTGGGCCGGTTTCATGGTGATACAATCGCGTCCGATCCCTTTTGTTTCAAGTAAAGCGAAAATTTTTTCCCGGACCGCTTGCAGTTTGACGTAACCGGCCGTCAGGTTGTCACCCAAAACCTCCTCTTCGATATTGAGCGTCCACTTCACCTGATCGGCCTCAAAGTCCCGGGAGGCCGCCCCAACCACACTGATGGTCTGCCCCGGACTTTGCGCCTGATAAAAATAGGAACCAAAGATGACCGCCGCGATGATCAGTGAGCAACCAAGGATGAAGCCTACTTTAATTCCGGAATTCATCACTGTTCCCCCCTTAAATTCAAAAAACGATGATTATCCCGCTCTTCCTTCCTAAAAGTACATGATCGGGCCGCCTTTTCCTTCAGTCATTTTCTGGAAGAATAGATATTCCTTCATAAACTAGGCACCGGTCGGGGCAATCCCGAAAGGAAATTGGGGGAAAGGAATGAACACAATAGGGAAAGAGAAAATTTTCTCCGCGCATTTGAACCGGTGGTCACCGAAACCCACCACAGTAATGAACAAAGGAGCTGTTGGCTTTGGGGAAGAAAAACTTTCTTCATATGGCCATTACCCTCTCCGTACTCTACGTTGCCGCCCAGATGTTGTCCGACATTTCCAGTTTAAAAATCATTTCCCTGTTCGGCTTGAGCATGGATGCGGGTACTTTAATTTACCCCATTACCTTTACTTTACGGGATCTTGTCCACAAAGTAGCCGGTTTGAAAGTGGCGCGCCTGCTCATTTTCCTGGCCGCCGGAATCAACCTCTTCATGGCCGGACTGTTTTGGCTGGTCGCGATCTTGCCTCCCGATCCGTCCGTTGGTTTGCAAGCCGAATTTGGCCTGGTTTTATCCCCCGTTTTCCGCATTACGCTCGCTTCCATCATTGCCGAAGTGGTTGCGGAGTTAATTGACGGACAGATCTATGAAAGCTGGGTCAAGAAATTTGGGCCCCGCTGGCAATGGGGACGGGTGTTAGCCTCCAATCTGGTCAGTGTGCCCGTGGATTCGCTGATCTTTGCGAGCGTTGCCTTTTTTGGGGTCCACCCCTTTCCGGTGCTGATCGCCATCTTTGCGTCCAATGTGTTCTTAAAACTGTTGGTCGCCGTCTTGTCGATGCCCGCCATTTATCTTGTCCGCGACACCAAACCAACCTCTTAGCCAGGCTTCGTCGGCGAACCGGCCAGAAAAAAACTCCCGCCCGGCGGGAGTCTCGTTTTACCGGAATACACCGTAGTTGTCCATTTTGAACTCGACCTTTAAGTCGATGGGAATCTGCGGGTAAAGCCGTTCCCAAGCGGCGGCTTCCCACGTCAACGGATTATACATCCGGTACACTTCCCCAAGGGCCAAAAGGTCCGCACCATAGTCTTGTAGTTTTTGGAGGGTCCGGCGCATCTCCCGTTCCAGATGGGCACCGATAGCATGGTTAATCCGCCGGCGGTCTTCCCGGTTTAGCTTTAGCGCCGTTTGGGTCGCTTGTTCACCTGGGGGCTTCCAAAGATCGGCAATATTTCCTCCACAACCGGAACCTGTAGCGACAACCGGAGCCGCCCGTTCGCCACTTGGTCCACGCCGGCCGCCAAGACAATAATCCGGTCGTTGATCTCTTCCGCACTCCAGCAACCCATCAGGAACAAGGGCAGCAGCCAGATGAGCAGCGCCTTCCCTTTCACCGTCCGCCCTCTCCTTTCCGCCTCAGCAAAGCGCAGAGATAATAGAAGACGGGGAGCCCAAAGAGGGGGATTAAGCTGTAATCCTTGGCATATTGGAACAATTCCTTCGTCGCACCCGTGTCTTCCGGGTACATCAACAGCAAGAATTTAACCGGAAGTAAGAACCAGACCAGCCGTTTATAGTCGTACACACCCAGAATTTGCGTAAAGCCCAAAGCCACCACGTAATAGATAAACCCGGACCCCACCAGCGCAAGGGTATTCCAGACAATAATCAGAAACAACCCGCTCTGTTCGAGAAAGAGGTAGGGATACTCCATCGCCCGTACCACCTCGAGAGCGGGATAAGCATAACGCCGCCCATACTCACTACCAAACGTCCCGATCACCCCCACCGTAAACAACATATAGAAAAAGACCAGAACGAGCAGGGCGCCCCCGGTATAACGGGGGATTTTGCCGTGTATCCCTTGGAGATAAGGCGTGATCAAGGCAAAGACCGCCAGCGGCGAAAAGGCATAAAGCACCGCAAACCCACCCGGCAGATAACGCTTGAGTTCCGGGTGGAAGACCGGCCGGAGGCGGTGCGGATTAATCTCCGGCAAGATCCCAACAGCCAGCAAGAGAAGGACGATAATGATCGGGAGAACGACAAAGGAAGCCAGCCGCGCGATGGTTTCCAGACCACGGGAGGCAAGATAGGCGGCGCTAAAGAGATAGGTGGTGACTAAAACCAGCAACGGGGTGTTGGGTAACAGATAATCTTTGACCAGATTGATCCGTTCGCGGGTGAATAAAGCCAAAAGCAAAAGAAGGACGGTCAGGTAACCCAACCCGCAAAGGCGTCCCCAAAATGGACCGGTGAGCTTTACCCCGGCTTGGAGCAGATTCAAGGTGGGAAACCTTTTCATCATCCGGTAGATGGCCACGAGCGGCGGGAGCGCCAAGACCACCCCGACGACCACCCCCAAAGTTTGCCCCACCGCTCCGGGGAGCCTTAAGCCGGCCTCCCGGAAGACTTCAACGGCGATCTCCCAGATAAAAAGCTCCGTCACTAGCGGCACCGGAACCCGGATGCGCGTCCCCGCAATCACCAAAGCCAGCTTGGTGGGGAGGAGTTCCGGATGGAAGCCGGTCACCGCGATATAAAGACCGGGCAGGGCCACCGCCAAATTGTTCCCCAGCAACCGGATCAGGCGGAGAAAGGAACCAAGCCAAAAGCTTAGATAGTAATCTTTCAAAGGAAACTATGCCCCCGTAAAAAAACCTTGCGCATGCCGCCTTGTGAACCAAGCCCGCCCCTACCGCGCAGCCGGGCGGTTCCCGGCCGGCCGCGCGCTTTTACAGATCCAGTTCAAAGTTTTCAACCAGTTCCACCAGGGCGTCCACGGCTGCTTCCGCATCGGGCCCTTCCGCCGCGATCTCGATGGTGGTTCCTTTTTCCACCCCCAGGGTCAGAATGCCCAAGATACTCTTCCCGTTTACCGGCTCCGCTCCCGGACGCGCCAAGTAGACCGCACTGGCAAACTGTTGCGCCTTTTCCATAAAGAGCGCGGCGGGCCGGGCATGCAACCCTGACTTGTTGCGAATAGTGACCGTTTTTTTGACCATCGCTTCCACCTCGACTGACTACTCCGGCGAACAGCATAAAGCTGCTCGCCGGTCTAACGGATCCAAGCCGCCGTCGCTTACCCGCTAACGCCCGTTCCTTCGGCCACCTCCTGGTTGAGCGCGGGCTTCAACGCATTAACCACCAGCGCTGTCACGATCGTTCCGGCGACTAGAGCCACCAAATACAGACCAAAGTTGCCAATCATGGGGATGACAAAAATCCCGCCGTGGGGCGCAACAAGGGTACATCCGAACAACATAGACAGCGCCCCCGCCACGGCCGACCCGATCATGATGGACGGAATCACCCGGAAAGGATCGGCGGCGGCAAAGGGGATCGCCCCTTCGGTAATAAACGAGGCACCCATGATCCACGCCGCTTTCCCCGCATCAATCTCCCGTTTAGTATATTTATGCGGGGCCAGCACCGTGGCCAAGGCTAAACCCAACGGTGGGGTCATCCCCGCCGCCATAATCGCCGCGTGGGGCTCAAGGATGTTTTCCGAGATCATCGCCAGCCCAAAGGCGTAGGCGACTTTATTCACCGGTCCACCCATGTCAAAGGCCATCATTAAGCCCAAAATAATCCCCAGGACCACCGAACTGCCGGTGGACATGCCCCGAAGCCAGGTCGTCAAAGCATCCATGATTCCTTTGATCGGTAAGCCGATGACCACGACCATCAATAAACCGACAATGGCCGATGACAACAACGGGATAATTAAGACCGGCATCAGTTTCGAGAGGGACTTGGGCACCGGCCAGTTTTTAATCCAAAGGGCCACATAACCAGCCAGGAGACCACCGATCAAACCGCCCAGAAAGCCCGCCCCAATGTTGGCCGCCAGCATGCCGGCGATCATCCCCGGGGCAATGCCGGGGCGGTCAGCAATAGCATAAGCAATAAAGCCAGCCAAAGCAGGAACCATCAGCCCAAAGGCCGTACCGCCCACTTGGTTCAGATAACCGGCGAAGGTCCCACTTTCCACCTGGTAACCGCCGATCAAAAAGGATAACGCAATGAGAATACCGCCAGCCGTCACAAATGGAATCATGTACGACACGCCGGTCATCAGGCTGTTCCGCACACTTATTTTCGTTTGAGCCATCCAAACAACACCTTCCTTTTTTCTTTTTCCTCCTTTTCCGTATCACGGGAGGTCGTCCTTGGTTGCCCGGACTCTCCGGGTTTTACCGTAGCTGTCTGTTCCGATCCACCCCCTCCTTTCTCCACCAGTTCGACCGCCGCCAGAATGGCCTCCCGTGGATGTTTAATCACTTCCGAGACGCCTCTGTTCAGAATCGGTTTACCGGCAAACCGGTCGGCACGGACCACCGACGTATCCACCGCAAAAATGACCGCATCGGCGGCGGCAATCTCCTCCGGAGTCAACTCATTTTCGATCCCCATTGAACCCTGGGTCTCTACTTTTAGCTCATGGCCGAGCTCTTGCGCCGCCATCTCCAGCGCTTCGGCCGCCATATACGTATGGGCTACCCCTGTCGGGCAGGCGGTTACACCAACAAATTTCATGGGGTCACCTCCTTTCCAGCCTTTTCGTCACGCCTCTGTAGCGCGGCCAAAACCTCTTCTTCCGAAGTAGCCTGGGCCAGCTTGGCCCGGACTTCCTCATGAATTAACATCCGGGACAGCTTGGCCAGAATCTTTAAATGGTGGTTATCCGCATTTTCCGGGACCGCGATCAAAAAGATTAAATGGGCGGGTCCGTCCGGACCGCCAAAATCAACACCGGGTGTGGATTTGCCAAAGGCGACACAAGCCGCGCGGACGGCTTTGGCTTTGCCGTGGGGAATGGCCACGCCCATCCCCACCCCGGTACTGCCGATGGCTTCCCGTTCCATCACCGCGGCGATATACGCCTCGACATCGTCGAGAAAACCGGCGGCCGCCATCAAGGCCGCCAATTCGCGAATAACTTCCGCTTTTGCCGCCGCCTTTAGTTCCAGAGTGATCAGTTCCGGACGCAGAAGATCGCCAATTTCCATCCGGTCTCCTTCCCTCCCGTGATTAGAATTCCTTCCTATTGTGTCCAAGCCTAGTCCAACCGCTTCAACTCGACTTTTTCCGCCATCGCCAGCACCGCTTCGAGCCGGGGTTTGGCCACGGAAGTGGCTTGATCAACCACCGCTAAGGTCCCCGCGGCAACCCCCAACCGCAAACACTCGGCCAGAGCCTGTTCGGCGACCATTCCGTAGATAAAACCGGCAACCAAACTGTCCCCGGCGCCGACCGTGTTTTCCGGCTTGACCTTCGGGGGAACAGCATGGAAGGTCCCCTCTTTACTGGCCATCACCGCACCAAGCGCCCCCAGGGAGACCACCACCACGGCAATGCCAGAGGCCTGACCCAACTGGGCGGCGGCTTCGGCGGCCGCGGCCGGGGTCGCAATCTCCCGCCCCAAAAGCTCCGCCAGTTCATGCTGGTTCGGCTTGATCAGGTAGGGCGCGGCTTTAACCCCTTCACGCAAAGCCAGGCCGGAGGTATCCAGAAGCGTCTTACAACCGTGCTGGTGGGCGGTGGCAATTAGTCCGCGGTAATAATCGTCCGGACAGCCCCGGGGTAAACTCCCCGAGAAAACCGTATAGCCACTTTGTCCCGCGTAGGCGGACAGATACTGTTCAAGCTGCTTCTGCTCCTCGGTGTCGACATGGGGCCCCGGCTCATTGATCTCGGTCTCTTCCCCATTGGTCAGGTCCATGATTTTCGTGTTGGTTCTGGTGTTTTCCGCCACGAAGACCGGAGTGATCGCCACCCCTTCCTTTTCTAACATGTGAATTAATTCCCGGCCCATGATGCCGCCAAAAAAACCAAGGGCGGCCACTTCCAGACCGTATCCCTTGAGGAGCCGGGCAATATTCAAGCCCTTTCCGCCCGGATCAACCCGGACCCGGCTCACCCGGTTTTGTCGCCCCGGTTGCAACCCTTCCAACCAGTAGGTCTTGTCAATGGCGGGGTTCGGGGTGATCGTGGTCACCAGCCGTTTCTGCACTTTCCACCCTCCTCCACATAACCCGTTTCATTCCGCGATGACCACCTGAATGCCCATCTGTTCCAGTTCTTTCCGGAATGTTTTGTCGATGCCGTCATCGGTCACAATCACGTCGATCTGGCTGAGGGGGACAATCGTGGTTAGACTGACCTCCCCGAACTTACTGTGATCCAAAACGGCAATCACTTGGGAGCCGGCTTTGACCATCGCCCGTTTCGTAAAGGCTTCCGTCAAGTCCGGCGTGGTCAACCCTTCCGCCAGCGTACAACCATTCGCGGCGATAAATACTTTATCCGCGTGAAAGTTCCGGAGATTTTCCTCCGCCAAGGGGCCCACCAAAGCCCGGGTGCTAAAACGGTAACGCCCGCCAATGACCACCAGATCCAGTTCCTCACTGGCTGCCATCTCTTCAATGATGGTCATCGCGTTGGTGATCACCGTGATGTTCTTTTTCTTCTTCAAATGTCGAACCATCTGTAAGGTAGTGGTTCCCGCGTCCAGGATGATGGTTTCCCCGTCTTCCACCAGTTCAGCAGCGACCCGCCCAATCTTCTGTTTCTCGGCTAAAAAACGGTCCTTTTTTGCGGTGTAGGTCGGTTCAAACTTGCGCGGGGAAGCAAGCAGGGCACCGCCGTGGGTCCGTCGGATCACCCCCAATTTTTGCAGTTCGTTTAGATCCCGGCGGACCGTCGCTTCACTGACCCCTAAGCGTTCCGCCAGTTCGCCCACGGACATGCTGAAATGTTGCTCCAATGCTGCGATCAATTTCTGCCGCCTTTCTTCCGGAAACAAAAACAACTCCTCCTGTTTCATCCTGGCTTGGATTCATTATTGTAACAATACGACACGTTTGCGCATATTCCTTCAAATCCAAGCATATTTTTTGCTTGATTTTGATTGTATTTTACGAAATTGTAAATTACCACTTCCTGGTAGGGCTTACCCGGTGCCACGGACCCCTTGGCCTTGAAGCAAACGCGCCTGGAAAAGAAAATGCCGAACAAAAAGGAGCCGGTCTGGCCACCGGCTCCCGCTTGTTTTATGCCCCAAAACACTGTTATTCACCAATAATCTTGATCAGTACCCGTTTCCGCCGCCCACCGTCAAACTCGCCGTAAAAGATCTGCTCCCACGGGCCAAAATCCAGTTTCCCGTCGGTCACAGCCACCACCACTTCCCGACCCATGATCTGTCTTTTCAGATGGGCATCGCCGTTGTCTTCCCCGGTGCGATTATGGCGGTACTGACCGATCGGTTCGTGGGGGGCCAATTTTTCCAGCCAATCCCGGTAATCCTGCCATAACCCCGGCTCGTGGTCGTTGATAAAGACACTGGCCGTGATGTGCATCGCATTGACCAGACAGAGGCCTTCCTTAATCCCGCTTTCCCGCACCGCGGCCGCCACTTGGTCGGTGATGTTAATCAACTCGACCCGGTTTTGGGTGTTGAAGACCAGTTCCTTACGGTAAGATTTCATTGGATCACCTCATCTTTTTATGCTATTTTCACTTCGTCCCTCCCATAACCTTATCTTATTTCAATTCGAGGCCGGAATCAATCGCCAACGCAAATAACCGCCTTTCGGCAGGCGGTTATCTTCCGCAAAATCCTATCTGGCTTGCGTAGGGCTTTGCCGTGCCGGCTTGACGGCAAACCGGCTTCCTTAACCAGCTTCCTGACTGATTCCGGCAAACGCTAGATCTTCACCTTCATTACCGTGGTCCGCGGCGTCACTTTTCCCAAGTAGCACTTAAGCTCCTTGACCATGGACATATTGGTGATCAACAGCGGGCTGAGCGTGGACTTATCCTTGGCGGTAATCAGATCTAAATCAAACGCCAACAGCTTATCACCGGCTTTGACCCACTGGCGGGGCTGGACGAAGCTGGTAAAACCCTCCCCCTGCAGCTCCACCGTATCAATGCCGATATGGATCAATACTTCCAGTCCTTCCTGGGTCCGCAGTCCGAGCGCGTGTTTGGTCGGGAAGACCTGTACCACTTCACTGTTGACCGGGGCGTAAAGGACACCCTCCTCCGGTTGAAAAGCCAACCCGTCGCCCACCATTTTACTGGCAAAGACCTGATCCGGAACAACTCCAAGGTCAACGGCCTCACCACGGACCGGCGCTTTAAATTCGATTATTTTATCCTTCTTGAAGAGGCCCAGCATTTCTCTTCCTCCTTCTTTGCTTGAAAAACTTCCGGATTGCCTCCGTCATTATCCCACCCGCGATCCGATCCCAGAACAATCTGCTCGATACTCGTCACCGACCAAGAACGCACAGGCCCAATCTTCGGCTCAAGTCCGGCACTGCACCCCAACGTGCCGGGAAGGACTTGCCCTGCATGTTACCGGTCCGTATAGACGGTTTCCCCCGCCACAATCGTCATTAAAACGTTAAACTCCTTATCCCACAACACCAGGTCGGCATCCAACCCCGGGGCGATACGCCCCTTCCGGTTTTGCAACCGCAGAATCCGGGCCGGGTTTAAAGTAGCCATCTGTACCACCGTCGCCAGGGGAAGCCCGGTGTTCCGGTGGAAATTACGCAACGCGGTGTTCATCACCAGGGTACTCCCGGCCAAAGTACCATCCTCGAGGCGGGCCTGGCCCTGTTTGACCCGGACCACCAACCCGCCCAAATCATACGTGCCATCCGCCAGGAGGCAAGCCCGCATCGCATCGGTCACCAACACCAGCTCTGCTGCGGGTTTGATCTTGGCCAGCAGTTTTTGAACCTCCGGAACGATATGAATATTATCGGCGATCACTTCACAGGTTACCGCATGTAATAAGGCGGCCCCAACCACCCCCGGTTGGCGGTGGTGGAGGGGTGTCATGGCGTTAAAGAGATGGGTAATATGGGAAGCGCCGGCCGCGATTCCCTTGCTCGCCTCTTCATAGGTGGCTTTGGTGTGCCCCAGCGCCACAGCGACCCCGGCCGCGGTCAGGCGCCGAATAAAGTCGAGCGCACCGTCGATCTCCGGTGCGACGGTCAACACCCGGATTACCCCCAGATAAGGCTGGAGCCACTCAAAGTCGGGCCCGCTCAGATAGCGTTCATCGTGGGCCCCTTTGTTTTCCCGGCTGAGAAAAGGCCCTTCCAGATTACCGCCTAAGACTTGCGCCCCTTGGCCCGGCGCTTTCGTCATCGCCGCGGCGATCCGGTCCAAAGCCCGTTCAATCCGGGCGCGGTCCATCGTCATCGTGGTGGGGAGAAAACCAGTCACCCCGGTGGCGACCAAATGGCCGGCCATGGCCTGCAAAGCCCGATCATCCTCATCCATGGTGTCATAACCGGCGCAACCGTGAATATGGAGGTCGATAAAACCCGCGGAAAGGTAAGCACCGCCTCCGTCAATGACCGTACCACCGGCGGGCAGTTGTTCTTCCGGGATAATCTCCCGGATCCTTTGGTCATAGACCACCGCCTGGTCTTCTTTAATCCCTTCCGCGGTTACTAACTTGATGTTTTTAATTGCTTTCATGGAGCCAAACCCCGCAATCGCTTGTTGATTAAGATCAGTCTTGTTCGATCATGCGCAACTCACCGGTTGATGGAGCAGGCCATCCGCCGGTAGGTGTGCCGGCGGCCCCGGATCGCAATGCTGTAGGCGATAATGTTTTCCGGCACCGCAATCCCGGGGTAACCCGCATCACCAAGGTGGTGAAGGTCGGTTCCAGTCATCTTGGCCAGCAGCGCAATCTCCCGGATCGTCTGCTCATCGGCCCCCTCCTGGGAAGTCCCGACCGTGGTCATGGTTAAAACCCCGCGGGCATGAGCCAACTGCACCAGACCCTTGATGTACTCCACGGTAATTCCGGGTACCGTCCCCGGCGCGGGCAGCAAAATAATGTCACAACCGGCCTGGATAAACTCCTCCACGTCCTGGGCGGTAACCAACCGCTCCCCGCTCTCGCTGCGGACACCGGCGGCGTGCATCTTCCCGGCGGCAATGATCAGTTCGTCCCCGACCTCCTGGTCAATTGCGGCCAGGACGTTACTGATCACCCGGTTGGAAGCAGCCGTCCCCGGATTACCGGTCAGGACGATGAAGTCCGCCCCCATCTCCCGCGCCTTCCGGGCGTTTTGCGCAGAAGCCCGCCGCCCCGGAGGCAAAGTGGTTGTTTCATCCACTGCTTCCAGATTAACCCCGATTAGCCTCCCCGTCAACCTTTTTATGACCCGAATGACTTCGCCCGGCGCATGGGGGGGCAGTCCGAAGTACTCCGGCTGGTCCAGATCCAGCATGTTGAGGAGGATCAGGTCGGCGCCACAGGCGGCCACCAGTTCGGCGTTGCTGATGTCAAAGAGTAACGGGGGCAAAGCGCCGATCACCTCACTGACCAGTACCCGCCCTTCACTGGCCGCAATGGCGGCCAAGATCTCTTTTTTCGTCATCTTTTGCCAATCCGAGGTACTACAGTCCAGTAATCTTTTTCCCATCTTCTCCTCCTGACCTTTATTGGTTTATAAGGACTGCAGGAGCCGGACGGCTCCTGCAGTTTACTAGAGGGGTTCTTTCATTGTATTACTTGGCGGACATCACTGCTTTCATGTGCGTCACCAACGGGTCGGCCATCGTTCCGACCACAATCTGGAAGTTGTTGCCCGGCAGTTTCAGAACGGCCGTCGCCCCCAGTTCCTTCAGGCGGGCTTCATCCACCTGTTCGCCGGCGTGTACGGTAACCCGGATTCTGGTGACACAGGCGTCAAGCACTTTAATATTATCGTTTCCACCCAGCGCCGCCAAGATATCCGCCGCCCGCGCCCGCAGTTCGGCCCCGCTTAAGCTGGACAGCACGGCCGACTCTTCCGCAATCCGGCCCGGGGTCGGGATATTCAGTTTCTTGATGAAATAGACGAAGGCGAAATAGTAGACAACACCGAAGATGACACCGACCACCAGCAGACCAACGGGCCGCGAGGAGATCCCGAAGTTGAGCACGTAGTCAATAAGCCCGGCCGAGAAACCAAAGCCGCAGCGCATGCCCAAAGCGGTGGTCACCGCCAGGCTGATCCCGCTCAACAAGGCATGCAGGACGTACAGGACCGGGGCCAGGAACATGAAGAGGAACTCAATCGGCTCGGTGATCCCGGTGAGGAAAGAGGTGAAGGCCACACCCAGGAGCATACCGGCAACCGATTTCCGGTTCTCCGGTTTGGCCGTGGCGATCATCGCCAGACAAGCGGCGGGCAGTCCGAACATCATGATCGGGAAGAAACCGGTCATAAAGACACCGGCGGTTGGGTCGCCCGCAAAGAAGCGGGAGAGATCCCCGGTAATGGTTTGCCCGGCCGCATTAACAAACTCCCCAAACTGGAACCAGGCGAAGGAGTTGATCACATGGTGCAAACCAAAGGGAATCAACAGGCGGTTGAGGAAACCGAAGAAAAAGCCGCCAACCGCACCCGAGGTCGCGATCACATTACCGAACGCGCTGATGTAATTCTGGATCAACGGCCAGACATAACCGGCGATCACACCCAGGATTAAGGCACAGAAGGAAGTGACGATCGGCACAAACCTTTTTCCGCCGAAGAAGCCGAGAAAATCGGGGAGGCGGATGGCTTTGTACTTGTTGTACAATACGGCAGCAATAATACCAGCAATGATACCGGCGAGGACACCCATGTTGATGCCCGCATCAAAGGTGGTGGCAACATTTGTCAGCACCCAGTAGCCAACAGCCGCGGCCAGCCCGGCCACCCCGTTGTTCTCATCGGCCAGGCCAATGGCAATCCCGATGGCGAAGAGCAGCGGCAGGTTGTCAAAGATGGCGCCTCCGGCATTGGCCATCCAGGGCCAGTTAAGAACATCCTCAGCCCCCAAGCGCAGCAATAACGCCGCGGCCGGCATCACTGCCACCGGGGTCATCAAGGCCCGCCCCAGACGTTGCAGTTTACCCAAAAAGTTTCCTTTCATTCCTCTACCTCCTATTTTCTCTTTTGGGACAAAAGAAAAAGAGCCGAAGGAAAACCCTCCAGCTCATGCCCACAGGTTGCACGCTGTTCCAGGTGTAACAGGTGTTATAATTTATTTTAATATTCAATTACAGTATAGTTAATTGGAGGTCAGTTGTCAAGAGCATTTTTTAATCTTTCGATATGGAGCGTCAGGTAACCCAGTTCTTCCGGGGGGACCTCCGCATAGAGCTCCTCCTCCATCATCTTGCCCACCAACCGGGCCAAACGATAGGATTCCTTATAGGTTTTCTTGATGGCGGGCAAGAGTTCGTTTTTGATCGGTTTGCCCTTGATGATTCTCTCGACCGCATAGCGAATATGCGAGGCAAACCGCGCGTAATCCAGGGACTTCCGGTCCACTGCCATCCCCAGCTCATCCTCGATAATCTCCAAGGCTGAATTACAGATATAAGCATATTTTACTGTATTGGAGAGTTGGTCCTTTGTTTTCAAGGAGTAAATATGCAGGGCAATAAACCCGGCTTCATCCTCCGGAATCTGTAGGTCAAGGGCCTGCTCCAGCATTTTGATGGCTTCCTTGGCCAGGGCCAGTTCCTGGGGGTAGAGGGTCTCGATCTCGATCATAAATGGATTGACAATCTGATCGTTGTTTTGCAGACGGAAAACGGTGAAGGCAATGTGGTCGGTTAAACGCACGTGGAACTCTTCGTCGAAGGGTTCACCGGTGGCCGACGAGATCATGTGTAAAATCTCCTCACAGACCCCGACCAGTCGACCGTCAACCTCCGCAATCAACTGCTTGAACTGCTGGCTGGTTTCGGGGTTCTCGATCACAAAGACCCGCTCAAAATCGGTATCGGCCGGAATCCGGTCGCCCGGTTTGGCGCCAAAACCGAGGCCTTTCTTAATCAAAATCTTTTCCGTGCCTTGGTGCTCAGCCAGGACCACATTATTGTTGAAGGATTTAATCACCTCGTATTCGGCCGGCATCATTTGCACCTCCTGCCCTTTCTCCACCCGACCCTAATCTATAAGCACCCGGGTTTATGCGGGTTGTGTTTAACAACATTATAACATAATAACATAAAATTGCCTCAACTAAGTCTTTAGGGCAAAAAAAGGGACCATCCCCAAAAGCCTACTTTAATTTTTTGTTGCAAAACTCCCCATTCTTGGGTAAAATAAAACTACAAAAAGATATGAACAGGTGTGTTACTGGTGAGCCCAGGCATTAACCTAAGCATGAAGTTTGACGGTTAATGCCTTTTGTTATTTTTATTACTTTGACTTAAGAAGGTGATCGCAAATGTACAAAGGAGTTCCTGCTTCCCCCGGCATCGCCATCGGTCCGGCGCTGGTCCTCCCGAAAAAACAGTTTCAACTGGAAAAAAGGGTGATCCAGGATGTCACCGCGGAAAAGAACCGTTTTCATCAAGCGCTGGCCGCGGCGAAATCCCGGATCGATGATCTCATCGCCTCAGCGCAGGCACAAGGACAAACCGAAACCGCCAAAATCTTTGAGGCCCACCGCTTGATGCTGGAAGATCCGGAGTTAATCGCCGGCGTCGAAAAGCGGATCGCGGAAGAAAAGGTCAACGCCGAATTTGCCCTGGAAACAACCGTGAATTTCTACATCAACCTGCTGGCCCAGGCCAACAGTGACTACCTGCGGGAAAGGGTGGCCGACCTTAAAGACGTGGCCGGCCATGTTCTCCAACTCCTGGCGGGGGACGGGTTACAAACACCCCACATCAAGGCGGATTGTCTGATTGTCGCCGCCGAACTCACCCCTTCCGATACCGCCCTCCTGCCCTTGGATAAAGTACAAGGTTTCATCACCGAAGTCGGCGGGGCCACGTCCCATACGGCCATCATCGCCCGCTCCCTGGAATTACCGGCCGTCGTCGGGGTGAAAAAGATCACGTCTGCCGTCCAAAATGGTGATCTCCTGATCATCGACGGGGAACAGGGCGCGGTTTTGGTTAACCCGGACCCCGGCACCGTCGAAGCATACCGCCGGAAACAAGCAGTCCTCCACCGCCAAAAAGAAGAGCTGGCCCGGCTAAAAGGGGTCGCCGCGCAAACAAAAAGCGGCAAAACAATCCGGCTCCTGGCCAATGTTGGCGAACCCTGGGAACTGCCGAAAGCCCTGGAGTACGGGGCCGACGGCATCGGCCTCTTCCGTACGGAGTTTTTGTTTTTAAACCGGGAAACGCTGCCCACCGAAGAAGAGCAATTCCAGGCTTACAAAGAAGTTCTGGTCAAAATGGAAGGAAAACCGGTCGTCATTCGCACCTTGGATATCGGTGGCGATAAGAATCTGCCGGCGCTCAACCTGGAACCGGAGATGAATCCCTTCCTGGGTTGCCGGGGGATCCGCTTGTGCCTAAAGGACAAAGCATTGTTCACCACCCAATTGCGGGCCCTTTACCGGGCTTCGGTCTATGGTCAGCTGAAAATTATGTTTCCGATGATCTCCAGCCTTGAAGAGTACCGGGCGGCCGTAAAGTGCGCCGAAGAAGTAAGGGCCCAACTGATCGAAGAGGGGCATCCCGTCAGTAGTCATGTTCCCATCGGGATCATGGTCGAGGTGCCTTCTACGGCCCTCATCACCGACCTTTTTGCCAAAGAAGTGGATTTCGTCAGCATCGGTACCAACGATCTCATCCAGTATACCCTGGCCGTTGACCGGATGAATGAACAGATCTCGCACCTCTATACCCCCTTCCACCCCGCGGTTTTACGGCTGATCAAGATGGTGATCGAGCAAGCCCGCAAAGGGGGGATCGAAGTCAGTATGTGTGGAGAGATGGCGGGCGACCCCCGGTTTACCCCCCTCCTGATCGGTCTTGGCCTTGAATCCTTCAGTATGAGCCCCTCCGCCTTATTGGCGGTCAAAAAACAGATCCGGACGCTTAAAAACAGTACCGCCAAGGCCTTAGCCGAAAAAGTGCTCGCCCTTCCCACCGCGGAGCAGATCAAAGCGGTTTTAGGAAACGAGGAAAATAAGGAGTGATTCTTCATGCGCGTCTTAACCGCCACCATCAAAACAAAAACGGGCTTGCATGCCCGCCCGGCCGCCCTTTTGGTCAATACAGTCGCTCAATACAAGAGTGAGGTTAAAATCGCCAAAAATGGCCAGGAGGCCAACCTGAAAAGCCTGCTCGACCTCCTCAGTCTAGGGGCCGAACAAGGCGACCGGATCACCATCACCGTCGATGGCACGGACGAAGACGAAGTAATCGCCGCACTGCAACGGTGCGCCATGGAGAATGAGCTCTGGTAAGTTGCTTTGCCCTTTTGCGCGGTCGCGTGACCACCCTTTTGCCCCTTCACCCTTCCCCCGTCAACCGGCCCCTCCTGGTGGCCGGTTTTTTATTTTCCCCTTTTTCCGGTTTTCCGTGCTGCGCTCCGCTGTTCCTTTCCCACTTGCCGTCCCCCCTTTCCCCGTGAACCCTTCTCACCCCGGCGTCCCGCCCCGCCCGTCCGTTTTTGGCCCTTGCCGACAGGGCGGAAAGAAAAAATGGTAAATTTTGTTTTTTTAAGTATCATCTTTTCCCCGCAAACATACAATGGTAATAACTTGTTTGCCAAAATAACTTCGGCCAACGGAGGATGCCCATGAAAAAGCGTGCTCCCGTCCTTTGTTTCCACCTGGTTCTGCTTGCGGTTTTTCTGACTATACCGGCGGCGTTTGCCCACCCCAACCAGCCGTTAATTATCGATTTCCGGCCGGTCGCTCCCGTCGAAAAAATGAGTCTTTCCTTACCCTTTACCCTGCCGGTGGCCACCGCGGAAGTGGTGCGGTTTGAAGGTACCGGGCTTTGCGCGGTAAAAACCGGCCACCGACTGCCAATGGATCGTCTTACTTTTACCGTTGACCAAACAACAGAGCCCGGTGGGAAATTAACCGTCTTTCAACTCCGGATCCAACTGTTGCCTTCCGATCCCCCCGGCGCCTACGAAGGCTTGGTTTACGCGGTCTGTCCCGACGCCAAAGAGCGCCCACCCCTGCCCATTCTGGTTAAGGTCAGGGTTTTACCCTGGATCCGCCTCGAACCGGCCACCGTTGATCCACTCCTGACCATCGCCGACACGCCCTTTTTCACGGAAGATTTTTTACCGGCCCGCGCCCCGGTCAAATTATTACTGGCTTCCAATGCTCCTTGGCGCCTCTCGCTGCGGGTCGGCAGTAGAACTCCATTCCGTCCACCGCCGTTTCCACTCCAGATTAGCATCGGAAAAACCCTAAACACCACGGATTTTAAAGCAAAAATAATGCCTAGCGGCGAGTTTTATCCCGTCGCCTTTGGTGCCCCCACGGTGGTTGGTGAGGGTGCGCGCGCCACCGATTACTGGACCGAACTCTACGTTACTGTTTCCATTCCCAATTGGTACCATTACCCCGCCGGGGATTATGACTTTCGCCTGTTTTTGACGGCCGAAACACTGGGCCCCTAAAAAAGCCAGTGGTTACACTCCGGTAGAGGCGCGTGGATACCGGATTGTAATAAAAAAAGAACTAGCGAGGTTGGATAGGATGAAAAAAATAACTTTGTTCTTTATCACCCTGGCCCTCCTTTCCCTTGCTGCGGTCACGGTCGCCGGTGGCTACCCCGGGGAACTGGCCCCCGAATATCCTTGGTGGGAATACAACAATGCAATCGATGACACCGATAAGCTGGCATACATGTTCGCCAACTTCTGGCATGACGGAAAAGTCACTTGGAACAAGACCGGCGATCAGTATACCAACATCGACTGGATTAACCGGACCGATTACGTTTTCGACGACAAGCACGTAGACGGGCAAACGGTGGAGATGACCCTGGAGGCCCGGGCTTTCATCCCCTGCTACCTTGAGATGAAGGTCACCGGCAACAGGGGCCAGACCGGCTTGCGAAGCTACGGGCCGGGCATTAACACCAAAGCTTCTGCTTCCGGTTATCTCCTGGTCTTCGACAATGAAATCGGCGGCTTCGTCGACGAAAAATGGAATATGCTTGGCCATAATCCCCACACCGAATTTGATTTCGACGAAGATAAGGTCTTTATTCAAGGCTGCGACATCTTTAAAGTGGAAGTTTATGCCAACGATCATTACAAGTATGAAGTTGAAGCCGGACCCTTGGTTTCCGAAAAGGGTTCTTTGCCGCTCCATATGCGCAGTGGTTACAGCATGCAACGCTTTGGCGGTACTTTCGTCTTCGATGAGGATGGCAAGATCTTTGAGGTTGCCGAAAAGGACGCTTGCGAGACATTAACGGTCTACCACCAGTTTAGAGTCCCGTACACCCGCAATATTGCCCAGGGCCGCTATGATGGCCGGGTAATCTTCCGCGCGTATACCCTCTAGACTCTCCTGCCATGCCGAATCCGAACGGGCTGGTGGACGCGCCCCACCAGCTCTCTTTAATTGCCAATACCGACAAGGAGGAAACAGACCATGTTCAAACCAACCCAACGCCAAGTTTTTATCTGTCTAACCGTTGCGATCTGTTGCGCTTTGCTCTGCGCCCCCGCCGCCCAGGGCGTGGCCCGGGTCGAGCCCAGCAAGTTCATTTTTACATTGCCGCCGGGGGGCCGGATCACCGACGCGATCAAAGTCACCAACACCCGAGATACGGAGGTGGAATTTACCGCCGTCATTTACGACTGGACCTTAGACCAAGAAGGCCGCCTCGTCACTTTCCGCGCCGGCGAACGGGCGGATACCCTCGACGGTTTGATTAAATTTAACCCCCGCCGGTTCAAACTGGCCCCCGGCCAAAGCCAGTATGTCCGCTTCACCTTAACCGCACCCAAAAGCGGCGACTGGCTGGAAAGGAGGGGGATCATCTTTTTCGAAGAAAGCCGCCCATCCTCCGACCCGCTGGGTTCAACCATGGTTTTCCAGGTTGGGACCACAGTTTATCTCTCCTTTACCGAAACCGTTCATTCCTTCCGTTTA
Organism: Bacillota bacterium; assembly: GCA_012727425.1. Lineage (GTDB taxonomy): Bacteria > Bacillota > UBA4882 > UBA10575 > UBA10575 > Capillibacterium. The sequence goes on from JAAYHQ010000063.1 coordinate 61,087, forward strand.
TTGGGGGTAAAGGTGGAAGCAACGCCGCATGGTCCGCCGGCGATCCTGCTCGGTGTGGCGAACGAAGGACAAGCGCACATCCGCTACCAGATTGCCTACCAAATCAGCGGCGAAGACGGAACCCCATATGCCGAAGGCGCCGGGGACGAACAACTGATCCTTCCGGACAGCCGCGGCCTGCTAACCTTGCCGATCCAGGCCGATCTGCCCGCCGGTAACTACCGGTTGTCGTTAAATCTAAGTTTTGCGGGGACAACCGAAACACTCACGTCCGAAGTCCCCTTTATCATACCCTGAATGGTCTTTTCTTTAAGCCGGAAGAAAGGGGGGAATTAAGATAATGTGGAAAAGAAGCAGGAACCGGGTTCACCTTAACTTACTGCGGACCGTAGTTTTCTGCAGCTTAATCTCTCTTTTCGCCGGAGGACCGGCGACCGCCCAGGACCCCGACGCCTTGGCCACCAATGTTGTCCTCTTATTAATCAAAACTGAAGAGGCCACGGTCCTTCAAGATCCCTTCTTTGACCTCCTCCCGCTGGGTGAAGAGCTCTTGGTCCCGGTCAACCGGCTGACCACCCATCTTCAGTTGGAAGTCTCCTACTTCCGGCGGGAAGAGAAGGTGGTGTTGACCAATAAAACCCACGGCAAATGGGGCGAGATTTATCTGGAAGAGAAGATTTACCGGCTCGACGGTCAATCCTTTTTCAACAGTCCACCGCCGGTCCTCTTCAATGGCGAGATCTATGTCGGGATCCCTTTTTTAGAATCTTTGCTTGAAGCGACGATCGACTGGGACTTCCGTTACCAGGCCTTAACCGTCAACGTGGACGCGGCCTTACTGAAACAAAGTCCCGCCCCGGTCCGGCCCGAAAAACCCGTCACCAAACCGGATCAAACACCGTCACCACAGGAAGGTCCACCCTTTGCCCTCAGTACCATCCGTTACCAACTCGGCGTCGAACACCGGAAGGAAGCAGGCGAGCACGAAGCGTTAATGAGCTTCTTTAAACTCCGGACCGACGGCTATGCCGGGGAGTGGGCAATCTCCGCAGCCGGCGGCGTAGATTACGATTTTCATCACCATTCTTTTGCCCCCGAACTGACACTGCTCCGCGGTAAATACCAGAAGGATGGCGAACTGATCATCATCGGTAATACCACCCTTGACTTGGAAAACACCATCATGGAACGGGATCTCTGGGGCATACTCTACATGATCCCCGACGAACAGTTCCGGAGTGAATTAGTTGCCTACACCGACGTTTCCGGCCCCGCCGGCGCCGGCGACCAAATTTTCCTTTATGTGAATGACCGTTTGTGGGAGACCCAGCAGTTCGCAGCCGACGGGACGTACCTTTTCCGGGATGTCCCGCTCCAGATCAACCGGGTTAACCAAATCCGGGTCGTCACGCAGAAAACCAACGGCGAAACCTTCGAAACGACGCAAAAGATCGCCGCCTCACCCCGCCTGCTGAAACAGGACGGGAATGAACTGCTAACCACCGTCGGTCTGTACAAACCAACCACAGTCACCACGTGGGAAGGTGTTTTGGTCGGTTACCGGCAACGGCAAGCCGTCACGGAACATCTCACCTTTGAACAAGAGACCACGGTCTCCGCGCCCTTTGTCGACTTCCCCGATTTGAGTTACATCGGTTCTGATACGGGCGTGGCTTTCCGGATCAACGATCACCTGATCTATACCCTGGATTGGCTGGTCGGTGGGGAAATCCGCTCGGTGGTCCGCACGGGCTTCGAGTCTTCGCTCTTGTATTGCTTGGAAAACGGGTATTTTGAAGGGGTTATCTTCTATATTCCCACCGCCGTTTCCCTAGGGGTCAACAGCCAACCCGGCCAGGGGGGAAAGATCCTTTCCGAACTTGAACTCAGAAAAGATTTACTGCTCACCACCGAAGGATATCTTTTGGAGGCAACGCCGGACGCCCGCCCCTGGTCGTCGGATGGGGCCAATTTGACGCTGACCAAGCGCTTTGGGCGCTACAACCAGAACAGTCTGGCCGGCGGAATCGGGAAAGAATGGAAAACCGAAACGGGAAGCCAGGGCCGGCTCGAAACGGAGGAAACCAGCTTCAATTTAAAACATATCCAGCGGGAAAGAACGGTCGGTACCAGCACCAAAGTGGAGTTTGTCCACGTCGATCTCTTCCTTGACCAGGAAGGCCCTTTCAACGTGCAGAAACTTTATTTCATAACCGACCTGACCTTTGCCCTCACCCGCGACCTCCTCTTCGGGGTGGCTTTGGATACAACCAACACCTGGCGAGAACAGCGCTATACCGGACTGAACTTGAGCGGCGAGGCCAATACCAAATGGAATGTGACGCCCAATACGTTGCTCATGAGCGATCTTTTCCTGCGCGGAAACAAGGAAGATCCGCCGGACGCAGCCTTCCAGATTACCGAGCTGAAAACCGGTCTTGCCCTTTATTGTTTCCTCTCCCGGGAGCTGACCCTCTTTGCGGACGTCAAACGCATCCGGGAACTGCCCTTCGCCGCCGCGGCAGAAGACTATAATTATACCAATGCCAAACTGGGCTTGAATTATCACACCTTTGACGGTAAATGGCAGATCAACGGCAACCTGGGGTACCGTTCACCGGTAAGCACCCGGGAGCACCCCCAATGGTCCTATAGTTTGAGTGTACAACGATACCTCCCGTCGTCTTTCCTGTGCACGCTGGATCTTAAGCGGCTCTATGACACGCTGTGGGATGAAGTCCCGGAAGATGTAATCCAGATCTCCGTCAGCCGCGCCCTTGGGTTTGCCGACGGGATGTGGCGACCGTTCCGCTATACGGAAGAAGACAACGTCGCCAGCATCAGCGGGGTGGTTTATCTGGACACCAACGCCAACGGCCGCTTTGACGCCGGGGATCAACCCCTTTCCGGCATCCGGATTCGGCTCGACGGCAGCACCACCACCAGCGATGAACAAGGAGAATATCGCTTCGCCAACTTGACGCCGGGGATTTACCGGGTGGAATTTCATCTCCCCTCTTTACCCGCCCATTACACACCGGTAACCGAACCACAGCTCATCCGCCTGCGCGAACAGGAAAACTTCTTTATTGATTTTGCGGTGACGGCCAACGGTTCGGTCAGCGGTAAAGTCTTTATCGACCGTAATGCCAATGGTGTCCCGGACGACGGCGAAGAAGCCCTCTCCTGGGTGGGCGTGATCCTCGACGCCGGAAAGCAAAAAGTCTTCACCGACGAAGACGGCCGTTTCTATTTCGACGGGGTCCCGCTGGGCACCCACACCCTCGCCCTGGACAGCGAAAGTTTACCCGCTGGTCTACGCGTCGCCGGCCCTGAAGTCCAGACTTTCGTCCTGACCACGGAGGCCTTGGACGTCAGCGGCTTGTCTTTTCCACTGGTCACCACCGATTGACGGTGTACTCAGGTGCCCCTTAGCCGGTACCGCAAAGGACGGACGCAGAAAACAAAAGGCAGTGGTTGTTCCGACAGCCACTGCCTTTTGTGGTGTGCCAGGACTCCGGCCCCCTATACATCGGGAAAACATTTGACCAGTTTTTCCCATGACAGGTCGGCAACGGACGCCACAGTCCAGGTGGCCCGCGGGTTGCCGGCCGCCGTTCCCACACCGATAACGCGCATCCCGGCCTTCAGCGCCGCCTCCACCCCGGCATCGGCATCCTCAATGACCACACAATGGGCCGGAGGAACACCCAATTTTTTTGCGGCCAGCAGAAAAACCTCCGGATCCGGTTTGCTGTTCGTGATCGCGTTCCCGTCGGCCACGGCGTCAAAATAGTTGGCCAGACCGATCCGTTCCAGGATCAACGGCGTATTTTTACTGGAAGAACCGATCGCAATTTTGATGCCGTGCTCCTTAAGCCGTTCCAGGAGCGGCTTAATCCCCGGTAAAATATCTTCCGGCGTTAACTCGGCAATTAACTCCCGATAATAGGCATTCTTCCGCTCCGCCAACATTTGTCGTTCTTCCGCCGTGTAAGGGCGGTTTGCCCTTTCCAAAACAATCGACAGCGATTCCATCCGGCTGACGCCACGCAACCGGTGGTTGATCTCCCGGTCAAAATAGATCCCTTCCTCATCGGCCAGTCTTTTCCAGGCCCGGTAATGGCAATCATCGGTCGAAACAATAACCCCGTCCAGATCAAAGATCACTGCGCCCCTCGCCACGTTTACTCCTCCTCCGTCGGGCATTTTCCACCTTTGTCATCAAGACTATTTTCTCGTGATGAGCATAGATAGTCAAGGGCTCGCCTTCGAGCAATTCGTAGGTGGTTTTTTCGGCATTGACCACCACGCGGATGATCCTTCCTTGGTAGGCCACATTGAAGCGGTATTCTTGCCATGGTTCCGGCAAGGAGGGGGCAAAGCTCAAGACCCCGTTGTTCACCCTCATCCCCGCAAAACCGTAAACCACACATAACCAGGAGCCGGCCATGCAAGCCAGATGGAGGCCATCCTTGGTGTTGCCGTTGTAATCGTCCAAATCCAGGCGGGCAGTGGCGGTAAAATAGGAATAAGCCTGTGCATGGTAGCCGATCTCCGCCGCCACGATACTGAAGATCGAGGGCGAGAGAGAAGAATCATGGGTTGTGATCCGTTCGTAGTAATCGTAATTCCGCTTTTTCTCCGCGGTTGTGAACTGCTCGCTGAGGAGAAAAAGCGCCAGCACAACATCGGGTTGTTTACAGACCTGGGCCCGGTAGATCAGCAACGGATGATAATGAAGGAGCAAAGGAAACTTCTCGGGTGGCGTTGCTTCGAGATCCCAAACCGGTTTTGCCAAAAAGGTATCATCTTGCGCGTAGATCTTCAGGTCCGGATCGTAGGGAATATACATCCGTTCCGCCGCTTTTTGCCAAAGTGCAATCTCTGCGGCCGTCAGGCCGATTCTGGCGCAGAGCGCCCGGTACTGGACGTTGGCCTCCGTCTCCATCCAGGCGGCCGTTTGCACCGCATATTGCAAATGCTCCCGCGCCATTAAATTGGTATAACAGTTGTTGTCAACCAAGGCCGTGTATTCATCGGGTCCGGTGACCGTGTTAATACAGAAACGGTTGTCTTTCCGAGGGTTAAAAAAGCCTACCTCCATCCACAGCCGGGCGGTCTCAAAAAGAATCTCCGCGCCGTAAGTAAACAAAAACGCACGGTCTCCCGTCATCGCCACATACTTTTTGATGGCGTAAGCAATATCGGCATTGATGTGGTACTGGGCCGTGCCGGCCGGAAAGAAAGCGGAACACTCTTCACCGCCGATCGTCCGCCACGGATAAAGGGCCCCCCGCGTAAGACCAATCGCCAACGCCCGCTGCCGGGCCTGGTCCAAGGTGTGGTAACGATAAGTCAAGAGGGCTTTACTGACCGCCGGGTAATTGTTGATGAAGAACGGAAGGATATAAATCTCGGTATCCCAGAAATAATGCCCCTCATAACCTTCTCCGGTTAATCCTTTCGCCCCGACACTGGTCACCCCGTCCTGCCCGGCCGCCTGCAGCAGATGAAAGGCGTTAAACCTGAGTCCCTGTTGAATCAGGGGGTCGCCTTTGACGACAATATCGGCTTGGGCCCAAAAGGCGGCCAAATACGCCTGCTGGTCATGGCACAGGCGGGCAAATCCGGTTGCTTCCGCCCACCGGACCAAACTGGCGGCCTTTTCGCCCAGG
>JAAYHQ010000064.1 GCA_012727425.1 Bacillota bacterium
ATCGTCATCAGCGGTACCACCCCTGCGGGCGGGGGACCGGTGGTCTGTGAATTGCCGGTTGAGCTTGACGGGGAACAGCGCTACATTCATGCCATAATCCGTTTAAAGGGTAGTTTCGAGTTTAGAGGAAAAGATAAAGATGACCTTAAAGAAGCTATTGAAAGCAAAAGTATAATCTACGGCCACATTATGGATGGTAACCTAGTAACTTTAGAGAAGAACGGAATGGTCGGTAATTTCATCTTCTTCGGTAACCTCTAATAGACAAGACCAAAAGCAACCACCCATTATCGATGGGTGGTTGCTTTATTTTGCCAAATTTATCAATAGCGCCGGAACATTGCTATGCGAACATAACCAAACTAATGGCCATCACCAGCATGCCCAGGATCAAACCGTAGATGGCAATATGGTGCTCCCCGTACTTCTCCGCAGTGGGCAGTAACTCGTCTAGGGAGATGTAAACCATAATCCCGGCAACACCGGCAAAGATCACTCCAAACATAGCCGGGGTAAAGAAGTTATAGAGCAGAAAGAAGCCGAGGATGGCACCCAGTGGTTCCGAAAGCCCCGACAGGAAAGAGTAGCAGAAGGCTTTCCGCCGGTTTTCCGTGGCATAATAAACCGGGACCGAGACGGCAATCCCCTCCGGAATATTATGTAAGGCAATAGCCACAGTGATACTGATACCAAGAGTTGGATCCTGCAGCGCACTGACAAACGTCGCGAGTCCTTCCGGGAAATTATGAATCGCAATGGCCAGCGCTGAAAACAAGCCCATGCGCAATAACGACGGATCCCCTGCTTCCGGCGTATCCATCTCTTTTACATCCCGCATTTGGTGGGGGTTTTCAACGTCAGGCACCAGTTTATCAATGACGGCAATCAAAAGGATTCCGCCAAAAAAAGCAATGGTCGTAACGAGAAATCCTTTGGCGGGGCCAAAAACCGCCTCCAAAGAGGCCCGTGCTTTCGCAAAGATCTCGATCATCGAAACATAAAGCATGACCCCGGCGGAAAAACCCAAGGTTGCCGACAAAAACCTCTTATTGGTTTGTTTTGTATAAAAGGCCAAGATGCTTCCGATCCCCGTTGATAATCCGGCCAGTAAGGTCAGACCAAAAGCAAACAGCAAGTCCTTTGTCGAAAAAGTCATCGCGTCCACTCCTTTCCGCTTATTTCATGGCATGACACCAGACACAAGTTCAACATCAATCCCGTCCGGCTCTTTTGCCTAACCCCTTATAACGTACGTGATTCTGTAATTATACTCTGACTTTATTCGCGAAGGCCCGTTTGTTTCCTGCCAAAAGGAATAAAGTCCATCTTTAGATGGACTTTATTCCTTTCCCGTCGGGGTTCAACCCCGGTTGTGCAATTCTCCCTTCGTGCATCACGAACCAGAGGCAATTGCAAACCAAACTTCCTCACGCCAACTCAAATGTGCCGGTATAAAGCTGGTAGTACCGGCCTTTTTTCGCCAACAATTCCGCATGGGTTCCCCGTTCGACGATCCGGCCTTCTTCCAAGAGAAGAATGACATCGGCATTCCGGATGGTCGAGAGGCGGTGGGCAATAACGAAAACCGTCCGCCCTTCCATCAACACGTCCATGCCTTTTTGGACAATCGCCTCTGTCCGGGTATCAATACTGGACGTCGCCTCATCCAGAATCATGACCGGAGCGTCGGCCACCTGCGCCCGGGCAATCGATAACAGCTGCCTTTGGCCCTGGGAAAGGTCGGCACCGGCCTCTTCTAAAACCGTATCATACCCATGGGGCAACATCGAGATAAAGCCATGGGCATTCGCCTGCTTTGCCGCGGCGTATATCTCCGCATCGGTCGCCTCCAAACGGCCATAACGGATATTCTCCTTCACCGTTCCTGTAAAGAGGTGGGTGTCCTGGAGCACAATCCCCAGGGACCGGCGGAGATCCCGTTTCTTGATCTGCCTGATATCGATCCCATCAAAGAGAATGACCCCGCGCTCCACATCATAAAACCGGTTGAGGAGATTGGCGATGGTGGTCTTGCCCGCCCCGGTCGCCCCAACAAAAGCCACCTTCTGTCCGGGTTTGGCGTAAAGCGTGATCTGGTGCAGCACTTGTTTTTCCCCATCGTAGCTAAAATCCACATCGTCAAACCGGACGTCTCCCTTAAGCTCAGTATAGGTAATGGTTCCATCGGCCTGTGGTTGTTTCCACGCCCAGATCCCGGTCCGTTCCGTTGTTTCCACAAGACGTCCATCGTCGGTATATCTCGCGTGCACCAGGGTCACGGTCCCCTCGTCCCGTTCGATCTCTTCATCCAGCAGCGCAAAGATGCGCTTGGCCCCGGCCAGCGCCATCACCACCGCATTAAGCTGTTGCGAAGCTTGCGCGATGGGCCGGTTAAAGGTCCGGCTTAACTGCAGAAAACTGGCAATCGCGCCGAGGGTGATACCACCGATCCCACCAATGGCCAGGGCACCCCCAATGATGGCCACCAAGACATACTGCAGATGGCTGAGGTTACCCATGACCGGCATCAGAATATTGGCATAACTATTGGCTTTGGTGGCATTTACGCGCAACTCCTCATTCAAACGGTCAAACTTTTCTTTCGCCCTTTCCTCATAACAAAAGACCTTGACCACTTTCTGCCCGTGGATCATCTCTTCAATATAGCCGTTGGTCTGGCCGAGAGATGCTTGCTGGCGCATGAAGTACTTCCCACTGTTTTCCGCAATCCGTTTGGTAATAGAGAGGGTTAAACCGAGGGACAGGAGCACAACCCCGGTTAAAAGCAGATTGGTTGCCACCATCGCTGTGAACACACTGGCCACGGTGACCACCGACAAAAACAGCTGGGGCAGACTCTGCGCGATCATCTGCCGCAGAGTGTCGGTGTCGTTGGTATAGCGGCTCATCAGATCGCCATGGGTATGGGTATCAAAGAATTTTACCGGCAGAAGCTGCATATGGGCGAACATTTCGTCCCGGATCTCTTTCAACACACCCTGGGCGATCACGGCCATCATCCGATAAAAGAGATAAGTAGCCATCACCCCCGCCAAGAAGGTTCCGGCCATCACCAATAAAGCATTCCGCAGCCCGCTAAAGTCCGGTTCCGCCATGGCTAACAACGGTGTAATGTGATCGTCAATTAAAACCCGGAGAAAAAGGGAACCGGCGACTCCGGCCAGGGAACTGATCAAGATACAGCCCAGGACCAACGCAAGGTAACCCTTGTATCCACGGGTGATATAAGAAAAGAGGCGCTTAAGGGTTTTCCCCTGCCCGGCCAACTCCCCTAAAGAAACCGGCCTTCGCCTATTCGGTGGCGCCAAGGTCCTCCCCCCCTCTCAGCTGCGAAGTATAGACTTCCCGGTAAATTTGGTTGGTCGCCAATAACTCCTCGTGTGTACCGGCGGCCACCACGCGGCCTTGGTCCATAACGACGATCAGGTCGGCGTCCATGACGGAAGCCACCCGCTGGGCAATAATGAGTTTGGTCATCTCCGGAAGCCTTTCCCGGAAAGCTTTCCGGATGAGCGCATCAGTCTTTGTATCCACCGCACTGGTCGAATCATCCAGGATTAAGATCCTCGGTTTTTTCAGCAAAGCCCGGGCAATACAAAGGCGCTGTTTCTGTCCACCGGAAAGATTAACACCGCCCTGTTCAAGATAGGTGTCATACCCCTCGGGTAAAGCCCGGATAAACTCATCCGCTTGGGCCAAGCGGCAAGCCGCAACCAACTCTTCATCGGTGGCGTTAGCATTCCCCCAGCGGAGGTTCTCTTTAATGGTCCCGGAGAAAAGCACGTTCTTCTGCAGAACCATCGCCACCTGCTCCCGCAAGGCCTGCAGATCATAGGCACGGACATCAACCCCGCCTACATAAACCGCCCCTTTGGTCACATCATAAAGACGGGGAATCAGTTGCACCAGGGTGGTTTTCCCGCTCCCGGTGCCCCCAATAATCCCCACCGTTTGACCGGCTTCAATCTGCAGATTAATGTCGACCAGGCACAGGTGGTCCGGGTCATTTGAATAACTGAAGCTCACCTGTTCAAAACGGATTTCTCCATTTTTTACTTCCCGGACGGGCGCCACCGGATTGTGAAGGTCCGGCTTTTCGTTCATCACTTCCACAATCCGTTCGGCCGACACCCGGGAGATGGAGAGCATCACAAACACCATGGAGAGCATCATCAGGCTCATTAAAATCTGTAAGGAATAGGAGAAGAGACTTACCAGTTGGCCGGTGGTCATGGTCGTCACGACCACCATCCGGGCCCCCACCCATGAAATCAAGAGCAAACATAGATAGATCGCCGACTGCATCAAAGGAGCATTCAAGGCGAGGATCTTTTCGGCCAGAATAAAATCATCATGAATCTGCTGCGAAACCGCCCTGAACTTTCTCGTCTCGTGTTCCTCCCGGACGAAGGATTTGACCACCCTGATCCCGCGCAAGTTTTCCTGAACCACTCGGTTTAACCGGTCATAAGCCCGGAAGACCCGGTGAAAAATGGGGAAAGCCCGCCGCGCAATCAGGTAAAGACCTAAGCCTAAAAAGGGGATCACCACCAGGAAAATTAGGGAAAGGCCGGGGTTGACGCGGAAAGACATCAAGAGCGAAAAGAGTAGCATCATCGGACTACGGACGGCAACCCGAATCACCATTTGGTAAGCATGCTCGACGTGGGTCACATCCGTGGTTAACCGCGTGACCAAACTGGCCGTGGAAAAACGGTCGATGTTGGAAAAGGAAAAATCCTGGACCGCATAGTACATTCTCTTCCGTAGATTCGCCGCAAAACCGGCAGAAGCCCGGGAGGCATATAAACCAGCCAAAACCCCAAAAGCCAAGGAGATCAACACGGCGACCACCAGGATACCACCGAGTCGCAATATCACATCCATCCGCCCCAAAACAATCCCCTTGTCAATCAGATCCGCCATAATGAGCGGGATTAAAACCTCCAGCATCACCTCGCCGGTGACCGTAAGCGGGGCCAAAAGCGATTCTTTTTTGTACTCACCAATACAACTGAATAACTGTTTAAACATCTAGGTCCTCCGTTTCCAACCGCTTAATATTCCGTGTTGTCTGCTCCCTGCTGACATTGGCGCTTCGCCACAAACATAAAAACGGCGCCCACCTCTCCTTCCTTTTGGCTCCGGCGCCATCTTTTCCGCCTCCGGAATCATCTCCGTAAAACGGCTCCTCCCCGTTATGGCTGGCTGTACTGATGTTATGATGATGGAAACATTATAGCACAAAGAGGTAGCTTTGTCATTGAAAGGCCAAAAAACCGGGTTCCGGCTTGCCCCATGCCCACCCCCCTTTTCTTGCTATTCCTACTAAAGAATAACATCCTTTTACCGATTTTAAAAAATGGATGCGGTAGGTCCCTGGTCGTCTTTGACAAGTTTTCACCGGGTTGTTTACGACCAATAAACTCCAACTCGAACTTGCCAGCGCGAGTTTTAACCCACTGCACACAAGGAGGTTCAGCGCCAATGAAGAAGTTCTTTGCGTTTTTATGGCGAGCTTTTGCCAAACTCAGCGTCTTCTCCCAAATCCTCTTTATTATCATTTTGATGGTCGGTGTTATGGTTGGTCAGAGCATCAGCAGTAACAGAGCAATGAGTAAGATTCAGCAGCACCTCAAAACCATTTACGACAACACCGCTGCCATCTCGCTCCAAGATAGCATCGATGTGGAGATTGATGTGGAAAGAATTCGCGGCCAGTATCTGGCATTGCTGTCTGGTGAATCTTTAGGCGTTTCCTCCTCTCCGCTCAACCTGAATGTATTGTTCAACAAAATAAAAGCCCGGAAAAACATTGATGACACGACCAGCAAACAATTGGACGAGACCTTCGCCAACATTAGAGCAATTATGGATCAACCGGTAAGTCCCCAGAATTATCACGCCCTCAGCCGTGAAGTGGATAATTTACACAACGCCTTGCGGTTTATTCGTAATACCACCGCCAGCATTAATTATAATTTATACTTGGACAGCGAAAGTTTTGCCACCAACCTAAGGAAATCTAATCTACGGTTGGTAAGCAGTGGTATTGTCTGTATATCCCTGATCAGTCTCCTGATTGCCTACTCGATTTACGCCCCCCTGAAAAAAATGGTCCGCAGAGTTAAATCCCTTGAAACTGGTGACCTGAGCGAAGATCTCATCATTGCCCCCGGTTCACGGGAAACGGCCGCCGCCATTAATGGGCTCAACAAAGCCATTGCCGGGCTGCGCAGTCTGGTCACCAACATCAATAATCAGTCCCTCACTCTGGATCATGCCAGCGCAAAACTGAGCACAATCTCCGCGGAAACCAACAACTTAGCATCGGAAGTAGCAAAAGCCACCAATGAACTTGCTGCCGCCTCTTCGGAGCAGGTCCGGCAAATAACCGAAGCAATCAGTTCCATTCAAGAACTGTCGGATATGGTGGTACAAGTCACCCGGGATTCGCAAAGGATTAGCGATGCTTCCAGCGAGGTTGCCCAAACGGCCGAACTTGGACGGGCGGTCTCCAGCAACGTGGCGGTAGAGATTGGCGCTCTTTATGCTTCAACCCATGAAGTGACAAACGCCATCAACATGTTACTTCGTTCTTCAGAAGAAATCAACGGCATAACCTCAATCATCGAAGGGATTGCGGAGCAGACCAGTCTGTTGGCTTTGAACGCCGCGATCGAGGCCGCCCGAGCGGGAGAACACGGAAAAGGCTTTTCGATTGTCGCGACCGAAGTTGGAAAGCTGGCCGAACGTACAAAGCAATCGGCCCGTTCGATCACGGAACTAATTGACGAAATGCGAACGCACACGGACCGGACGGTCCAGGCCATGCAGGAAGAGATCGCAAGGGTCGCGGCCAGCAAAGACTTGGTAGAGAAAGCCGTAATCACTTTCGAGGAAATTAGTAAGACCCTGATCAAGACCATCGACGAAATCAGCCGCATCGCCAAATCCACCGAACAAATGGCCGCCCTGAACGTCAAAGCAACCGATGCGATCACTGCCATCTCGGCCATTAGTGAACAAAACTTGGCCAGTACGGAAGAGGTCTCTGCCGTCACGGAAGAACAGAGCGCCGCCATGGAGCATGTTACCACGCTGGCCGATAATTTACGAACAATCGCCTTTAACCTAAGGCAAGCCGTGAACGAGTTTACACTGAGTTAGACATTAAACAGCCACTCCATAGCAAGCGCATAAAAGAAAACTTGCCCGGAGTTTCCTCCCGGCAAGTTTTCCTTTTCCTGATAGTATGAACCGTACAGAAAACCGGCCAAGGTTATCCGGCGGACAACTCGTCATGCTTGGCCTGGGATTCCGCCCACAATTGATCGGCCACCGGTGCCCACTGGGCGGCTGCCGATTCCGTCTTCGCACATAAATCATCCACATCCTCCGGGGCAAGCATATCAGTGGACTTGGCCCCCGACTCCTTCACCATCGCCCGCATAGCATCGGGATTATCCAGGAGCGGACAAGGGCGCAGATGATTCGGGTTGAAGGGTTGTCGCCGGCGGTAAGCCTGAAAAAGGGGCGCTTTCAAAGCTTCCAAGAGTGTAACATCGTGGATATTAACATTGGAATAATGAATAAAAGCACAGGGTTCGACGTCACCGGCTGCGTTAATATGGAGATAACACCGGCCGCCGGCAATGCACCCGTTTACATACTCACCGTCATTCCAGAAATCCATGTAGAAGATGGGCTTGGTCTCCCGGATTTCGCGGGCGCGCCGGTACATATAAGCCCGTTGCTCTGGCGTGGCAATCAGATCGGGCTTGGCCCCCTTACCCACCGGCATATAGGTAAAGTTCCAAGCGAAGCGGCAACCCCGGGCAATCATGTCATCAATAAATTCATCGGAACCAACACTCTCCGTGTTATACCGGTGGTAACATGTGGAGTAGCCGAAGATAAGTTTATGTTTGCGCATCAACTCCATGGCCGCGATGACCTTCCGGTAGGTCCCTTTCCCGCGCCGCAGATCGGTGGCCTCTTCATCCCCTTCAATCGAAAAAGCCAGCGCAAAATTGCCCACCCGTAACAGTTCCTGACATAACTCTTCATTGACCAAGGTGCCATTGGTAAAAGCAAAGAAGTAACAATCCTGGTGGGCGGCACACAGCTTAATCAAGTCCTTCCAACGGACCAGCGGTTCGCCTCCGGAGAAGATATAGAAATAGACGCCGAGTTCTTTCCCCTGGCGGCAGATGGAATCAAGCATTTCGTAGGATAAATTGTGGTTTGAGCCGTACTCCGCCGCCCAGCAGCCGACACAGGAAAGATTGCAGGCACTGGTCGGATCCATCAAAATCGCCCATGGTATATTACAGTCGTGTTTTTCCGCCGCCGCCTGCGCCCGCGCTCCCCCCAGTAAATTAGCATTAACAATAAATGATTCCACCAGCTTCTGGATCAAGCGGAGGTCTACCTCACGAAAGAGGTTCTCCACCAGCAACCGCCAATTGCTCCCCTCATCCAGCAAGGCTTTTTTTACCGCTTGAATCTGCGACGCGTGCAGATTCCTCCGGTCAAGCTTTTCCGCGAGCGAAAACATTCTGGGGAGCTTTTCCATGGGTTTATCCGCCAGATAACCCATGAGCAGTTTTACCGCCAGTTTTTGCCCAATCATCACCGATAATCCCCCTTTTCAATTTGTATTTTTGGCTTCATCCGCAAAACAGTTGCGGTTTGACTGACCGTCCGGTCAGAACCGTCGAAAAAAATTTATATAATTTATATTCACCGCCAAGCTTACCAATTACCGGTGGGATAAATCCTTTTCCAATTGGTTGTTTTTCAACAAAATATCCTGTCCGGAGACTAATGAGCCAAAAATAATCCGGGAAGACTGGAGAAAAGCCGTCCGCAGTTGGTCGTCACTGAAGTTACTCATCTTTTGGTAATCGTCATAATAAACCGCAAAACTGACGATGGGACAGATTACATAAAAAAACTTAAAGACCAACAACTCAGGGGTATAGTTGAAATCCTGATCCGCAGCTGAGATTGTTTTCAACAACAGATTCTTCTCACTATCCCCAAAAAAATCCATGAGCCGGAAAAGTTTGGTGTTATGCTTGCTGTCCTTCAGGGACTCAAGCATAAAGATGCGTAAAATATGGCGGTATTGCAACAAATAATCAAGTACCTTTTCAAAGTAAACTTGGACATTCTCCAAAAAACACCGGATAGCGGCATTATCGTTAAAGTGTAAACGGTCGGGTAAAATATCCAGGCGGCCGTCCTTAATCATCTGGACAATATTGGTATGGATAAAATCCATGGTCATCGCGGTAGCATTATCCAAGAGAAAACGGACCAAATGATCCAAAATATCTTCTTTACTCTTGAAATAATAATAGATCAACGCCTTCGTGACATTGGCAGCTTCCGCAATTTCACTGACCCGCGTCCCATCATATCCTTTTTGCGAAAACAACTGGACTGAAGCGTCCAAAATTCGTTCTCTTGCTTGTTGTTGCTCAGTTTTCAGCAATCAACTCGACTCCTTGACTGACCGGTTATTCAAATTTGCTTTATTACTATTTTAAATTTCCCTTTTTCGTTTGTCAAGTATCCCTCTCCAACAGGTGGTGCCGTGAGTGCGTGACACTTCACCCTTGCGGATGCTCATCTTCTCTTCCTAACAGTTTGTTGATTTTATCGACTTTGGTCGTTATCATGTTGGTATACCCCGGGCGCACATCGGCCTTCAGCACCACTTGCGTACGGATCCCTTTTCGGGCCAGTACGAAAGTGGCCTCTTTCACCACCTGCATCACCTCATCCCAGGGGCCTTCAATCTCCGTAAACATTGAAGTGGTACGGTTCGGCAACCCCGACGCCCGGATTACTTTCACCGCTTCCGCCACGGCAGCGGCTAGTTCATCCCCAATACCAAAAGGTGCAATCGACACCGCCACTAAAGTATTCATCCGCTATACCTCCTCGATTACAGATGGTTCTGCGCGTCTCCAATCTCACCCGCGGTTGCTTTATAGCTTATTGTATATAAAAAACACCTCCTTCGTAAAGAGGCCCTCAATTATTATTGTTGATCGCAATTATCTTGCTTCCCCGCGGCAGTATTAAATGGCAGGTTTAATAGGTTAGGTTTTATCTTACTTAAAAAATAAAGGTTTTTTCCGTGCCAGATGGAATTTTTGAGATAAATGACAGACCAAAAAGGTTGGAGGATGTGTGAAGATGAAAAAAGTAGCCTTAATTGCCCATGATCAAAAGAAACAACAGATGATTGATTTTGTGAAACGGAATCGCGACCTCTTCGCCCGGTGCGAACTGGTCGCCACCGGGACGACCGGTCGCCTCATCGAACAGGAATGCAAAATCCCCGTGCACCGCATGCAGTCAGGACCCTTTGGCGGCGACCAGCAGATCGGTGCACTGGTTTCGGCCGCTGAAATTGAGATGGTGATTTTCTTGCGGGATCCGTTAACCGCCCAGCCCCATGAACCAGACGTCACTGCCTTGCTGCGGGTTTGCGATGTCCATAATGTCCCCCTGGCCACCAACCTAGCCACCGCCCAAATGTTGGTTAAGGCTTTGCGCGAACAAAAGGAACACCACGAAGGTATAACCGGCGCCTAACAAGGGAAACCCATCAAGTAGCCGTGCCGAATTCACTTTTTCTTTTATTTTTCCTTGTTGATTCGTTTGTTCCTATGGTATAAGACGATATCGATACTTACCATCAATCCATTGAGCATATACAGATAAATAACCCAGTTATAGGCAAAGAAGAGCTTGTGTAGTACACCAGAGATATACCCAAGAAGAATCACATATAGAAACAAAACGCTTTTGCCCTCTGTTTGCTTGGAAGTCCAGGATTTATAGATCGAAGCCGGCCACGCCACCCCGAAACAAACCAGCATTAATACTTCAAAAATACTCATCTTCTGCTCCCTCTTTCTTCGTTCGAATTAGTTCTTCTCTTTATCCCTTTGTCTTACCGTAAATTTTGTGACCATCCTTTTCCGCGATTTTGCCTCAGCTATGCCTGTTCCGGCTTATTTCTTATTCAATGTTCGCCCAAGAAAACCTGCAGGAAAATTCCACTGCGGTGCGAAGAAGAAAGCAAACAAATTCCCCGGTAAAAAAGTCCCCGGCGGGATAATTCCACCGGGGACTTTTGGTAAACAAATATTGTTGTTTACTCCGCGTTTTACTGCTTCAATATTAAAATTCTTGGCTTAAGAATTGGGTGCCGAATCGATTCCTACAGCCACAGGCTGGCAATGAAGGTGGCCAGGAGTCCGCCCAATGCCATAAAGATGTTGGCGACGCTCAGTGTTTTCAAGCCGGTTTTCATGTCAAAGCCCATGCAGTTGGTGTAAACCCAGAAATAACTGTCATTCACATGGCAGCAAGAGCGGGCCCCGGCTCCGGAGGCCAAAAAGATCAGGATTGGATCCAAACCAAGCTGGGCCGCGATCGGTGCCGACAGCGTGGCCGCCGTCACCACCGCCACCGTCCCCGATCCTTGCACGATCTTCAAGACGGCCGCGATAACGAACGGAATCAGGATAAACGGCAAGCCGGTATCAATCACCATCTGGGCAAGCTTCTCTCCGGCACCGGAAACCTTTAAGATCTGACCAAGGGCCCCGCCGGCAGCGGTGATAAAGACGATTGGACCCGCATCCTTCAAAGTAGCATCCATCGTCTTCCTGATTGCCTGCGCACCCAGGCGTTTCCCCAGCAGGGCAATGGCCAGTAAGGTTCCGAACGCCAACGCCACATTGGGATCCCCGATAAAGCTGGCGGCCTTAACCACCGGGGAAGTTTTCGGGAGCAACATATTTAAGGTGGTATTTAGAACAATCAACACCAACGGTACCAAGAGCGGCATGACCGCGGAGAAACTGCCCGGTAATTTATCCTCATCCATCTCCACTTCCGGCTGGGGCTCCGCATCTTCCCGGAAAGTATAGAAACTCTCAGGCTTGTTGCGGAAATAAAGTTCGGCAAAGAGCCAAGCGGCGCCAGCCATGAAGACCGAAGCAAAAAGCCCGTAAAGAATCGCCCGGCCGATATCAATCCCCAACATGCCGGCAGCGGCCAACGGCCCTGGTGTCGGTGGAACATAAACGTGGGTAGCCAGGAGACCGCCGGAAAGCGAAACCGCCAAAATCGCTAAAGGAATCTTTGTTTTTTTCGCAATCGCCTTGACCAAAGGAGAAAGGATGACGAAGCCGGCATCGCTAAAAACTGGGATCGAAACAATATAACCGGAGATGGCCATTGCCAAGCTGGAACGCTTTTGGCCGACCAGCTTCACGGTGTCCAGAGCCATCTTCGTCGTTGCATGGGAGGCCTCCAGATAATTACCAAGCATAATACCGAAGATGATCACGATCCCGATACTCTTCACCGTCCCGGCAAAACCACCGGTGATTGCGCCGATCACATCGGTGGCCGGCATTCCGGCCAACAGCCCCATCACCATCGCGGTAGCCAACAGCGACATAAAAGCGTTAACCTTCACTTTCAGTGCCAAGAAAAGCAGTAAGGCCATACCAATCAAAAAGACAAGCTCGATTGGTAGCATAAGATACCCTCCTTTTTATCCTGTTTATTCCTTAACCCCCATTTTTGCCCGGAACAAAGGCTTAATTCCACCGGCTGCCAAGATCTTCGCCGCTTGTTCCCCAAGCTTTTCGCCGGCCAAAATCTCGCCCGTCTCCTGGATCTTGACGGTCCCCTGTTCCAGATCCACTTCCAGCGTCTGTCCGGCTTTCACCTTTTGGCTGATTCCAGGGCAGATGACCAGCGGTAACCCAAGGTTAATTGCATTCCGGAAAAATATACGGGCGAAGGATTCCGCCAGAACAAGGCTGGCCCCCATATTAATCAGGGCAATCGCTGCATGTTCCCGGCTAGACCCGCAGCCGAAGTTTTTGCCTGCCACCACAATATCACCGGGTTTAAAATTCGGTGCGATCTCCGGATCAACCCCGGCCAGGCAATGCCGGCCAATCTCCTTGGGGTCGACCAGTTCAAGATAACGTCCGGGGTAGATCTGGTCCGTATCGATGTTGTCCCCCAGAACAATCGCCTGCCCGATGATGGTCTTTTGCACCTTCACTCCCCCCCTTCATTCCCTAAAGTAATGTTCTAGGATCGGTTAGATACCCATTAAGCACGGAAGCAGCCACCGTCGCCGGCGACGCCAGATAGATCTCGGCTTCCGTACTCCCCATGCGCCCTGGGAAGTTCCGGTTCGACGCAGTAATGCAGACTTCACCTGGGGCCAAAACCCCTTCGTGCGCACCCAAACAAGGACCACAACCGGGCGTGGAAAGTGTAGCACCCGCCTCGATCAGCGTCTGGAGATAACCCTTCTCCAGACAAACTTGCATCACTTCGGTTGAGGCGGGAATTACTACCAGGCGGACGTAGGGCGGAAGCTTTTTCCCCTTTAAGATCTGGGCCGCAACCGCAATATCTTCTTCCCGTCCTCCAGTGCAACTCCCGATAAAGCCCTGGTCAACCCGGACCTTTTCCACCGTTTCCAGCGGACGGACATGATCAACGCTATGGGGGACGGCAACTTGCGGGCTGAGGGCACTGACGTCAAAGACATAGCTTTCACTGTACGCAAAATCGTCGTCGGTATACTGGACTTCAAAGGGCCGGACTGCTCTTTTCGCCACATAGTCCAGGACTTTTTGGTTGGGTTGCATATAGGCGGTTTTGGCCCCCATCTCGACGGCCATGTTACAGATGGTCATGCGGCCGGCCACGTCCAGTTGTTCGACATAACTGCCCGTAAAATCAATGGCCTTGTAAACGGCCCCATCCGCCTTGATCTGTCCTAGAATATGGAGGATCACATCTTTGGGGTAAACCCCTTTTGGCGGAGTACCTTCAATGCGCACCTCAATAATCTCCGGCACCCGGAACCAAAGCTCCCCGGAGATTAAAACTGTCGCCATATCCGTTGCTCCCACACCGGTCCCAAAGGCACCAAAGGCACCGTGGGTTGTCGTATGGGAATCGGTGGCGACAATAATCATTCCCGGATAGATGAGCCCCCGTTCCGGCATGACTTGATGGCAGACTCCGCAATTAATGTCAAAATGGTAAGTCAGGTTATTCTCCCGGGCAAAGGCCCGCATTTCCTGGTGAATCTTGGCCGACTTAATGGTTGGGGCCGGCGCGTAATGGTCGAAAACAAACGCCACCCGGTCCGGGTCCCACACTTTCTTCCCGCCCATCTCGCGGAAGGAATAAACCGTTTGAAGATAGAGGTCATTGATCTCGGCAAAATCCACTTTGGCATTGACGATCTCACCAGTCGTTACTCTGTCCTTACCCGATGCTTTGGCCAGTATTTTTTCGATAGCATGCATTTGCATCACTCCTTTTTCGATCCTTCTA
>JAAYHQ010000065.1 GCA_012727425.1 Bacillota bacterium
AGCTATGGAAGGCCTCCACACTAATGTTCCGGGTGGAATAGCCACCGCTGGCGAGCGTGGCCATCGCATGGGTCACCCCTTCATACCATGACATTCCCGCCAAGCGGAGGATAATGGTCTCCAGAAGGGTGAACCCACTATAAATTAACCAAAGGACAACCGAAGTCGTCCGCAGGCGGGGCACTACTTTGTCCGGAAAGGGACTGGGTACTTCCGCCTCGTAGAGAAAAACTCCTTGCCGCAAAGCGGGAAAAAGGGCTAAGGAAAGGACTATGATGCCCATCCCGCCCAGCCAGTTGGTTAGACTTCGCCAGAAGAGAACCCCCCGGGCGGTCCCCTCCACATTTGCTAAGATCGTAGCGCCGGTTGTAGTAAACCCGGACATCGCTTCAAAAAAAGCGTCGGTATAGGTTGAGGTCGTCCCCGACCAAAGGAAAGGCACGGCGCCAAAGGCGGTCACCAGGAGCCAGCCAAGGCCGACCACCGCCAACCCTTCCCGTCGCCGGAAATCCCCCTTCGGTTTGATTAAGGCCAGTAACCCCCCGGCCAGTAAAGTAACGCCAATACTATACACGAAAGCCGAGGCATCGCTTTCCCGGTAGAAAAGGGCGACCCCCAAAGGGATAACCATTACCATCGCCAGTAAGATTAGGATTTTACCTACCCTGTTTAGAACCAACCCCAACCTCATTTTGATCCTGCTCCTCTATCAATGGTAAAACAGCTTCTCCACCTCTGGCACCAGCTTTTTCAGGGCAAAGACAATTACATGATCCGACGGGTGAATCCAGGTGTCGCCCCGGGGCACAATAACCTCATCCTCATGGATCACGGCGCCGATCAGAATCCCGGGGGGAAGCCCCAGATCCCGCAATTTTCCTTTGGTCACCGGGGAATTGGGTTCCGGGATCACTTCCAGGATCTCGGCGTCCCCCGATTGCAAGAGGTTGATATGGACAATATTGCTTTTCCGCACAAGCTTGAGGACGGTGTTTACCGTCAACAGCCGTGGTGTGATGGCCGCCGTCACCCCGACGGTGTCGGCCAGGGGGATGTAATCCTCGCGGCCAATCTCACAGATCACCTCTTCCACGCCGAGTCGGCGCGCCAGAAGACTAGCCATCAGATTATTGCTCTCCGTCCCCAGTAGGGAAACGAAAGCATCATCCGGACCTAAATTTTGCTCTTCCAAAGTCTCCTTACTGGTCGGATCGGCGCAGATGATCTCACATCCGGGTAACTCGGCAGCGATCGCCGCACAGAGCTCCGGGTTGGGTTCGAGGACGACAATCTCCGGCCTTTTCTTCTTTTGCAGCAACAAACGGATCAAATACTGCGCAATCAAGCCCCCGCCGGCAATCACCACCCGCCGGAACACCGGAGTTTTCTTTTTCGTCAAGCCGTTTAAATGTTGGAACCCCAAGGTCTCCCCAAGCACTAAGATTTTGTCGTTGGGTAAGAGGCGGGTTTCACCCCGAGGAATCAGGGCTTTCCCCTCACGGGCGACCGCAACGATGGTAAACCGTTCCAGGTTAAGGTCGGCGATCCGCTGGCCGGCAATCTCCATCTCCTGGGTAACCTTAAGCCCGACCAGACTAAGTTTCCCATCGTAAAAATACTCGACATCGGTAGCCATCGGCACGGCAATTAAACGGAAGATCTCCTGGGCGGCCAAGTGTTCGGGGTTGATAATCCGGTCGATGCCGTAATGGGAATAGGAAAGGATGTAAGGATGATAGGAAGTATAGTCGGGGTTACGGATCCGGGCCACGGTCATCGGCACCCCGCTTTGTTTCGCCGTCATACAGGCAATCATGTTTAACTCATCATGTTCGGTGACGGCGAGGATAATATCGACGGTTTTAATGTCCACCGCTTCCAATATCCGTGCGCTGGCCCCATTTCCGGCCACCGTCATCACATCCAGATCGGCCGCCGCAATCTCTAAAACTCCCGGGTCTTTATCGATAATAATCACATCATGGCCTTCTTCGGAGAGGGCCTTTGAAATGTTATAACCAACACGGCCCAGGCCGATAACGACAATCCGCATTTTTCGCTTCCCCCAGTAATGTAAATTGCCCCAAAGTGTACCGGGATAAATTCATTGGTAAATTCTGAAATACTCTTTATTATAGGATCAATTTTCGAAAAATGCAACTAAGGACAAAAAAGGATCTCTCTGTCGCCAGAGGGATCCTTCCTTGTCCCCAATGCATCGCTGCTTATATCTTTTCCACTTTCAACCCGGCCGGATACCCGTTAATATCCCATTCCGTCAAATCCCCATTTTGCTCGGCCGCCTTTTCGATGGCTACCGCCAGGGTCTCCTCCTGAATATAGTCTTGGAATGCCTCAATCGCGGCGGATACTTCCGGGCCCGCCCAGTAGGTGATCCGGATCCGGTCCGTTAATTCAAACTGAGCGCTCTTCCGCATGTTCTGTACCTTGGAGACAATCTCCCGGGCTAGGCCTTCCTGGATCAGCGCCGGCGTTAAAGTGGTCTCCAGAATGATATAGTTGTCCCGGTCCGCTTCCATGGCGTACCCGGGCCGGTCTGCCGTGCGGATCTCCAAATCCTCCGCGGTCAAGTGAACCGTTGTGCCGTCCAGCGTCAGGGTGAGCCGGCCGTCGGCCCGCAACTTTTTCACCAAGTCCGCAGCGGCACTTTGCGCCAGCGCCTGGCCGATCTGTTTCATTAAGGGACCATACTTCGGTCCGAGAACGGCAAAATTGGGCTTCACCGTGTAATCCACATAGTCGTCGGGCGCGTCCACATAGTGGAGGGCCTTGACGTTCAGCTCCTCTTTCACCAGTTCTTCCATGGGCTTTAAGAGCGCCTCGTGCTTGCGGTCAACCCGCAGGGCAGCCAAAGGCTGCCGGACTTTGATCTGCACCCGGTTGCGGGCCGCCCGGCCCAAGGAAACGAGGTCGATCACCAACCCCATGTGCCGTTCGAGCTCCGGATCGATCAACTGCTCGTCGGGTTCCGGGTAGTACTCCACGTGCACGGAGGGCTTCTTCGCCGGACCCCGGACCAGGTTGCCGTAGATGTCCTCCGCCAGGAAGGGAGCGAAGGGAGCCATTAACTTGGCCACGCCAACCAGTACTTCCCATAAGGTTCGGTAGACCGCCTTTTTATTCTGGTTCATCTCCGGCGCCCAGAACCGTTCCCGGTTACGCCGGACATACCAGTTGGAAACATCGTCAACCACGAAGTCTTGGATGGCCCGGACCACTTTGGTCAGTTCATATTCGGCCATATCGGCCCGGATCTGCTTGGTCACCGAGTTAAACCGGGAGATCAGCCAACGGTCGATCTCTTCCCGGTTGGCCACGGGCACGTCATAGTTTTCCGGATCGGCCCCGTCGATGTTGGCATAAAGGGTAAAGAAGGCGTAGACGTTCAACAAGGTCCCAAAGAACCGGGCGGAGATCTCCCTTAAGCCATCCTCGTCAAAACGCGTCGGCATCCAGGGCGGCGAAACCGCCAACAGGTACCACCGGGTGGCGTCGGCCCCGTACTTATCAAAGAGGCTCCAAGGTTCGACCGTATTCCCCCGGGATTTGGACATTTTTTGCCCGTTTTTATCCAAAACCAGGTCATTCACGAGCACACTCTTGAAGGCGGGCTGGTCAAAGAGGAACGTGGCGATCGAAAGAAGCGAATAAAACCAACCCCGCGTTTGGTCGATCCCTTCACAGATAAAGTCGGCCGGGAACAGTTTGTCAAAATCATCTTTGTGTTCAAAGGGATAATGCCACTGGGCATAAGGCATCGAACCCGAATCAAACCAACAGTCGATGACCTCCGGGGTGCGGGCCATCCGGCCGCCGCATTCACACTTGAGGTGCACCGCGTCGATGTAGGGACGGTGGAGGTCCAAGTTCGCCACGTCCACCGGCTCCAGAGCCCGCTCGGCCAGCTCCTGCCGGGAGCCAACCGCCGTGAGCCGCCCGCAGCTTTCACAGCGCCAGATGTTGAGCGGCGTGCCCCAGTACCGGTCCCGCGAGAGGGACCAGTCGATCACATTCTCCAGCCAGTTGCCGAAGCGGCCTTTCCCCACGTGCTCCGGATACCATTTGATCTTTTTGTTGTTGGCGATCAAACGGTCTTTATATTTGGTCACCGCAATATACCAGGATTTCCGGGCGTAGTAGAGGAGGGGCGTATCACACCGCCAGCAGTAGGGGTAGGAGTGGACGATCCGCTCCTTCTTAAACAGCTTCCCTTCGGCCTTCAAATAGTCAATGATCGCCGGATCAGCGTCCCGGACAAAACGGCCTGCCCAGGGCGGAACGTCGGCGGTAAATTTACCTTCCTTATCCACCGGTTGCAACACCGGCAGGTCATGTTTGCGCCCCAACTGGTAGTCATCTTCACCAAAGGCCGGCGCGATGTGGACGATCCCGGTCCCGTCCTCGGTGGAGACAAAGTCGGCCCCGTAAACGCGGAAGGCCGGTTCCCCAGCTGGCAGGAAGGGAAGGAGTTGCTCGTACGCGGTGCCCAAAAGGTCTTCGCCCGTTAGCTCTTCAAGGATCTCCGCTTCCTTGCCCAGAACCGCCGTCACCCGTTCCCGGACGAGAATGTAGACCGCATCCTCATTGGGCCGCCGCGCCTTCACGTAGGTAAAGGCCGGATTGACCGCCAAAGCCACGTTGGACGGGAGCGTCCAGGGGGTGGTGGTCCAGACGAGGAAGTACTCGTTCTCCTTGCCCGCCACCTTCATGCGGACATAGATCGAATCGACCTTCTCTTCTTTATAACCGAGGGAAACCTCGTGGGAGGCCAGGGGCGTCCCGCACCGGCTGCAGTAGGGCATGATCTTATGGCCTTCGTAGATCAGCCCGGCGTCAAAGTATTTCTTCAGAATCCACCAGACGGTCTCGATATAATCGTTATCCAAAGTAATGTAGGGGTTATCCATGTCGATCCAATAACCGATCCGCTCGGTCATCCGCCGCCATTCCTTTTCGTAGGTAAAGACCGATTCGCGGCACTTCCGGTTAAAAGCTTCGATCCCGTACTCCTCAATCTGCTGTTTCGAAGTGAGCCCCAGTTGCTTTTCGACTTCGATCTCCACCGGCAGACCGTGGGTATCCCAACCGGCTTTGCGGTTGACTTGATAACCCTCCATTGTCTTGTAACGGCAGACCGTATCTTTGATCGTCCGTGAAAGAACATGGTGAATACCAGGGCGCCCGTTGGCGGTGGGCGGCCCCTCATAAAAGATGAAGGGGGGCGCACCCTCCCGCGCCTCGACGCTCAGTTTCACCATATCTTGGGCCAACCATTGCTCTAAAATCGCTTCTTCCCGGATCTTGGCCGGGCTTTTCACATCGACTTCCCGAAACTTTCCACCCATCGGTCAAACTCCTTTCCCTAGCAAAACTTTTTTCACCCAGATACTGGGGAATTCCATCAATACATGCCAGACCCATCAAGTGTTCAAGCAAACCCCAACGGCCGCACAGAGGTCAAACTGTATAAATTTAGAAAAGAAAGTTAAAAAAGAAAAACCGTCCGCAAAGGGACGGTTTGATCGACCGTGGTACCACCCAATTTGGCAAGACCAGTGCCATCAGGCTCATTGATCCCACCCACTTCTTGCCTGCTAACGGTGGCTTCCGTCCGGACTTACTCCCCATTTCAGCCCGGAGGCTCAAGGCTGATCTTCATGCCGGTCGTAGTTATCCCCTTTCCACCAACCGGGGACTCTCTGTAACCCGTTTCCGCACTACTCGTCCTTTCCTCGCCTGTTCATCCTGGATTGTAACCGGGACAACACCCGTTTACATATAATACATCCCTTATTTTAGCGGATCCTGCCCGGAAAGTCAATGGATTAACCTTGCGCCACGCGCCTAGGCCAACGGCCATGTCCTGCTGCCCCGGCGGAGGAATCCGCCTCCCGAATGTGGAATAATGGTTTTAAGGACTTTGATGAGGTGAAGCATGGAACCAGTATATTTTACCGTTGCGAAAGAACAGACGTGGGAACAGAAGATCGAACGATCACGCTTCATCGGACAAGCCGCACCGGTCGCCGATGCCGACGAAGCCCAGGCCTTTATTGGCCGGATCAAAACCGAAGTTCATCCCCAGGCCACACACAACTGTTTCGCCTACCGGGTCGGCCTCAGTGACAATCCGATCACCTACTACAGCGACCATGGCGAACCGTCCGGAACGGCCGGACGGCCGATCTTAAACGCCATCCTACAACAAGAATTAACCAATACGGTGGTGGTGGTCACCCGCTACTACGGCGGAAAAAAACTGGGCGTGCGGGGCTTAATCGACGCCTACCATTCCACCGCCTTGCAAACCCTCCTCGCCGCCGGGCGGCGTCCTTTCCGTCCCACCGTCACGCTAACCCTGGTGCTGCCTTATCCACAGCTACCGGTGGTCAATCATCTCCTGCAAACGTACGAAGGCAAGGTCGTCAAAGAAGAATACGGGGTGGACGTCAACTTGACGGTACGCGTGCCGGAGAACAACCAAGCGGCGCTGACCGGCGCTTTACAGGGCCTGCCCGAAGTGCAGTGGGCGGTCGGAGGCTGACCCCGCCGGTGCGCGGGGCAACTGCTCGGGGCAGGAGCAGGACGTTTTCTTGACCGGACTTACCAAAGGATCGGCCGGCGGCGTGAGCGCGGCGCGGAAATAAAGGGGATTTTTTTATTATGGAATATATGGAAGGGTCAAAAGGCGGAACACAGCGGAACGCATGATTAAAAAACTGGCGCCCCCGACGGTAACCTTTTCCGGTGACCGGAATATCCTAATACTACAGAAATGAGTTTACCACCGATTAAGCTCATTTCGGTAAAACCCAACCTTTCTCCGGCCTTTACCGCACCAAAGGCCCTTCTATCTCTGACCTTGCAGTCATTATGAAGGCGGTTGCACCGCCTTTTTTTAAAGCATTCACCTGTTCTTTGGGCCCGGTCCTTTCATCCTTGGGCAAAGAGCGGCCCCGTAAAACCGCCCCCAAAACCGTTATCTGGGCGGTGATAAATTCTTGACATCGGCCTTCTTCTTTGTTACAATGAAGTTCGAAGAAGATTGAAAGCTATGCCGAAGTGGCGGAATTGGCAGACGCAGTAGACTCAAAATCTACCGCCCTCAAA
>JAAYHQ010000066.1 GCA_012727425.1 Bacillota bacterium
CGGGACAGTCTAGCCAGTAGAGAGGAGTGACCGGCAATGCGCACCGAAAAAGAGTTTCACACGGCACTGCACCAACTAAAAGAACCGTTGGATGCCTTTGGCCAGGAGGTCGAAGCGATGGTCGCAGAGATCCCCACACCCCCTATCGACCATTTTCAAAGGCTGGTGGTCGAAACCCGCCACCGCACCCGGCGGTGGATGGTCTTGGAGAACCTGCTCTTTCTGCTCGTCGCCTTCGGCTTTTTGAGCGGGGTTGGTCTCTTGCTCCAAAAGGGTTATCTGTTCGCGGTGATGGCCGGTTATATCGGGATCAGCCTGCTTTTGCCTTTTCTCATCCTCTGGCCGCCAACTCCCCATAAAAAGGAGGTTTATTAAGTTGAGCAATACGGAAAGACTGGTTTGGTGGGCTTATGCCCTGATTGCTGTTCTCCTCCTTGCACAAGCGCTTTGGATCTTTCAGGACGCACGGAAACGCGGCGAAAACGCCTGGCTTTGGGGCCTTTTGGGCTTATTGAACATCCCTTCGTCCCTCCTTGTCTACCTGTTAGTGACAAGAAGGAAAAAAAACAAGCCAAATTAGTCCAGTTTTTCTTGCCGCTTTAACCAGCGGGCTATCATACCGAGGACAAGCCCAAACAGAAGATGGAGGAAGAGAAAGAGGAGCACTTCCACGGGAGTCCGCGGGTGGGCGCTCAGTTTAACGATGGGTAATGACGCCAGTCCGCTATAGGAAGCCAACCAGAGAAAGGCCCCGTAAATCAGGCCTTTGGTTCGGAAGTAACGGTCTCCGGTATAAACCAGAAGCGCGA
This sequence comes from Bacillota bacterium, assembly GCA_012727425.1. Lineage (GTDB taxonomy): Bacteria > Bacillota > UBA4882 > UBA10575 > UBA10575 > Capillibacterium. The sequence goes on from JAAYHQ010000066.1 coordinate 810, forward strand.
TAAAGACGATCCCAAGGAAAGCACTGTAAACTTTACAAGCAATAAACCCTAAAAATGCGCCCAGGAAGTTCTTATGGACGTATTCCAGTGGCAAAAGCAAACTAGCCGCATGGTGAAAGAGAGGGTGGCCAAGAATCTTCAGTTTCCACAGAATAAACTCGGGAATACTCATCGCAAGATCAGCAACAACTCCGGCCAAGGCACCAGAGATTAATTTGTCCCGTAACAATTTTCTTCCTCGTCTCCTGTTTAGTCTTTTTGTTAATATTCCCCCGAACCATTTCGTTTATCGGCCTTGCCACTTAAAAACATAGTCGTTAACCTGAACACCCAGGACCGCAGCTACCTGCGGACATTTGGCCTTCAAAAGGAAAAAGAGGCCGCGGCCCTCCTCGTCCATCAGCGCTTCAAAGTTACCCTGTCCTTTGCTGATCACTAGGTCGGCCTGGTAAAACAGAGTGACGAACTCCTCGGTACACTCCTCCAGAATCAACCCCGGAGTCGTGGCGCCGGTCGACACCACCTTAATCCGGGGGTCGAATCCGGAGGCACGGACATCGTCCACGGTGGCATCATTGATCACTGGTTCTCCCCGGACAGCGTAGATGATCTCAAAGTCCGACAGGTAATCCAATAAGAGACGGTCAAAGACGGTCTCACCGGCATTATCCCCAATAATTAACAGGTTTTTCGCCCGCTCCAGTTCCCTTTGGAAGCGGGTCAGATCACAAACCGCAAACGGTTTTACCAATTCGGCTTCGAGGTTTTTCAGCCAGGTGGCACCGTTCCCCAAGGCTGCATCGATAATATTCCCAGTCGCGGCGATCTTTAACGCCCAATAAAGCCGCTCCGCAGGTTCCACCTTTTCCGCCAGGAACCGCTCAAGAAAAGGATAGACTTGTAAAGCTTCACGGATACTTACCTCCTTCACCTCCCGGTAAGGATCGTGCACACCGGTGTGTCTCTTCACAATCTCATGCATCCTGCCGCCAAGTTCCGGCGCATTCCGAAACTGGCGGTATTTGCTCAAAAGCGCGGTGGCTTCCTGCATAATCGCTTCGTGGACCTCAAACCGGTCCGTCGCCAGACGGGAGGCTTCCAAGACCTGCCGCAAAACGCAGGGTAAACAGTCGAGAAAAACTTCCATCGCGCATCCTCCTCTCCATCGGTCTCCACCAAACACCCCCGGGAATCAACAGGACCTGACCCCTTGCCATCTGCCCCCTTGGACCATCTGCAGTCATTGGTAAAGATGGGGTTTTCTATTGTCGCGGTCAAAACAGCAATTCCCAAAGGAAAACCCCACCAATCCCCCCGGTCACGACCAGAAAAAGATTCTTTCCGCCATACGCGAGACTGAAGGCAATGACCCCGCCGACGGCGGCCGAAGCCGGCTGTGCGGTCGAAAAAAGAATCTCGGGGAAGATCAGAGTCGTTAAGACGGCATAAGGAACAAAATCAAAAAACCGTTTGAGCACAGGGGGAAGTTTATCCGTCGACAGCAGAAGCATCGGCAATAAACGGGGCAGATAGGTAACGGCCGCCATCCCCAGCACCAGCAACAAATCTTGGCTATTTTGCATCTTTCACTTCCTCCTCGGGAAACAGCAACGCCCCCAAACTACAGGTGATCACTGTTATGATCATGACCTTCCAGCCTTTGCCGATCGCCGTCAGCCACGACGGACCCCAAGACGCCAGCGCGCTCAAGACCAGTGTCAAACCGAAAACGGTTACATTGGCCTTGGAACCCTTAAGTCCGGGCACCAATAACCCAATAAACATCGCATACAAAGCCAACCCCATACTGGACTGGATGACCGCGGGCAACCCGTTGACCAGCAGCGACCCCGCCGCGGTCCCCAAAACCCAGCCTAAATAAGCTGCTGTATTAACCCCGGCCACAAAGCCGGGAACCCGGTTATACTCCGGCTGCATCACCACCAGCGAAAAGGTCTCATCGGTAATGCCAAAAGCAATTAACGACTTTACTTTCGGCGGTTGCGGACCCAGCCGCCGGGCCAGAGTGGCACTCATTAAAAAGTGGCGCATATTCACCAGAAAAGTAGTGATGATGATCTCCCCGCCACCCATCCCGGTCGCCCACAGATTGACCGCAATAAATTGGCTGGCCCCGGCAAAAACCAGCGCCGACATCAGAATACTCGTGATGGCGGGCAAACCGTTGGCCTTCGCCAGTAAACCAAAGGCAACGGCAATCGGAAAGTAACCGAAGGCAATCGGCAGGCCGGTCTTCATCCCCGTCAAAAAATCGTCACGCTTAACTGTCCTCACCCTTTCCCCGGAAACGTAAACAAGCTGGTCATTGTCATTATCATAAATTAATCCGCTGCTTTTGGCAAGTTACAGAAGTTTGCTCCCCCGTAAACAAACCGTTTCCCCCCAAAAAAAATACTCCCTGTAGGGAGATGTTTGTTACCCTCATCTTCCCCAAGGGGAGCAAAACCTGAACCCGATCTTCTTAAAAACAAAATCATGAGTGAAAACCTTGTTGTCAAACCGTATGTTGGCTTCAACCAACCGCTGTCGGGATCGGCCAATCAAACGGTTGCTTTCAAGGCCTGGTCAAGATCGGCAATAATATCATCAACATTTTCGATCCCCACCGAAAGCCTGATGTAGTCCGGCGTTACCCCGGTCGCCAACTGTTCCTCCTCGGTTAATTGCTGGTGCGTGGTGGAAGCCGGATGAATAACCAAGGACTTGGCATCGCCAATGTTGGCCAAATGGGAAAGGAGCTTGACGTGGTTAATAAATTTAATCCCGGCTGCTTTTCCCCCCTTGACGCCAAAACCGACAATCGCCCCGGCCCCGTTGGGGAGGTATTTTTGCACTTTGTCATAATGGGGACTGTCGGGTAACCCGGGATAATTAACCCATGACACTTGCGGATGGGACCGGAGGAACGTCGCCACTTGCCGGGCATTCTCGCTATGCCGGGGCATCCGCAGGTGCAAAGTCTCCAGTCCTTGCAGGAATAAAAAGGAGTTAAAGGGGGAAAGTGTCGCCCCCAAATCCCGCATCAGCGTAACACGGGCTTTCACGATAAATGCTTTCGCCCCGACGGCTTCAACAAAGTTTATCCCGTGGTAACTGGGGTCCGGTTTGTTAATCAAAGGAAAGTCACCTTGCGACCAATCGAAGCGGCCGGAATCGATGATCACCCCGCCAAGGGAGGTACCGTGTCCACCTATAAATTTCGTAGCCGAATAAACGACAATATCGGCGCCATAGTCGATGGGACGGAGTAAGTAAGGCACCAAGGTATTATCCACGATCAAAGGAATATGATGGTCGTGGGCGATCTGCGCCACCGCTTCAAAATCCAGGACATCCAGTTTGGGGTTGCCGATGGATTCCGCGTAAATTGCTTTCGTCCGGGCCGTAATGGTGTCCTTAAATCTCCTTGGATCGGTGGAGTCGACAAAGCGCACCTTAATCCCGAACCGCGCCAAAGTATGCTGGAAAAGATTGTAAGTCCCGCCGTAAAGGTTGTTGGCCGACACAATCTCATCACCGGCTTGCGCCAGATTAAGAATCGCCAGCGCGATCGCCGCTTGGCCGGAGGAAGTAGCCAAGGCGCCAACCCCCCCTTCCAGCGCCGCCATCCGTTCCTCAAAAACACTGGTCGTCGGGTTCATCAGCCGCGTATAGATATTCCCCTCCTCCGCCAAGGCAAACAGCGCCGCCGCGTGGTCCGTATCTTTGAAAACATAAGAAGTGGTTTGGTAAATCGGCGTCGCTCTTGAACCCGTCACCGGATCAGGCGTCTGTCCGGCATGAACCGCCAAAGTCTCCGGTCGTAATGTTTTTTCCATGCATTTATGCCCCCTTTTATCTTTTTTGTTTTCTTGTTTGCGCCGCCGCGAAAAGCTATATCCTATTATTCAGGGTGGGTTACTTGGATAAAGATAAATTATTACGATTATACTATAGTGCTCAAAAAGAATCAATGCTAACTGCTAAAAAATCCCTTCTTTTCCTTGGCGGCCTCCCTGGGTGGCACTGCCCTTAACGTTAGTTCCGCCGGAAGGTTACTTCTGCAGAAAGGTGAAAAGTTTCGGCAAATTATTATTGACGAAACGATCGGAAGGAAGTACAATGATAAAAATCTAGTATTGCGATATGAATAGGAGGAAAGCCATGCCGATTAAGGTACCCGCAAACTTACCGGCGCTTGAGATTCTCCAAAACGAAAATGTCTTCATTATGGACGAAGAACGCGCCCTGCACCAGGATATTCGGCCTTTAAAAATTGTGATTTTGAATTTGATGCCGAACAAGAGTGTGACCGAGACGCAACTGCTCCGGCTGTTGGCCAATACGCCGCTGCAGGTGGAGGTGACCCTGCTTCACCCGCAAACCCACCAGTCGAAAAACACGCCCGCCGAATACCTGAAGCGGTTCTATACCACCTTCGACCAGATCAAACACGATAAATTTGACGGGATGATTATCACAGGCGCGCCGGTCGAACAGATCGAATACGAGGAAGTTGATTATTGGGACGAATTAACCGCGATCATGGCGTGGACCGTTACCAATGTCTTTTCCACCTTTCATATCTGCTGGGCTTCCCAAGCGGCTCTCTACTATCATTACGGCATCCCCAAATATCCGCTGGAGAAAAAATTATTCGGCATCTTTAAACATGTGATCGATCCCCAGCATTTCCACGTCAAGTTACTCCGCGGATTTGACGACGAATTTTACGTACCCCATTCAAGATATACGGAAGTGCGCAAAGAGGATATCCTCAAGGTTCCGGAACTACAGATCCTGGCCGAATCCGCGGAGGCGGGGATTTACATCATTCTGGCCCGCAATGGCCGGCAAGTTTTTGTCTCCGGGCATTCGGAGTACGATCCGCTGACGCTCAAAGCGGAATACGAGAGGGATATCAAAAAGGGGCTGGCGATCGAGCTCCCCAAAAACTATTTTCCGGGCGATGACCCCAGCAAAAACCCGGTGGTTAAATGGCGCGGCCACGCCAATCTGCTCTTTAGCAACTGGCTGAACTATTATGTATACCAAGAGACTCCATACGACTTAAACCAACTATGATAATCTGTAAAAAAATAAAGTTTCCCAGCACTTTGGACCAAAAAAGCTCCCTTCCAGGAGACGGTTGTTCAAGCAGCCACCCACCCTGAAGGGAGCTTTATTCTGCCGCATGCTTGCGGTTCTGTAGATTAGAATTTATAACCGACACCAAAGCGGATTTTCGCATAGTCAAAAGGCTGTTTCAGAATATAACCCAGTTCACCCCGGTTTACCGAGTATTCCGCCTCAACCATAATCTTTTCGTTCAAGTCAAGCCCAAAACCGACCCCATAATAGAAACCACCGCCGTAATCAAAACCGGCCACCTGCTCATCAAGGGCCAAATAATTATAGCCGATTTTACCGGTAAAATAGGTGTCCAGATCGGCACTGAACGGCGCCTTGACTTTTACCATCCCATAAAGGGGGATAAAACGGAAACCGGCCGCCAGCCCCCGTACATTCCGTTTTAACTGGTACTCCAGCCCACCACCGACTTCCACCTGATCATTGAGGGCCTTAAGATATTCACCGCTAACGGAAACCCCAGCATCGACCCCATAGCCCAACATGTAACCGCTGATGTTGGTCGACAGATCGCCTCCCGGCTCGAACCCGAGTTTTACCGTCGCTCCAGCCCAGACCAATCGGCAACTCATCGTTGAAAGAAGGAGTACGAATACAAGTACGATCCTGGTCTTTCTCATCTTTTAGCCTCCAAATCAATTTTAAGAGTCTATTCAAAACCGGAGGCCTTAATTCCTGCCCAAACAGGGAGTTACCAGCAATAAGACAGGATTGGAAGAACCTGATCTTATTAGAAAAGCCGGATTAACTCCGGCTAAAACGGTTGGCTAAAATTGATAGCAGTATATCACAGCAACTCCACCATCCGGTGACCAACCCCATCTCAGATTGGAGAGAAACTCACCCGCGCTAAAGCTCCGGCTTTGGTGGTACTGCTCCAGCATTTTTTCCTCCACACTTTTTACCAAGAAACTTGCGCCGGCACTTGCCGCAAAGATCAGACCGGTATATGTATTATAATTGCGCTCATAAGAGGATTTAGGCTCGGAAAACAGATAATAAAAAGCAGCCGCCGTCGATACCGCCCCGTTTAGTAACCGTTCTCTTTTGACCTTTTCGGCACAGAAGACCAGACTGCTGTAGGCCGCATTCTCCCGTGCCACCGGGTCCTCGATGGTTTTTACATCCCGGTAATGGTTTTCCGCCTCTGAAGGCAAGGCCAAGGAAATGATCCCCGACCCAATTAAAAGCCCGGAACCGAAATACCCGAGCGTTTTTATCTCTCTTACATCATCTTCGCTCAATTCAGCATCGGGTTTAATGGAAGAAACTAAAATCCCGACCCCCACCCCGAGAGCTGTTGACGCCACTCCATTAATTGTCCGTTCCGTCTTCTTTGCTTGTGCCAGATTGCCAAGGAGTACTTCCGCCGACAGACCAGTCTAACCCGCACTGGCCAGCGTCTGCGATGCTGTCATCAGGAGCAAAAGACAACAGAGGAACAGACATTTGAACTGTTTCATCAGAAAGCCTCCTTATTTCAAATAAATCGTTATAATTATAACACAATCTTACTAAATATTCCATGACAACCAACTATTTCACTAATTTTACTATTTATAATAACGGATGTTTCAAAGTATCAACCGGGGCGTAATCATCGGTCAGGATCGGAACGTCAGCCAGCCAGGTTTCCTGAGAAACCATGGGGTGATCCACCAGGTGACGGACGAAAACAGAGACCTTCTCCCCGATCATTTCCCGGGCGGACAACTCATCCGCCTGCTTCTGCCAGGTTGCTTTCGACCGGAAACGTGGATCCACGGTGGCAATCAGAATAATATTCTGTTCTGCCGTATCATCCATCCCATCCCACCCGTAAACGGGAAAGATATAACGCTGGGGAAACACCGCGTCAAAAGTACGGGTCATCGCCCGGAACAGGCTGCTGTTCGGCCCGGTGAGCGTCCCAATAATATTAGAGACGACCACGCCGTCGGGGCCCAAAACCTGCCGGACCACCTGGAGAAACTCCCGGGTCGTGAGGTGATACGGGATCGTGCTTGCCGAATAAGCATCGATCACCACTAAATCATAGGGTGGCTGCTGGCCGCGGACAATTTTTTCCACGGCCTGCTGGACAAATAACCGGCCGTCTTGGGTAACCACCCGCAGCCGGGGGTCCTCCGGCAGCGCAAAATAGGTCCGCGCCACCTTGACCACTTCCGGATCGATCTCCACCACATCAACGGTTTGCAGGGAAGAATAATCGTGGAGAAACTTCATGGGCGCAGAGCCGCCCCCCAAGCCGATAAAAAGCACCCGTTCCGGCTGGGGATGGGCCACCACGCCCAAATGGAGGAAAGAGGTATAGGGAAAAACCATGTGCAAGGGGTCATCCAGATCGACCGCACTCTGCAGGGAATTATCAAAGCGCAGGTAACGCACGGACCCGTACTGGGTGACCTGCACGTGGTTATACAGGGTATCCCGTTCATAAAGCACCTCGCTCCGGCTTAACGCGTCCCGCCGGGCCGTAAGCCGCCAACAAAAGGCCAAAAGCGCAAGCAGCACCAAGACCACCACTCCGCCCAAGCGTCGGACCCAGAAAAGACCCGGCGCCAATCCTTGGTTCTGCTCCGCTCGGCAGCCGATGATCAAGAGGGCCAAGAAAAGCAGGAGCAGTCCGAGGGCGTGTACAATATTCCGGACCCCCGTAAGGGGAATCAGGAAAAAGGAAGTCACCAAAGTGCCAATGACACTTCCGGTACTGGCGATGGCCGATAAACGGCCAGCGATGTTCCCCAGGTTTTTCAGATCACGCCCGGCCAGTTTAACCGCATAGGGTGAAACGGTAGCCAGGAGAATACTGGGGAGAAAAAAAAAGGCGCACGCCGCCAGGAGGGAACCGGCGCGCGGTTCCAACCGCCCGCACAGAGCATTAACGGGGCCGGTCCAGAAGGGAAGAAAACCAATAAAAGCCCCGGCCCCCGCCAAAATGAGACCAATAACCAAGAAATAGGGGTAGCGGTCGGCAAGACGGCCGCCAAGATAATACCCGAGGGTCAAGGCCGCCATCACCACCACAATCAAAGAACCCCAGATGTAGATTGAACTGCCGAAGGTGGGGGCCAAAATCCGGCTGCCCACCATCTCCAGGGACATTAAAACGGCACCACTCAAAAATACGGTCAGCGTCAGCACCCGACCACTCCCTTTTCAGCTTGATTAACCACCTTATTCGCTCCTGACCGTTTTTTCCCTTTTCCGTCCCGTGTTTTTTCAGCTTCTTTCCTAATTGTGTTTTCCCGTGCTTCCTTCTTGTTCTCGACCAGCGTGCGGCAAAGGGGAAACTATTACCCTACAGTTTAATCACAACCGCCCGTTGGCGGTCCTGTGGTTGGATCCGGATCCCCAGGTCGGTGTGGATCCAATCCCCGTTTTCCACCGCCTGCACTGCGAAGACCCCCCGCAGAGTAATGGAGAAGGGTTTCCCGGTGTGTTGGACGTTGACGGTCATCGTCTCCTCCATCCGGCGGACGGTGGCCACCAGTTCTTTTTGGCCATTGGTGTTATGCACCGCGGTCTGCACGGTCTGCCCCTTTTCCACCGCAAAGACCTGGAGATCAACACCATCAACATAGTCATAGTCGGGTCGAGAGTCGGTACTGCCCACCGGCACGATGGAATTTGGGCGGACCATCAACGGCAAACTTAAGTAATCATGGGTTTCCCGCACCCACCGGCCCCCGGTCACCTCTTCGCCGGTGAAAAAGTTGGTCCAACGGCCTTCCGGTAGATAGTAGGAAACCTCACCCGTCGGATTAAAGACCGGCGCTACCAACAAGGCATCACCCAACATATACTGCTGGTCCAGGTAGGCGCAGGTGGGATCGGCCGTAAACTCCAGGACCATCGCCCGCAGGACCGGCAAACCCAGTTCCGTGGCCAGGCAGGCCTGGCGGTAGATATACGGCATCAACCGGCACTTCAGCTTCGTGAAATGCCGGACCACGTCCACCGCTTCCTCGTCATATAACCACGGCACCCGGTAAGAGTGGTTGCCATGCAAACGGCTATGGGAGGATAGCAACCCAAAAGCGGCCCACCGCTTATAAAGATCGGCCGGCGCCGTACTCTCAAACCCGCCAATATCATGGCTCCAAAAGGCAAACCCGGACAATCCCAGCGACAGTCCGCCCCTCAAACTCTCCGCCATCGAGGCATAGTCGGCTTCACAGTCCCCACCCCAGTGGACTGGAAACTGTTGGCTCCCGGCCGTTGCCGACCGGGCAAAAACCACCGCCTCCCCCGGCCCGCGCTTGGCCTGTAATAATTCAAAGACGGTTTTGTTGTAAAGATAGGAGTAGTAATTATGCATCTTTTCCGGATCGGACCCATCGCAATAAACCACATCCGTCGGGATCCTTTCCCCAAAATCGGTTTTAAAGCAGTCGACCCCCATATCGAGCAGGTCCGCCAATTTCCCCTGGTACCAGCGGCGGGCCTCGGGATTGGTAAAGTCAACAATCCCCATCCCCGGTTGCCACTTATCCCACTGCCAGACTTCACCGCCGGGTTTTCGCAACAAATAGCCCTGCGCTTTGCCCTCAGCAAACAAGGGCGAACGTTGGGCGATATAAGGATTGATCCAAACGCAGATCTTTACCCCTTTTTTCTTTAAACGTGCCAGCATGGCGGCGGGTTCGGGAAAGACCCGCCGGTCCCATTGGAAATCGCACCAGTGGTACTCGCGCATCCAAAAGCAGTCAAAATGGAAGACCGACAGGGGAATCCCCCGTTCCAACATCCCGTCGACAAAGCCCGTCACCGTCTGCTCATCGTAGTCCGTGGTAAAGGAGGTAGTGAGCCAGAGCCCGAAGGACCACGCCGGCGGTAAGGCCGGTCGCCCGGTCAACGCGGTGTAACGGGTGAGCACCTCCTTCATGGTGGGACCGTAAATCACGTAGTAGTCCAGACTCTCCCCGGCCACACTAAACTGAACCTTGGAGACTCTTTCGGTCGCCACCTCATAAGAGACCCGCTCCGGATGGTTGACAAAGACCCCGTAGCCGTGATTCGTCAGATAAAAGGGGACATTCTTATAAGCTTGCTCACTGCCGGTGCCCCCATCCGCATTCCAAATCTCCACCGTTTGCCCGTTCTTCACTAGCGCCGTAAAGCGCTCCCCCAAACCGTAGACACATTCCCCCACACCCAAATCCAGTTGTTCCCGGACGTAGGTCTCCTTGGCCGCGGTGGTAATATACCCGAGACTCCGGTACCGGCTCCCTGTTAACCGGCGGTCATCGCCCAAAAAGTCCAAGGCCCATTTCTCTTTCGTCACTTTCGCCGTCAACGCCCCGCTCCGGAAATAAACCGCCTCCGCGGTTTCGTCGATCTCGACCGCCGTCGCCTCCCCTTGCCGGACCGGGAAAAATGGTCCCCGCGCGTCCCCCCCGGCAAAATGCTGAAACTGCACCCGGATGACGTTGGGCAGGGGTGACGAAAGGGTAATCCTGAACAAAGCACCATCCAAAGTGTCACCCCGGTGCCGGATATGGCGCCCCGGAGCGTAAATGGTGACCATGTTGTTTTCAATCTCAACGTCATGGACTTCCAGGGGACTTTGAATGGTAATCCCTTCTTTCAACAGCCATTTCCCGTCGGTAAACTTCATGGTCTCTTCTCCTTCCCTTCTTTTTCCCGGCACCGCCCTCCGGCGGTGGGTTTACTCCTTGTTTAAACCAGTTTGACCCAATACTCCTCCCCGGCCGCGGCTAAAAAGGCCACAACCGGATGGGCGGCCACGGTTTCCGCGACCGTGTCCGCCCGGTGAAGAACGCGGATTGTTTGCGCTTCCTTGGGTACTTGCTGCAGGCGGACGCGACACCACCCGTCGTGGGCCGCCCGGATCCGGGCGGCTTTGAAGATGTGCCGCTGCCATTCCAGGTCCACGGTAAAACCGCCCCGCGCCCGGAGCCCGGTGACCCGGCCACTGGCCCAAACCGGGGGCAACGCCGGTAAAAGAGAAAGTTCACCGGCATGGCTTTGCAACAACATCTCGGCGATCCCCGCCGTCGCCCCAAAGTTGCCATCGATCTGAAAAGGAGGATGATTGGCAAACAGATTAGGCAGCGTTGCCTGGGCCAACATAGCCCGGAGGTTGGCCCAAGCCGCTTCCCCCTCCTCCAACCGCGCCCAAAGGTTGATGGTCCACGCGCGGCTCCATCCGGTCTGACCCCCGCCATGGGCCAGACGGCGCTCCAGGGTCCGCCGGGCGGCCGCAGCCAACCTGGGCGTTCCCCGCAACGTAATTAAACTCCCCGGGTATAAAGCAAACAAGGGAGACAGATGCCGGTGACCCGGTTCGGCTTCGGGATAGTCCTGGGCCCATTCCTGAATCTGCCCATAGCGGCCGATGCGGATGGGCGGGAGTTGTGCCCGTATTTCTTGGAGACGGGCCGCAAACTCCGCGTCCACCTGGAGAAGCCTGGCAGCCTCGATACAACACGTAAAAAGCGCCGTCAGGATCTGACTATCCATGGCCGGACCGGCACAGAGCGCGGCCCGTTCGCCATTGGCTAGCAGATAGGTGTTTTCCGGTGACACCGACGGACAAGTGACCAGATACCCTTGTTCGTCGGGGATCAGAAAATCCAGAAAGAACACGGCCGCCTCCTTCAGCATGGGATAGGCCTCTTCAAGAAAAGCCGGATCTTTGGCGAACGCATAATGTTCCCAGAGGTGCAAACAGAGCCAGGCGGCGCCCAAGGGCCAATACGTCGCCGGGAGCCAAACGTCCTGGGGCGCGGTGTCCGCCCAGATATCAGTATTGTGGTGGGCGACAAACCCACGGCAGCCGTACATCTCCTGTGCGGTACGGCGGCCGGTGACCCGCATCCGCGCCAGCAGGGCAAAAAGGGGGAGATGGCACTCGGGCAGGTTACACACTTCCGCCGGCCAGTAGTTCATCTGGGTATTAATATTCAGTGTGTACTTGCTGTCCCAGGGCGGCAGCATCTCTTGGTTCCACAGGCCCTGCAGATTGGCGGGGAGGCTCCCCGGACGGCTGCAGCTGATCAACAGATAACGGCCAAATTGGAAATAAAGCGCCACCAAACCCGGATCCTCCGCCCCCGCCTGAAAACGCCGCAACCTTTCATCGGTGGGCAAATCCTCCCCGGCGGACACGGCATCCGTCCCCGATAGCGTCAGGCTCACCCGTTGGAACAGGTTTTGGTAGTCTTTGATATGCTCCGCCCGTAGACGCGCATAAGGAAACCCGCTCACCTGGGCCAGTTGGTCAAGGCAGGCGGTTTCCACCTCCGGAGACCGGTAAGTGGTGGCCGCGGTAACTAGCAGCGTAACAGCGTCTGCCTGCTCCACCACCAAATGTTCGCCCAAGGTCGAAACCCGGCCCCCTTCCGCCACCGCCCGGACCGCCACACAGAACTCCATCCCCGCTTTACCACCGGCCTGCCCCAGCAGGCGGAGGGTGTCGCCGGCCGCAACGGTCTTCTCCAGATAGCGTCCCCGGCGCAACCGGGCCAGAAAAGAGATACAACCCGGCCGGTTGGCAGCTAAACGCAGCACCAACACCTGATGGACGGCACTGGCGAAATACTCCCGGGTAAATTCGACCCCTTCCAGGTGGTAAGCGACTTGCACCAAAGCTTTGTTTAAATCCAAAACCCGCCGGTAAGCGTGGACCGGTGCCTCCTTGGCCGGTGGATACTGGTAGGCTTCGGACCGCAGCCGCTCCGGTTGAAAATAAAGATACAGGTCCCCGAGGGGCAGATAATGGCGCTGGCTCTCCGGTGTCCCGGAAAGTGTTAGAATCGCCAGTTGTTCCGCTTTTTTGATCTCCCCGGCCAGGATTAAACGGCGAATCTCCGGCAGATAGCGGCGGGCATCCGGGTTGATCCGGTCCACCGGCCCACCGTACCACAGGCTGTCCTCGTTCAACTGAAGATGCTCGGCCGGGACCCGTCCGTAGACCATTGCCCCCAGGCGGCCGTTGCCAATGGGTAAGGCTTCCTCCCACACCTCCGCTGGCCGGTCGTACCATAAACACAATCCTTTTTCTCCTGCTGTTTGGTCCATTCCTCTCCTCCAATCCAAGCTTCCGCCCGCCAACAAACCCAGCGCAAAAGGAAAAATAGGAAAGGGTGGCCCCCTTTCCTATTTTCCTTTGTTCCACGGGACAGGAGGGTCCTGTTGTCCTCTAATCATTCCAAAGCTTAATCCGGTCTTTAACCAGTTGCGTAAAGATGGCTTCTGCTTTGCGAATGCCCAAATCGATCAGCTCTTGCTGGAAGCTGTCCCACAGCCGGTCAAAGTCGGCCGGTTTCGCCAAAACGATCTCGGGAATCCGTTTCTTACAGAGGTCGTCACAGCGTTGCAGCGGAATGGTCAAGTCCTCAATCATCGGGGTGGGAATCTGCCAGGCCGCCCCCCAAGGTTTAAGCGGAAACTCGCTCTTTTGCGGGAAGAGGTCAATCCACATTTCCGCGCCATAGGCGGCCAGGACTTCTTTTTCGATCGCGGAGTAGCGCTGTTTGATATAGTCCTTCGTCGTCGGTGTGTAAGGATTACCGGTGGGATCCAACTGCCCGTCGCCCCGCTGCGGGAAGGGGTAGACATAAAGGCCAACCCCGGTCTCTCTGATATAGTTGGGGTCATTGGTCCGACGGGCAAACTCCTCCGGCGGAATGACCCGTTTCCCGTTGACCACCTGGTAGTTTACACCCTCAATTCCCCAGTTCACCAGGACCTGCGCTTCATCGGAGGCCATCCAGTCTAAAAACTTAAACGCCGCTTCTTTATGTTTCGAGGTGACCGAAATCCCAATTCCCCAGCTGGCCGAGTAGCCCGGGTCCCAAAGATCGGCCCGTTTGAACCGTTCATCCAGAACAATCGGGTAACTTCCGTAGGTCCGCTCAAACTTGCCGGCTTGCCGTAGTGCCCTTTCCGCCTCTTCAAACTGCCACCTTTGGTCGGTCAGCGCCAGCACCCGGCCTTGGGCAATTTTGGCTTTATACTGGTCATACTTCTGCACAAAGCTCTCCGGATCCAAGAGCCCGATATCATTCATGTGGTTCAACCAACGGAAGTACTCTTTCTCTTCCGGACGGCGAATGTGGTAGATCGCTTCATAGGTTTCCGGATCGATGTACCACTGCCCGTCATCGGGACCGCCGGTCGCCGCCACCGCCGGGTTGGTCACTGTGATCAAGAAACGCCAGTCATCCGCCAGCAAAGAGAGGCCGATGGTGGGCCGGCCGTCGATGGTCGGGTATTTCTCCATATACGCCTTGATCGCATTTTCAAAGTCCTTCAAAGTCCGCATCGGTGGATAACCCAGTTCTTTAACCACCGCATGTTGCAGCTGGAAGCCGCTGACATCCCAGATCTCGGAATCGACCCCAAAACAACCCAGATAATAGATGGACGGGTCCTCCAGACTGTAGCGCATCCGTTTCAAATAGGGACCGTAAAGCTTTTTGATGTTATCCCCATATTTCTCGATGTAGGGCGTGAGGTCGATGAAGGCCCCGGCATCAACAAACTTGCCGGCACCCTTGTGGAAGATGAGGTCGGGATATTCACCGCTGGCGATCATCAGGGTAATCCGTTCCTCCGGATCGCCCACCGGATACTCGATGTCCAGTTTGATCCCGGTCCGTTTGGTAATCTCCCGGCCGATGGGATCTTCAAACCCGGTGTAGTTGGGGTTGATGTCATAAGAAAACATCTTCAAGACCAAAGGTTTTTGTGCCCCCAAGACCGAGCCAACCCCCAAACCAACCAAAAGGACCACACAGACCAGATGAAACAGGAAAGCACGTCGTCTTTGCAAACTATCTCCTCCTTAATCAGTTTTATTTATCCGTCTCCCTTGCGGGGTTAACAACGGAGTTATAAGGTTTAACTCTTGAGGGCGCCCAGGGTGAGCCCTTTCACAAAGTATTTTTGAAGGAAGGGGTAAACAAACAGAATCGGCAGGGTAACCACGATCGTGATCGCCGCCTGAATGGATTCCGGGGAAGTCCGGGGCGCATTATACTCGTTCATCCCGTAAATGCTGCTGGTGGTGGCACTGGTCACGTCTTGCAAAATACGCATCATTTCATACTGTAAAGTGGTCAGAGCACGGTTGCCACTGCAATAAATGTAGGTGTCAAACCAGCTGTTCCACTGTCCCACCGCGATAAAGAGCGCAATCGTGGCCAAGATCGGTTTGCAAAGCGGAAAGATGATCCGGAAAAAGATCGTCAGTTCATTCGCCCCGTCCAGTTTCGCCGATTCGGTCAGGCTTTCCGGCAACGTATCCATGTAGGCCCGGATCACAAAAACGTTCCACCCGCTAATCAGCCCCGGTAAAATGTAAACCCAGAAGTTATTCATTAACCCCAGCTTCCGGACCAACATAAATTCGGGAATGAGGCCGCCGGAGACATACATCGTCAGGATGAATAAAGCCGACACCAGCCGGCAGGCGATAAACTCCCGGCAGCTGATGACATAAGCCACCATCGCCGTACTGATTAGGCCGAGAACCGTACCGGTGATGGTGCGTAACAGTGACATGTTAAACCCGATGACCAGATTGGGATAGGTAAAGACCTCCCGGTAGTTGTTCCAAGTAAAAACCCGCGGCCAGAGGTAAATCCCCCCCTTTACCGTATCCAAAGCATCATTAAAAGAGATGGCCAAGACATTTAAAAACGGATATAAAGTGATCACCCCAATTAAAACCATGATACCATACAGAAAAACCTGGAAAAGCCGTTCCTTTGTTTTTCCGCGCCGCATCCTTTTGCCTCCCGCCCACTTTTGTTTGGTCATAGTAAAGGTTATAAAACAGCTCGGTCGTCGTTAAACCGCCTGATTATGAAGTTGGCCAGGAAGAGTAGAACAATGCTGACCGCCGATTTAAAGATCCCCACCGCGGTCCCGTAGGCATACCGCGCCACCCGAATCCCGTAAGTCAGCGCGTAAAGGTCCAGAACCTCCGAATAGTCTTTGACCATATTGTTCTGGAGCAGAAACTGTTTTTCAAAGCCAATATTGATCAAATTACCGATGGACATGATCAGCATGATAAAAACAACCGGCCGGATCCCCGGCAGAGTGATGTGCCAAATCTGACGAAAGCGTCCGGCCCCGTCCATCTGGGCCGCTTCGTATAAATTACCGTCAATCCCCATGATCGCCGCCAGAAAAATAATGGAGTTCCACCCGAGTTCTTTCCATAAATCGGCAATGGTTACGATCCCCCAAAAGTACTCGCCTTTGGCCATAAACAAAATGGGTTTATCGGTCAACCCCAACGCCAGCAAGAGTTGGTTGACCGGCCCGCCAATCGCCAGCAGTTTGGTGAAGATCCCGGCCACCACCACCCAAGAAACAAAGTGGGGTAAGTAGGAGATGGTCTGGATGATCTGGCGGAAATAACGGCGGCCAATCTCATTAAGGAGAATGGCAAACATGATTGGGAAAGTATAACCGCAGAGCAAACTGAGTAAACTCATGGCGATTGTATTCCGGAGCACCAGGTAAAACTGGCGGTCGTGGAAAAGCTCAACGAAATATTTCCACCCCACCCAGGTCTGTTCGGCAAAAGAGAGATGGGGTTTATAGTCCTGAAAAGCCATGGTCCAACCCCAGATCGGGATATACTTGAAGATGATTACCCAGACGACAAAAGGTAAAACCATCAGGAACAGGTACCTTTGCTGGTAAATTTGACGCATGATTTTTCTGCCCCAGGTGGGTGCCGCCGGGTCCGGCATGCTGTAAATTAGAGGTTGCGTGCTTCCTTTCGCTGGTCTCATTTTCGCTCTCCTTGTGTCACTATTATGTCACGGTTTGGTCACACCGCTTTTCGCGGAAAGAGCTATTTCGTAACACTACTATAACAAATCGGCAACACAAATGGTACCGGAGGAATTCGCAGTCTTTTCCCGGAACAATTAGAGATCAAAAAAAAGCACCCCAAAAGTATCCCGTTCACCGGCGCTGGGGTGCACTTCATCGCGAAAGAAAAAACGGCCCGCATCATTCATTCCTGAAAGGATTTCTTATAGACCGACGGGCTAACCCCGTAACGTTTTTTAAATTTATGATTAAAGTAGTCCAGATCCATATACCCCACCCGGGGAGCAACTTCGTTGACTTTTAACCCCTTCTGCAACAATTTGGCTGCTTCCGTTAGACGCACCTGCTCAAGATAGGCTTGAAAACTCATTCCGGTACGGTTCTTGAAAATCTTCCCCAAATAGCCCGGATTGTAGTTGAGTAGTTTCGCCAGATCCTCCAGTTTAAGGCGGCGGTGATAGTTTCGTTGCACGTAACCGATTATTTTCTGGATCACCCCATCCGGCCTGGATTGCACCAAGTAATCGGAGATGGCGGTTAGCTTCTCCCGAAAATACTCATGGAGTTCACGGAGGGTTGGACAGCTATATACCGCGTCCAAGAGGGCGGGGTCTGCTTCCTCTTCCGCCCACGGCCGCTTTTCTTCGGCACTCAGATCCAGCCGGTTCAGGACCACCAAAAAGAACCGGAGGTAGGCTCCCTTAATCCTATCTGGAGTACAATTCTGGAGCGCAACTTGCTCCCGGAACACCCCTAAAAGCTCGTTGATGAGCGGTTTATGGTTAAAATCCACCGCCATGCACAACCGCTCAACCAGTTCGTCCTCCCCCGCCACCTTGGCCCCGTCGCCGGCAGTCCGCAGCACTGGATCGGCTTTTCCCTTTTTTTCCGGTTCACCGGCGACAAAAATCCCCCGGTTGGTGATGAACAACTGCCGGAATAATTCGCGGGCCTGCCGGTAAGAGTGTCCCAACTGTTCCAGTTCGTCAACGGCTTGGCCAACGGCGAAGAATGGATCAACTCCGGTCAGCCGGTGAAAGGCCGTGCTGATCTGTTGTAAAACCTGATGCGGATCGACCGCCGCTTCATCCTTAAGGATAAAAACCAACGCGCTCCGCCCGTTCGCCTCCGGTTGCGGACGCATATGGGTGGCGGCAAAATAACCGACAGCCGCCGGGTAGGCGGCCAGGATTTTCTCTGCTGTCTCCTGCTCCCGACCGGGTTCACCCTGGAACACCAAAAAACCCACCCGGTACTTGGTCCACGGTAACTGTAATTGGGGGATCTGTAAAGCCCGGGCCACCAACTCCGGATCAACGTTCCCCCAACACAATTCGGCCATAATCTTCTCGGTGACCAGAGAAAGCGTGGACACATCGGGATTTTCCGCTTTCAGCTTGGCAATGACCGCATAAGCCTTCTTTAGTTGCGCTTCTAATTCCTCCTCCTCAATGGGTTTGAGGATGTAACCCAGCACCCCCAGGTTAATCGCCTGCTGGGCATAGGCAAACTCCGAATAACCGGTCAGGATCAAAGCCTGGACATTGTGGCCTTCTTTTCTTAAGGTCGCTAACATCTCCAGACCATCGACGGCCGGCATTTTTATATCCAATACCAACAAATCAGGTTGGAGGGAACGGACTTTCCGCAAACCTTCCCGCCCATTGGCCGCCTCGCCACAGATTGTAAACCCATGCCGGCCCCAGTCGACGATGGTTTTCAGTCCCTCCCGGATCAGTGGTTCATCATCGATAATGAGCACCTTAAACACTGGCTTCCCCCCTCCATGGCAACCGGACTTCCACTTCGGTTCCTTGGTGTAAGCGACTGCTAATCCGCAAGCCGTAGTCGTCCCGGTAAAACAGTTTCAAACGCTGCTGCAGGTTTTTCAGGCCGATATGTTTTCCCGGCTCGCCGGCCTCCTCTCCCAGCAGCCTTTGGACCGCCTCGATTGCGGCGGCACTCATCCCCACTCCATCATCGCGCACCAGGATCGACAGGTAGTCCCCGGACCGGGATACATCAACCCAAACCCGCCCTTTGCCCTCCTTCTTTTCCAAACCGTGCACCACCGCGTTTTCCACCAACGGTTGGATAGTCAACGGTAAAAGCGGAAAGGTTTTCGCCTCTTCCGCCACCCGAATCTGGTATTCCAGTTTGTCGCCAAAACGGAATTTCTGAAGCGCAAGGTAGTCAACGACCAAGCTCAACTCGGCCTCCAAAGTCGTTAGTTCACTGCCTGTTTCCAGATTACGGCGGAGGAGTTTCCCAAGGGTCTTGACGATCTGGGCCAGTTCGGATTCGCCCCGGCTGTGGGCTTTCATCCGGATTGTCTCCAAGACATTAAAGAGAAAATGGGGATTCATCTGGTTGGCCAGCATATTGAGTTTGATATCCCGCTGCTCAATCTTCAGTTGTTTTTTTTCCAGTTTAACCTGGTAGTTTTCGGCCAAGAGCCTTTTGATGCTTTGCACCATTTGGTTGAGGTGTTTGGACAACTGCCCAATCTCATCCCGGCCGGCAATGGCCAAGGAATAATCAAGATCGCCCGCGGCAATCCGGTGGGCACCGGTCTTTAAAAGAAGAATCCGCTTGGTCAGAAAACGGGAAAACACAAGGATCAAACCGAAAGACAAAGCCAGGCTCAAGCCGATAATCGTCATGCCCAACCGGTTGGCCCGCTTGGCCCGGGCCACGATCGCATCCACCGGAAAAAGGGAAACGATCTGGAGACGGCCATAGTTGGGGGCAAGGGAGACCGGATCGGCAATCACTTGATAAACCTCCCCCCGGTACTCCAATTCCCGGAGGATGTTCTCGCCAACCGTGATTCCGTCCAAGTTCACCGCCGACGCCGTACTGCCCACCAGAGTCCGGTCGGACGCAGCCACAATATTCCCAAACTCATCGATTAACATGGTCTCAAAACTTTCTTGGCGGAGGATATTGAATAAATGTTCCGGATTGAGGCTGACCGTTAAGACCCCCAACGGTTTCGTCGCCGTGATTGAACGGTAAAGGGTAAAAAAGGATTTCCCCGTTTCGGGAAAGTGAATGTAATGCCAGCTCACCCTCCCTTTACTGCTTAATGCCCTTTGGTACCAGTCGGTCTCCTGAATCTCCGGGGTCACTTTCATCACGTTCCAGCTATCCAAAAGGGTGGGGTTGGTCGCATAAACCCGGACGAGAATGATTTCGCTGTAGAGGTTCGGAAACTCATCCAGAGTCAACTGGTTACGGTAGGCGTTCACCACTTCCCAGGTTGAAGTGAAAGACCGCTCCAAAACCTCCTCCAAATTCCGGTCCAAATAATACTTGTTGGCGACAATCATCGAAACTCGCAACGCCTCAAGAACCCGCTTTTTAATCCGTTCCACGCTATAATGGGCTTCGTTCACCGCTTGGTCCAACGCCAAACGGTACATGGTGTTGGTGAGAATGGAGCCCACCAGTAAAACGGGGACAAGAACAACCAGGATATAGGAAAGAATGAGCTTCTTAAGAATGCTGACGTCATTAATCCGGTTGCGTAGTTTTCGCCAGTCCTGACGGGCCCGGAAAAGGATCTTCCCCATACGCGCTCCCATCCCGCTTTAAACTTTTTCGTACCGAGGTTGAACTTCGTAAATTTTATAAGGTAGTTAATAAATTCAGGTTTTGGTTACTGTAATTATATTAAACATTATCTAAACATTCAAATTTCGTCAAGCGCCCGGTCATAACCGCCGTAAATATTATGTTACAGTTGTATTAATCTCCTGTTTATAGTATACTAACATTGAAGAAGGGGTTTCATTTAAGTTTAGGACAAGGGACAGAATAAAATTTCCACCCTCGACGCGGGGGGAATCAGTTATAACTATATAACTATCATCACAATATAATTAGGAGGGGTAAGAGATGTTTCAAATGTTAACGGGGAATCAGAGTGGGGAAGATGTCAGGTCGGTCGTGGCCAAACTTATTGCCACCATCCGCCAACCCCAAATGAAGCTGGTCATGTTTTTTTCCAGTAAAAAAAATATGACATCAAAGAAGTGGCGAAAATCTTCAAAGAATACTTGCCCGATGTTCATGTCGTTGGCTGTACAACCGCCGGTGAACTCAGCAACCAGGGTTTTACCGAAGGCAGTATCTCCGCCTTGAGCATTGCCGCCGATGATTTTGAAGCGGCTCCGTATTTAATGAAAGAAATCAACCGCAAAGTCTTGTTTGCCAAGGATGATATCATCCGCGTGGCCGAGACAATCGGGCTCTCCCAGGATTCAGAGGATGGGTTTATCCTCACCTTGATTGATAGCTCTCAGGCGGCTGAAGAAAAAATCCTGTCCCTGCTGCGTAATAATTTCCCCAAACTGGACATCGTGGGCGGCAGCGCCGCGGACGAGGATTTCAAAGAGACGCTGGTTAGTGTGAACGGGGAAACAATGGAAAATGCCGCCGCCATTGTTTTTGTCCGCACCTCCCATGAAATGCTCTTCCATAAAGAGAACATTTACACCCCGACCGACATCCAATTGGAAGTCACCAAGGCCAATATCCAACAACGACTGGTCCTTGAATTGAACGGGAAACCCGCCGCGGAAGAGTACGCCCGAATCTTAGGGATCGACGTCGGTTATTTGCGGGAAAATTTCCGGGATGTCTTCTTCTCCAACCCGCTCGGCCGTACCTTTGGTGAAGATATCTGGATTACCGCGCCGACCTCAATCGTTGACGACAAAGCGATCGCCTTTGCTTCTTTAATCCTCCCCGGCACCAGGGTGAAACTACTCAAACCCGTTGACGCGGTGGCAGAAGCGGTCAAAACGGTAGAAACCATCAAGCAAAAGCTGCCGAATTGTAAAGGAGCGATCCTTTTCAACTGTCTCCTGCGGTACCTGCAGTTCAAGAAGGACAACCAAACAGAGATTATCGCCCGGGAGTACGCAAAGCTCGGTCCGATCTGTGGTTTCAACACCCATGGCGAGCAACTCCAACGGCACCATATGAACCAGACCCTTACTTTAGTGGCGTTTGGCGACTAAACTGCAGTCGCTAATCGCCCCCAAACTGTGAGGCTGATTTTTAAAAAAAATGAGGCTGTTCACATCGAAACATTATGTTTGCTGTGCACAGCCTCATAATAATTTAAGATCAAATTTGCCTTTGGCAAGCCATTCTAACTTTTTCTCTTCATTACTTTATTGTGCGGACTTAATTAACGGGACACAATCCTGTTGGTTTGGGTAAAAGACCACACATCCCGCCAAATATGGATGGTCAAGGATCAGACCGTGCCTTTCTTTCCGGATCAACCATAGCATATAGGCATCGCCACCACCGGCAAGGATAAAAAGGAGACCATACCAGGCCGCCGGCCCGTAACCGGAAACCAAACCCAGCAAGTATGGGAGAAAGCCCAAAACAACGGTGGGCAAGGCGCACAGCAAAGCGTATTGGGGCATGGAAAGCGGTTCGGCACAATGACAGTAAGGGGTAAGGGTTGCCCAGTCGACCCCAAAGTGGATCGACCGCCACTTTTTCTTGGTAAAAGCCGCTCCTACGGCCCCGTGAATCAATTCATGAAGGACAATTCCCGCCAGCATAACCACAATAAACAACAACCAGAAACCGGCCCCGGAGGCGCGCTCACCAACCCCGTTGACCACAATATAGAGTCCACCGAGAACAAGCACAACCGGCAAAGTCATCACGAGAGCCATCATTTGCGCTTTTAGCATACTAAATGACAAATTCTTTTCCGTATAGCCCTTTTCCAGCAACTCCTCCCGAATAGCGTTGAATTTCTGCAGCCATTTCCTTTGGTGCGGAGTTAAATTCTTCTCTTTTTACCCGGTTAATTCCCGCTCATTCCTTGGTTTTTCCAATAATTTCCCACCTCCTCGCAACGTTATTTATTTTACCATATTTTCCGAAAGTTGGGCACAACGTTTTCAACTTACTCAATACTTCCGCCCTTCGTTATCTTTGGCCAATTCCATCTCTTGCCAAAGGTTAATCAATGTATCGTAGAGATAAGCACAAGCTTCTTCTTCCCGGTTAAATCTCCTTAAGCCCGTTTTCTGCCCGCGTTCGCTGTAGTAAACTTCCCATGTTTTCGTTTTCCGATCATAATTGAGGCAAAGGGCTTCATTCGGAAGTCCGCCCGCCAATACATAAAAATCCCTTGGTATCTCTTTCTCGATTAGTTTTTGCGCCAATTCCTTTTTCGTCATCTTCGGATTCCACCTATGTTCCTAGTCTAGCTATGCAGATTTTTAATCACCTAAAATCGCCCTTAATTCACTCTGAATCTCATCCAAAGATTGATTGGCCTGAAGCCTTTCTTCAAAGTCCTCGCGCCAGACAAAAAAATCGGACAATCCGCCACGTGGTGGATACATACTCTTAAAGCTTTTTTTATATGGTCTAGTACTTCCTGTGCCGCTGCCGCGTCCATCTTTTCCCCTAAGAAACCCTCAAGCACCCGGATGTTCTTGGCCAATTCAGTTTTTGCATAATTTACTTCAAAATCACCTTCGGTTTCGAGGATAAATAATAACTGCTGGAATAATTCTTTGACCTTGATTAATACTTCCTTGGTTTTACCAAAATCATTCATGTTCAACCCTTCTCCAGGCCCTTTCTCTATCAATATTCTTTTGTTTACTTAGCTCTTAATAATAATGAAATTTTACCGTAATCGTACTTGACCCTGAACGGGGGTCATAATTTGAAGATATTTCTCCCCACGGAAACCGATAGGGAGGTTTACCAATGTTACGCAATAACCATTCATCGTGCTCTTCCTTTTCTTCTTTGGCCCCACTTTCTGACCAGTTATTCCACGATGGTACACGGCCGGAATCTGATAGACTAAGGTTTATAAAATCAAGAATATCGCTTTGGTTTTACTAAATCAATCATCATCTTCACCTCTTAGGTTAATAGAGCTTCTCCGACTCTTTCATTAACCTCGTTGCGGCACCGGTTAGCAAACTAAATAAGCACTAGTACTCCATAATAACTTCTACTCCCCTGTTTTTTAAGCTTTCAACAAATTTCTAAAAAAGGCAACTCTTCAAAATTGAACCCTTGTAAGGTCAAGCTCTTTAGTTTTTCAAGTTTCGTCAGGATGAGCAGATCCTCTGTTCTCGACAACGAACACGCTAAATGTAGCGTATTTAAATTTTCCAATTTAGTGAGAAAGGCGAGGCTTTCTACTGACATCGAAGATAAATATAAGTACTCGAGTTCTTTCAAATTAGCTAACGGAGTAAGCTGGCGCTCTCTTTGTGCAAATAGATGGTTCTCAGTTCAAGTTTGGTTAATTGCTTTAAATATTTAAGCTCGCTCAGATCGCTAATGGGATTTCTGGACAAATTCAACTGGCGCAAATTGGTCAGATAGCGAAGTCCATCCAAAGAAACGATGGCATTTTCATGAATTTTGGGATTCGATACATCATGGAAACGATGTTCCGGCCAAGGCAAAGTACTGGCATCAGTTTTCGTAATTCCCTGAACCTCACCGAACTCAATTGCTCCGTGGGGTTTGCCGATTTCTTCCCTTATGATCCATTCCAAATTTTGATCGGCAAAAGTGATCACTTTGTTCTCGTCAATTGTTGCCAGCTCACGGTGCTTATCCTCCTCCAACTCGTAGCGCATGTCCTTCTTGTCTTCTTCAAGAACCTGTCAGGCAAAGCTGATCATTTCTGCCTGCGTTATTGTACTGTTTTTGTTTACTTCGAGCTCTTCCTTGGTGAATTTACCCAACGAATACCTGACCAAAATATCTTTTACACTATCATCCTTAAAGACAGCCGGAAAGCGGCCAAAGCACCACAACCATTTCCACTCGTTCGTCGCAATTAGACTTTCGCTACCTCTACCAGATCGGGGTTGTCGATAAATTCTTCGGCGCGAAACCGGATAAATTGTATCCCGTAGAATTTTCCCGCACGCTCTTTATAAATTATGCCGTCCGGAACTTGAGCAACTTGATAAATATGTAAGTTTGGTTGAGCAAACAAAACCAAAAATTGAGGCGCTTGTAAGTAATCCCGGAGATGATATCTGCTCAGGAGATTATGGTAAAGATCGTATATTTCCACAGTGGTTTCCAAGTTAGTCTGGTTTCATATTTAACCACAAAAACATCTGCCAACTGGGTTTGGATTAATATTTCATCCAGGGCAATAACACCATCAGCCAACGTGCCCGCGTCTTCGTTTTTACGGGCTTTCCCTTCCATTTCAAATACATTATGCAATTGTGTCGTTAGAAATCCTTTTTTCGAATTGAGTAAGAAAAAGAATATACCCAAACATACCCCGACCCCAATAACCAGCAACGCTTTTCCCTTTCCCATCTTCCCCTCCCCACCCCACTAACCGTTCAAAGCTATTGGCAAGCTCACCAATTTAGCCAATTTTATCGGGTTCGATCTTTTTTATTGTTCCGCCTGCCTGTCTCTAAACCGTAGTTTCTCGTGATTCTACGCCATCAAAACTATTTGGTTCAACCTCCTCTATACAGGATTCGTTAATTTTTCCATTTTCCTTTAATTGACTTTCAAATGGGGGAAGATTCTTTTTACACTTATATCCATATTGTAAATGTTGCCGTTCTTCCTCATATTCATATGCATATTTTGTTGCCCAATCACTCCGGTTACCTTGTAGTGTATAATCATATAGGAGACCCTGACTTTGTTCCAAATCTGAATGTCTCTATTTCTTCACCGAGTTTTTGTAGGATATTGATGATGCACTCCCGTACTTCTTTTGTCCTTAATTCTTTATAGAAATTTTCATCTAACCTTTTTCCTGCTTCATCGGGAACGAAATGGTTATATATAACCTGTCTTAGCTTTATTTTTTCCCCTTTCCGGAAATAATCGGGGTACTCTTGTTTTTTAAGCTCTTCCTCCCCTAAAGTAAGCATGTCGCGTAACACTTGGATGATTATCTCTTTTTGCTCTTCTGTTTCATATTGGATTTCTATCCCTGTAAAAAACAGAACTGTATTATTTCCCTTCATTTTTGCCTCCATTAAAAGGTAACTTATACATGTTATTCCGAGCGCAACAAGGATGATGATCTTGCTTCATATAGGTACAGATTTTCCTAATTCATTTATTCCCATCAAGTCACCCCCATGATTAAAAATTAAACTTGGGGTAGTAACAACCAAACCAAAGGCAATGGTCAACAATTACCGATAATCAAAGTCTTTCCCTATGCCGCTCATTTTCCGAACTTCTTTCATTTCTCCAGTATATAGTATTTTTGTAACCTATATCTTGCGGGTTTCCAAACATCTCGCTCTTAACGGCTTCCAACCCTTTCCCTATTATTATTAATTATCCCCTTTCGTCCGCTTCTGTTCTTTCATGAATGACAATAAAATCGGCATCACGGGGGCTCCCCCCCAATAAGCCAACCATCGGTGGGGAGAGGATTTGGTAAAAGCGGTGTAGTATTTATGCGGGTAAAATACTTTATAAACACCGGATAGTTGCATCACTTAAACATAAACTTCGCCTTCTTTTTGCCGAATGCGGTCGAATGCTTCTCGAAACGGCTTGGGAAAATCATACTCCGGCGAAAAACCGGTTAGATCCTGCATGGTCCGGCGCCGAAACGTACATCAACTATCATTCCCCGGGCTTTAAGCAAACACGGCCTTTAAATTCTGCCACGCCGTCCGCCAGTTTTTCCTGGAGAGCAAAGTGAATCAGATCCCTGGGAAAATCTAAAGCCAATCTTACCGCTCAAGGCATAACCGTCAAGGCATGTTTCCGCAAACGGAACGGGAAGCCCATTTTGCCCATTGTTCGGCGCAGCACGGAGGGGAAACAAACTACTGAATAATATAGCAAGCGCAACAGTACACAAAGTGATTTTGATTCTTTTCAAGTGCAAAAGATCCAACCTCCAAAACCCTCTCACCCGCCAAGGTACTTCAGGTATTTTTCATTAAAATACTGATCCGGTACAATTGAATCTGGCTGTTAATAGCTACCGTCTTCGGTCTTTGCGCGGGTCTTAAATAATCGTCAGCATTCAAAGTAATACTGGAATTAAGACTTTTTGCTTGAGATTCCTGACATTTATAGAGATAATAGAAAACCGCCTCTTGGCGGTTTTCTAAAACATATTGTTCATAGTCTTCTGGTCTGTACCTTGATTTTTTTCCTCCGCAAAGGGTGCATTTTGACCGGTAACATAGCCCTGCTCATCCGGGTCGACAAACATTCCGGTTCTCACTAAATTGGTAAATTTCAAATTTCCTTTTAAAATACCGGAACCGAGTACGGAATAAAATAAAATTACAACTTCATTGTTTTCCAAATCAATTACAGTTAAACAAAGTCCTTCTGCCATACATGATTGGCTAATCACTCTAACCTTTGCAGGTATTTTATCCTCCTAGCTTGCCGCGGCTGCCATAGTTGTACTAAACAAGAAGATTACACCAAACAAAGAACCAACGTCTTTTTCACCGGAATCGCTCCTTACAAATTTTTGCTTAACTTTCCCTGCTTTCCCCCTCAAATTGATAGCAACCTAAACTACTCTCCTCCCCACACGGTGGCTACCTTTTAACGCAACCCGGAAAATTTCTGTGTTGTTTCTAATGCACTCATAATCTATATAGGGTAATATTTAATTGGCCGAATCCCCCCTTATACTGATGCCGGGAGATTCTCCGTCCATTTCCGCTCTATGCCAACAGAAAGCCCGTATTCAATCATCTCTTTCCACGACTCATCTTTCTGGACCAGCAAATTAAAATATTTGTCCCTCAAAACTACATACATCACATTTTCCCGTTCATTAAAAGCATGTATATACCAACTTTTCTTTATCAACTTTTGCAACCGGGAGCATACTGTCTCAACAATATCTTTAGGTAAATGATATTCGTTGATGTGCCAGATTTTTTCGGTGTCTTCCGGGCATATCCTGAACCCGTTGCTTGACTATATACTTTGATAGCTCATGTAGTATTTCTTTATTTTCCAGGCTTTCCTCAATGATCCTGCATCTGTAGATCAAAATACATCCCTCCTCGTGGAATCTTACTGGACAATGGAATGGCTGTAAATATAGAACTCTTCCTGGCTTGGCTGGTATTTCTTCTCCCAAGGCTCAAAACCTTCGTCAAAACGCCCGGCTTCTTTTTCGTCTATCTCATACACAGAACTGGAATAGTAAACCCACTTCCTCCCGTCCAGGGCGCCGGGCTTTAATTCCTTTACCAGCATTGCCGTGGGATAGCTCCCATTCTCCCATTACTTGGTTCATATTATGCGTTCCCACAAAGACTTCATCCCGGAACTGGATCATGTACACGAAGGCAAAACTGGTGGATGAAGCCGGGGAGGAAAAGGAGATTCTTATCTTTCGGTCCGGTTTGCATTTTACCGGAATACCAGAAAAAGGGGTATGGGAAGAAGTTAATGGAGTATTCCTTCGAAAAAGCGACCGCCCTTGGCTATGATGTGATTGTAATCTTTGGACATCCGGGCAATTATGTAGGCGTTGGCTTTAAGAGCTGCAAAAAGTATAATGACCCCTTTCTTATTAACAATCTAATCAGTTCATTCTTGATTACTTACCTTCGAGTTTAATAAGAAAACATTATGCAATAACTAACAACACAATAAAAAATAGTCACGCACGGCCAGATTTATATTTTTCAATTTGCTAATTTAGTTGTTTTTTGTATTTGCTTATGAATTTTACCAGCCATTCTTTTCGGCAATAGTTTACCATATACACCTTTTTTTAGCAATATATATTGATTTTTAGATAATACCCCCATTTATTCCCTTTTTTGTGTTTTATTGACCAAGAACAAA
>JAAYHQ010000067.1 GCA_012727425.1 Bacillota bacterium
ACTCAAAATCTACCGCCCTCAAAAGCGTGCCGGTTCGAGTCCGGCCTTCGGCACCAAAAGACTTATTCCCCCCTATTCAGGGGGTTCTTTTATGCCAATTTTTAGTTATTTTCAGTTATTTTTAGACAAATGCTGGTATTACGGTTATTGTTAACCCATTGGAAACTTGGTTTTTTGTAGGGTTTTTCCGGAATAACACGAAACATTAACCTCTGGAACGCTTCTTCCTTTATTTGATACTCTACGCATAACTTGGAGGTGTAACCATGTCTGTTTGGTCTCTCCTGTGGTCGGACCTTTTCTGGGTTGTCCCGCTGGTCGCAATCGTCACTTTACTGGTGGTCTGGTCCTACTACCGCAAAATTAAAAAAGCGGATCCCGGCAATGAAATAATGCAAGAGATTCACCAGGCAATCCGTACTGGTGCTTTTGCCTTTATTCGCCGGGAATACACCAGTGTAGCCTGGGTTTTGGTGATCGCGGCCCCCATCCTCTTTTTTACCTTAGGTCTTCCCGCCATGATCACCTTCCTGATCGGTGCCCTCTTTTCGTTGCTGGCGGGCTTAATCGGCATGAACGCCGCCACCCTGGCGAACGTCCGCACCGCCCACGCCGCAGAAAAAGGTGCCGCTGAGGCCCTGCAGATCGCTTTTCCTGCCGGGGCCATTATGGGTCTGACCGTCGTCGGTCTGAATCTGGTGGGGATTACCGTCCTTTATTTACTCTTCCCCGATCCGGAACTGCTTGCCGGGTATGGACTGGGTGCTTCTTTAGTGGCCTTATTTGCCCGTTTTGGGGGCGGAATTTATACCAAAGCCGCCGACGTCGGGGCCGATCTCGTTGGTAAACTGGAAGAAGGGATTCCGGAAGATGACCCGCGCAACCCGGCCGTCATCGCCGACAACGTCGGGGATAACGTCGGCGATGTCTGTGGTATGGGCAGCGACCTTTTTGAAAGTGAAGCGGAAGTAATGGTGGCCGCCATGGCCATCGGTGCCACTTTGACCGCGCGTTACGGCATCAAGGCGGTGGTCGGACCGGTTCTCCTCTTTGCCATCGGGGTACTCGCTTCGGTGCTGGGGGTCTATTACATTCGCCTGCGCCGGAGTGGTAATGCGTATACCGCTATTAATAACGGACACTATGTCACCTGCGCCTTAGCGGTGCTGGGCGGTTTCCTCTTCACCAAATTTTACCTGAAAGACCTTTCGCTCTTCGGTGCGGTCATGGTCGGTCCCATCGCCGGCTTACTGGTGGGCCTGGCCGCCGAATACTATACCTCCGATGAGAAAAAACCCGTGCGCACGCTGGCCGCTTCGGCGCAGACCGGTACCGCCACCACGGTCATCGATGGCATGGCGATCGGGATGAAGTCCACTGTTTTACCGATCCTGATCACGGCAGGGGCCGTTCTGATTGCCTACCGTTTCGGTGGCTTTTTCGGTCTGGCTTTAAGTGCAGTTTCGATGCTTTCCATCTCCGGGCTGACCATTGCCGTTGACGCCTATGGCCCGGTGGCCGACAACGCCGGTGGCATTGCCGAAATGGCTGGTCTACCCGAAGAAGTCCGGGAAGTCACCGATGCCCTCGATTCGGTCGGTAACTCCATGGCGGCGGTGACCAAGGGCTTCGACATCTCCGCTGCGGCGCTCACCGCCTTATCCTTGTTTGCCGCCTACGCCAGCGCCGCCCAGTTAAAGTCGATTGATCTGTTGTCACCCCATGTCATCATCGGGTTGTTTATCGGCGGAGTGTTGCCCTTCTTCTTTTCCGCCCAGGCTC
The DNA here is from genome assembly GCA_012727425.1 of Bacillota bacterium. Taxonomy (GTDB): domain Bacteria; phylum Bacillota; class UBA4882; order UBA10575; family UBA10575; genus Capillibacterium. The sequence continues at coordinate 1,783 of JAAYHQ010000067.1, forward strand.
TGGATGCGGTTGGCCGGGCCGCCGGGTTTATGATCGAGGAAGTCCGCCGGCAGATGCGGGAGATCCCTGGGCTACGGGAAGGAAAGGCCAAACCGGACTATGCCCGTTGCGTCGATATCTCCACCCGGGTGGCATTGAAAGAGATGGTGCTGCCCAGCCTGATCGCGCTGCTCGTTCCAGTTGTCGTCGGTTTTACCCTCGGAACAGAAGCTTTAGCCGGTGTGCTCGGTGGTTCCCTCTTGACCGGAATGTTGATGGCCCTTTTCCTGGCCAACTCCGGTGGGGCTTGGGATAACGCGAAAAAATATATTGAAGCCGGGAACTTTGGCGGGAAGAACTCGCCCGCCCACGAAGCCGCTGTTATCGGGGATACTGTTGGCGATCCCTTCAAGGATACGGCTGGCCCCAGCTTGAACATCCTCTTTAAACTGGTGGAGATCGTGGCGCTGACGATTGCACCTCTGATTAGATAACGATACGTCATCCTGACATCTTTATATTAACAAATAATAACGGCCCCGTTCTCAGGGGCCGTTCTTTTCTATTTCAACTTGTTGATCGGTTTAAACTCTGCCGCCCGGATCACCGGGACCCGTCCTAAAAAACGATGGCAACCTTAAAGTCACCGTACTTGCCGGTCGCGGCATCGAAAGCATCCTCCCACTGTTCGATGGGGAATGTTTTGCTGACAATACCGTCGGTCTTGAGCGTCCCATCGGCAATCGCGTTAATCACATAATCATAGCAATAGGGTGACAAGTGCGCGCCCAGCACATCAAGTTCTTTACGGTCACCAATGATCGACCAGTCGACGGTCGCCGGCTCACTGAAGACCGAAAATTCGATAAAGCGGCCGAGTTTGCGGATCATCTGGAGACCCTGCCCAACAGCCGAGGGGTGCCCCGTCGCTTCGATATAAACATCGCAGCCGTAATTCCCGGTCAGTCTTTTTACTTCGCTGACCACATCGACTTTACCCGGGTTCATCACCAGATCGGCCCCGAATTCCTTCGCTTTGGCCAGCCGGCTGTCTATCATATCGAGGACGATCAGGGTTTTCGGATTACGCTGTTTTGCGTAGGTCACCATGCCCAAGCCCAAGGTACCGGCCCCGGCAATCACGACCACATCCTCGCATGAGATATTGGCCCGGTCCACACAGTGTTTGGAACAACTGTAGGGTTCAATCAAAAGGGCCTTTTCCAGCGGCAGGTCCGCGGGGACGACATACTTCAGGGCTTCCTTCGGCAGGCGAATATATTCCGCCATCCCCCCGTTTAGGCTGTTAAAGAAGCCGAAGATCCGGTGGGGTTCACACATCCAGTAGTGTCCTGTTTTGCAGAACCGGCACTCCCAGCAAGGAACAATTTGTTCGGCCGCCAGGCGTTGCCCAAGTTCATAGCCTTTTACGTTCGCGCCCATCTGGACAATCCGCCCGATAAATTCGTGCCCGGGGATAAACGGCGGCTCGACCCACCGCGGCTGGACTTGGTCGCCCCAAAACATCGCCGCCCCGTGCCGGCACTTAATGTCACCCGCACATACGCCACAACCTTCCACCTTCAAAATTATATCATCCGGACCGCATTCGGGCGTGGGCCAACTGGTTTCCAGTACATACTCCCCCGGTTTTTTGGCAACTAGTGCTTTCATTGTTTTTGGAACTTGCATGGTCTTCACCTTTTCTTTCTTTAATTATTAGCCGAACCAGCTTTTGACTGTTTGCCGTCCTCGTTCTCCTTTTAGGCGAGCGGCTTGGCGTCCTCAACAGACAAGATTGCCCCGTGGGCTTTAATGATCTCCCGGATCTGTTGGGGATCGACATCTTTAGGTGAAATGTTCTGCTTGACGGCAAGGGCGGCGCCTACTCCGGTCGCTTCGCCCACGGCCATCAGCACGGTCATAATCCGGGAGGAACCGAAAACGACCGCATCAACACTGATGCAACGACCCGCCATCATTAAACCGTCGATGTCCTTAGCTACGGTGCAACCATATGGAATGCCGTAGGGTTCCATAATGCTCTTCGTGTAGGTACCCTCGCCTTTCCCGTGGTGAATATCGATAAAATAGGAGAAAAGAGCCACCGAATCGTCGGGAATCCGACCATTAATGGCGTCTTCCGCCGTTAGTTTTTTGATGCCCATAATGCGCCGGGATTCGCGCACCCCGATGACGGGGTTGACCGAACTGATAAAAGCGTTTTGGAAACCCGGAACGTGCTCCTTGAGCATATTGACCAACGGGATGATCTGCAGATGGGCTTCCATTTCGGCACGGGTCAAGTCGTCGATATCACTGGCATCAACGTCCAAGATCCGGATGGTGTTTACCGCCACGGTACCCGGCATGGGCTGACGGATATAAATAACCGTATCCCGGTTAATCGGACACTTCCCTTCTTTCCGCAGGCGGGCGATGAGCGCGTTGAGACCAAAGAACACATGTCCCGGGTTATTGCGAAAATACTGCCCGTCATACCCGGGGCGAATATGGGGAAGACCCAGTTCGTAAGGGAGCTCTTCGGGGTGGGCTTCGATATAATCGATAAATTCATCCAGGTTTACCCCGCTCAGATTAAACATAAGAGTGGGCGGTTGTAAAACACCCGTGCTTTCCTGTCCCTTTTCGTATTCGGCCCCCGCCATATAGCCAAGATCCCCGTCGCCGGTGGCATCAATAAATACTTTCGCTTCCAACTCAATACTGGTCCCTTTCCCGGTTACCGTGACCGAGACGAGACGGCCGTTTTCCACCCGTGCGTTGGTCAGTTCGCAATGCAAGAGCAGTTCGATCCCATACTCCTGGACCATCTCAAAACAGATAATACGGGCGTAAAACTGGTTCATGTTGGTCACCGAGAGGTGAAATGGACAGTACGTGTGTCCGTGGGTTCCCTCTTTCTCTTTAAGCCGTCTGACCATTTCCTCGGCCAGACCGCCAACGATCTGTCTTTTCTGCATATCCATAAAAGCTAAAAATGGCAATCCCGAACTTAACTGTCCGCCGAGATACCCTAATCTCTCGACAAGAATAACCTTGGCGCCCTCGCGCGCCGCTCCGATTGCAGCCGACATGCCGCCCGGTCCCGCCCCAATAACGACCACATCGGCCTTCCTTTTCTGGATTTTCATTAGGCAACCCCCTTACTTATTTTTTGTCCCAATTACTTCAGCGGTTTGGTCTATCGGTTTTTATTCCACATTTGTTCATGAGCTCATAATAGGTATAGGCAAAACCGTGCGCCCCGATCTCCGAAAGCGCTAAAATCGAAGACTTCCCCCACTTGAACTTGCCTATTTGCCAGGTCGGAACCGTATATTGTTCAGCGGTCAAGCCAAACTTGGTACATTCCAGGTGATGGTACAGTTCATGGGCAAGCATGATCTCAAGCGCCTTTTCGAACGGCAGGTTATTGTTTGCCGCCCACTGTTTAACGGCCTCTACATACACCACGATCTTTTTCGCGGCGGGAAAATACTCGCTGAAATATCTCAAGTTCCCGGCCACATTGTCTTTTTCCTCAAATTCAACGGCTAAACCCTGGTGTTTGACATGTTCATAGATATCGGCCCCGGGCCGGGACCGGATCAGTTCCCTGGCGGCTTTTGCCCCGGTCTCCCAGGCCTGATCCGCGATTTTTTCCCGGTCGGCGGCGGGGATTTTGCGGTAAAGCAGATCGCGCGCCAATTCCTGGCGGGAACTAATTTTGTCGGGAAACGGGAAAGCCTTCATGGTCAAATCCTCTCCATCAATCGGTTTTGCCTGCCTATCGTTCATTCTCCGTCGTCCGGGTGCACACAAAGATGAGGTCTTCATCCTCTTGCACCCCCATAAGCTCGGTTTCACAGAGGGAGTAAATCTGTTTCGGGTTTTGCATCCCGCCCAGATCAATGATCCGGCTTCCGAGGGCAATATAGATATTGGGAATCTCGGCCCCGCCATCCCCGTAAACGGTATGGTCGGCCAGGAGACGGCGAACTGTGCTTTTCCACTGCGCGGGTTTACACTGGCAAACTTCCCCGTTCCGCCTTTGTAACCGGATAACACCCTCCCGGTCGACCAGACGGATAGTCCGGATCTTTTCCCGGAAAATAAGGAATTTTTTCCGGACGCTCTCGTAACAAACGGCTACCATATGGCCGTTATCCGCGGCAATTTTCAATTCTTCTTTTGCCACGCCAAGGTTCTCCGCAACAATCGCCAAAATCTCCTCATCGGTCTTCGGGTCACTCTTCATTTCCTTCGCCCGCAGTTCCGTAGAGCCGGTGGCGATCGCTCTGACCTTCTGTTGCTGGGGATCCACTTCGATCTTCACTTGCACGGTTTCGATTTTGGCCCCCGCCTCCACCACCTTCCGGATTGCTTCGCGCCGAATCGCCAGGAGATCTTTTTCCGTCGGATTTTGGATCGAACGCTCCACCATGTCGCGGACCATGGCCAAGGCAACACCAATCGGGGAGATCACTTCGGCGTTTTTGGCGATTTTGTAAGGAACTTTAAATTTCTTCGCCAAATGGGGGACAACCGCAGCGGCCCCGCCGCCGCCACCCACAAAGGTCACCTGTGCCAGGTCCAGGCCGTAATCCTGGATAAAACTCTGCACGACCTTCCCGTTTTTCACGGCGGCAAATTCCAAGACCTTCTCCGCCGCCTCCTGGACCGTCAGGCCCATGTTTCTGGCCAGTGGCGCCCAGGCTTTTTCCGCCGCCTCCCGGTTCCCGAAAGCATAGCTGTCCTCGGGCACCAAGCCCACAATATTCGCGGCCCCGGAAAGGGTAAGCGCAAATTTTTTGCCGTTTGCACATTCAATATAGGCATATTCAGGGTCGCCCGCCACCGGCGAGATACTCTTCAAAACCGGATTGACGATATCTTCCGGTTTGGCGAAAAGCTCATAGTCCAAATTGGCAATGTGCGCACTGCGCGGACCGGTGTCCACCGCCTTGCCGTCGACCACCTGGATCATACTGCCGCCGCCGATCCCGACCGTACGGACGTCCAATGAATTTAGATAAGTCTTGTGCCCGCCAATCTCAGCATATTTGATAACAACATTCCCGTCTTTGACGCAGGAAATGTCGGTACTTGTCCCGCCAACTTCCAAAAAGATCCCGTCGGTTAATTTCTCGTACATCAGCGCCCCGGCCACACCGGCCGCCGGCCCCGATAAAACCGTCAAGATCGGACGCTTCCGTACCTCGTCCACTGTCATTACACCGCCATCGCAGCGCATCACCATCAACGGCGCTTCAATCTTCGCGTTTTTAATACTGCGCTCCGTCATGTTGGCCACATCCATCATTTTCGGCAGAATACTGCTGTTAATGACCGCCGTCCGCGTCCGTACTTTAAGGCCGTAGAGCTTGGACACATCATTCCCGGCGCAGGCCGGAATCTCTTGCTCCCGGCAGATCTCCAGCACCGCATTTTCATTTTCCGGATTGTCCACGCTGAAAGCCTCCGTAGCGACGATGGCCTCGGCACCATGCTGTTTAAGCTTGAAAAGAGCTTCCTTTACGTTTTGGATAAAGTTTTCTTTGTCGCCCGTATTCACATATTCCCCGAAAGTACACAGGTATTTGCCCTCGGCCAGCTCGATATCGCCGATGTTGGTATCGGATTTCGATTTCAAGCCTTGGATTCCGCTGCCCAGCGTCAAAATCCCAACCCTGACCACATCGCCTTCCAGCAGTGCATTGGTCGCCTGGGTCGTACCGTGGGCTAAAAAAGTAACATCCTCCGGTTTGATATCATATTCGTCCATCAGTTTTTCGAGAGCCATAATAATCCCCGCGGCAACACCCTCCTCCGCGGTATGCGTCGTCGGGATCTTTACGCTGCCAATCAGTTCATAGGTGTCGTTATTAATCGCAACCGCATCGGTGAAGGTGCCACCGACATCAATTCCGATTCTTACTTTCATGACCTTATACCCCAATCCTGATATATTTATTTATAAAGGGAAGCCAATCTTTTTTCCGGTGCAAATTTCCGATGCGGAGATCCAAGATCTCCGCATCGGCACCACAACTTTAGGAAAGAATCTATACCTTGCTAAACGAGGATTTAGAAATAAATCAGCACCATGACAATAACGGAGACGGCCGTTAAGATCCAGTTGGCAAAGAAGACTTTGTTGGTGGTCCCAACCGGATCTTGCCCAACATAGTTGGACGCCCATACCACCTGGGTGGAGGTGGGGCAAGATTGCGTCGGCCAACGAAATGCCGCGTAGAACACCGCAGATAGAGCAGCCACCGGCAGAACGTTAACCGCGAGCATACTGGCGGCCAAACCGGCCCCAAGGCCCAATAAGTTGAAGGGACCACGGTAAAGACCCAAGGGGCTAAGCAGACAAACAAAGAGGATCAGCCCGGCAGCGGTGGTGGGTGTAATGGCCTCCATAAAGGGATTAATCGCCGCCTGGGTGGTTGGGGCCGTCATCGCATTGATGATCATTCCGATCCCGAACATCAAACCGGTAGTCGGGGCGCCTTCTTTAAACCCTTCATAACAACTCTGCACAATCATGCCGGAGTATTTGGTCCAGTTGCCGTTGAAGGTGAAGATCATCGCCCAAACAATCCCAATTAAGAACACGGTAATGGCTTCGAGCCTGAAAATAAGCATGACGGCCACAACAACCAGGGGGGTCATGCAAGCAAGGAATCCGCGAACCCCGGTTACCTGTTGCGGCCGCTCTTCATCGTTCTCATCGGTAGCAAGCGGTGCGGCAAAGGCGAACTTTCTTCCCCCTTTCCGGAAGCTGACCACCAAGTACCCAATGGCAAACAGGATACTCATCACACTGAGGATGGCCGCACACAAGTACATGGAGGAAGCCGCCACGCCGGTTATATTGGTAATCGCCGCAATATTGGCGGGGTTGATCATATAACCGGCCGTCATCGCGGCGAGGTAAGCGTTGGCCGCCACGACCGGCTGAACGCCAACCGAAAGCATAATGGGGAGAACGATACTCCCGACCATCGCCACCGCACCGGTCCCGTACAGCACGGTAAACAAGAAAGCGGTAACAATACTGAGGCAGATCGAAATAATGACTGGTTTGTCACCGCCGAACTCTGCCGCTTTTTTGACAATCGTATCCGTCACGCCGGTCCGGTATAAGATCTGGGAAAGCCAGCAACTGAACAAGATAGCAACATAAGTTCCCGTAAGTTTAAGGGCCCCACTGGACAGCACATAAGTTAGAATCCCTTCTTGCCCGACCAGGGGAAGCCCGCCGGCCAAGCCAATCAGGACCGCCATTACAGGCAGGGCCAGTAAAGCCGGTATTTTTCGTAACATCATCAACAGCGCCATGGTAATGAAGATAACCACCACGATAATACCTATTGCCATGTTTCCAAATCCCTCCTCAAAATTTTCCACGAGCAATA
>JAAYHQ010000068.1 GCA_012727425.1 Bacillota bacterium
CGTTACTCACCCGTCCGCCACTAAGCCGTCGCCAATAGAGAAAACTATCGGCTGGGCTCCGTTCGACTTGCATGTATTAAGCACGCCGCCAGCGTTCGTCCTGAGCCAGGATCAAACTCTCCGTAAATTCTTGAAGAGCTGATTTTAGCTCATCGTTATCTCGTTTCGTCCGGACTTATTACTCCAAAAAGCAACAAGCCCGTCCTTTTCCTTACCTGTCTCGGCTGTTTAGTTTTCAGGGTTCAACTAATCTTTGCTGCGTTTACCAGGGACTTGCTGTCTCCCGAACGCAAAATATATAATACCACACAATCTTGCTTTTGTCTATACTTATTTCAAAAAATATTATGGGCCAGCAAAAACCCAAACGAGACAAACGCCAAAAAGCAACAAATGTCACAAGCAATGTCTATGGAATCTGGCGACCCCCTTTATCCATTGCTTGTTCCCACAACACACCTAACAGCTTTTTTCCGGGAAGGCTTTCCAGACCAACGGTTCCCTGTTCTTACCGGTTGGTTCTCCCTTCTCGGTTTCGGCTTTAAGCGCTTTCTCCTGCTCAATCCGCTTCACCGCATCGGACTTGGTCTTTTCTTCATCTTCAGCCTGAATTGTTTCGCTTTTCGGTGGCGCTTGATCTAGCTGCCGGACCGCCACTGCTTCCCGGGTTTCCTCCGCATTTTCATCCGCGGTTGCCGACGGTTCTTCTTCCCGCACCAAAGAGCTGTCCTCTATAAAGTCCGGTGTTGTTGGCGCTTCACTCGGGCGTTGCCCCTGATTATCCTGGTCGTGTTGAGAATTTTGGGGACCGGAGCGGTCATCGTCGCGGGCAACCTCTGCTCCCGGGTCTTCCGGTTGGGCTTGCCATAGAGACGTCTCCGGTTCCTCCGGGTGGTGCTGCATTTCTCGGGGGAAAAACCATGGTGTGCTAAGGTCCGGGCTCTCGGCAAAATACAAGGGGGTATGATCGACCTCGGGGTCGACCGCAAAGTGGTCGGCAAAAGGTTCCGGATCAAGGCCGGCATTAAACCAATCGGCCCACGGATCGTACGCCGCCTGGTCCTGGGGCATACGGATGGTATGGTAAGGACCGGCCTGATTTGCGTTCTGGCCCCAACTTCGCGAAATACCCTGTTGTCCTTGGGGTCTTTTAATCCGATACTTTTCTGCCATTTTTCATCACCTCATCCCTTAATTCTATGCACTTAAGACATTTTATGTTCATAGAATAGGATAGGTGACATTGGCGGAAGTTTTATAAGGAGGATTTTGATGCTGACCCCCAACTTTAGCCGGGAATTTATCCGCGCCCAATTACTTGACCTTGCCGAACTGCCGGTCCTGCTTAGTACGGAAGGCTTAGAAATTGCACGGCAAATGGCCGGGAAAATGGTGGATCTTTTTCAGGCGCAAAAAACCATCTATGTTGTCGGCTTGGAACCTTACCATAATATTGCCCGTGATCTTGCCGACCACCTCCGGTCTGGTTTGAATATGGACCGGCCACCGCTTCCGGTACGTTTTCTGGAGCATGTCTCCAAGCCACAACCGTCCTTAGTGGATTTAATTGGCCAGAAGGAAAGCGGTGATGCGCTTTTCCTGATCGCCGGTGAACACAACCACCAAACCGAAGCGTTAGTACGCACCGCGAAAGAAAAATCCCTTTTTACCTTTGCGTTCTGCAGTTACCCCCCACCAAAAGACCACCGTCCCGATCTCCTCTTTTACCTCCCGGCGGTGAACCGCCCGCGGGTTAAAGAGATCTTCTTGATGCTAGGCCATATTATCTGCACTTTAGTTGAGTCGACGTTGTTCGGCAACAGTTTCTAGACCAAAAAAAGCCCGTTTCCGGGCTTTTTTGGTCATCGGATCGCGCTTTTCGACCGAATATATAAGACGATTTGCTTAAAACCAGGTACTTATTCTTTACCGAAGTTCGGAAGTACCCCTGCCGTTATTCCTCCGCCTTTGCCTCAGCAATGATCGCTTCCGCCTGGTTCGCCGGGACTTCTTCGTAGTGGTCGAATTCCATTTCGAAATCGCCACGCCCTTGCGTAATCGAGCGGAGGTCAATCGCATACTTGAACATCTCACTAAGGGGCACATGGGCGCGGATAATCTGGTTCCCGCGGTCCGGATCCATCCCCAGAATCCGGCCGCGCTTCTTATTTAGATCGCCGATAATATCACCCATGTACTCCTCGGGAACAGTCACGGTGACATTCATGATCGGCTCCAACAAGACCGGGTTTGCTTCCATAAACCCTTTCTTAAACGCCATCGAAGCGGCAATCTTAAAGGCCATCTCCGAAGAGTCCACACTATGGTAGGAACCGTCATAAAGCGTTACTTTCACATCAACCACCGGGTAGCCGGCGAGGACGCCTTCTTCCATGGTTTCACGGACCCCTTTTTCGACGGCCGGGATGTACTGCCGCGGGACGGCGCCGCCAAAGATCTTGTCAACAAACTCAAAATCACCACCTGGCGGCAACGGTTCGATCTCCAACCAGACATGGCCGTACTGGCCCCGTCCACCCGATTGTTTCTTGTGTTTCCCTTCGACCTGAACTTTCCCCTTAATCGTCTCCTTATAGGGGATTTTCGGGTCTTTCAACTCAACCTTGGCCCCAAATTTCTTCTCCAATTTGCTGGTGGTTACTTCCAGGTGCAAGTCGCCGAGCCCGGAAAGGAGCGTTTCTTTGGTGGTCGTATCCTTCTCCACTTTCAACGTGGGATCTTCATCCACCAGCCGGCTTAGCCCGCCACTGATCTTATCCTCATCGCCCTTGCTTTTTGCCACCACCGCCAGGGTGAATTTGGGGTTCGGAAATTCGATTCCTTGCAGCAGGCACGGGGAACCTTTCGTACACAGGGTATCATTGGTCTTCGTGACCTGCAGTTTAGCAACGGCGCCAAGATCGCCGGCGGAAAGTTCATCCACAGGGATCTGGGTTTTCCCCTTGATTAAGAAAAGCTGACCGATCCGCTCTTCCTGGTTCTGGGAAGCATTCCAGAGGGAGGAGTCGGATTTTACTTTACCGGAATAAACGCGGAAGAGGGTTAGTTTACCAACAAAGGGGTCGGCCATGGTTTTAAAGACAAGGGCGGCCGTTGGTCCATTGGCATCCGCTTTCAGCTCTGTCTCCTCTTTGTTCTGCGGATTGGTCACAATCTCCGGTGTAACATCGGCGGGCGAAGGCAACGCCTCCACCACCTTCTTCAGTAAAGCCCCGATGCCGATGTTTTTCACGGCCGATCCACACATCACGGGGACAATCTGGTTACTCATCGTTCCTTTCCGGAACCCGACCAAAACCTCCTCCGGCGTCAGCTCCTCCCCTTCCAGATACTTGGTGAGCAGATCATCATCGGCCTCAGCCGCCGCCTCTAAAAGGAGGTGGTAGTACTCTTCCACCTGGTCTTTTAATTCCGCCGGAACTTCCGTTTCTTTCCCGTCGATATAAGCTTTACCCGTGATCACATCGACTATCCCTTGGAAGCTTTCAGCGGCACCGATGGGAATCTGAACCGGCACCAGCTTGTTCCCGAACTTGGCTTTTAACGCTTCAAAAACCTGCTGGAAATTGGCGTTTTCCCGGTCCATTTTATTGACAAAAACGATCCGGGGCAAGTCTCTTTCGTCCAGATAGCCCCAGACCTTTTCGGTGCCGACTTCCACGCCACTAACGGCACAAACCACCACGATTCCGGCATCGGCCACCCGGACCCCGGCTTTAACATCACCGACAAAATCAAAAAAACCGGGCGTATCAAGGAGATTTATTTTGTGGCCCTCGAATTCCACCGGCGCGAGGGCGGTATTGATCGAGATTTTCCTTTTCACTTCTTCCGGATCGTGATCCAGCACCGAAGTTCCGTCATCGACTTGCCCAAACCGTTCAACCGCTTTGGTCTGGTAGAGCATGGCCTCGGCCACCATTGTTTTTCCGCATCCGCCATGGCCAACTAGGACAATGTTTCGAATCTTATCCACGCTATAACTCTTCAAACTAAACCCTCCTCGAATTGCGCAAAAAAATCACATAACGTTAAGATTATTCTACTATCTTTAAGTATTTCCTCCTCAAGTTAATTATTTTCTCCCTGTCCTCTCTTTTCTGGAACCGTCCGCGCCGTTCGGCCGGAGTATAATCCCGGACCAACCCGGTTAAAATAGGAGTGGTGGATGTCCGGCCGAACGAAGACTGAATTTTACCCTGTCAGATCCGGCTGACACCGGTGAAAGGAGGTCGAGCAAAGATCGGTTCGGGTATTGGTTAAGGTTTAATCTTACCTTAACCGGTCGGCGCGAAGGTCCCAGCGATTTGATCCCGCTCCGGAAGGGGATGGAGTTGCTGGGGCTGAGTGCAGAGCCCGTTTCTTGCCGCGTCATGGAGTACGGTCCGCCGGTTCAGGTAGGAAGCGGGTTCGAGCAAAGGTTAGCCCGGGTGCCGGCGGACGGCCGCAGCAGCGTCAGTGGTATCCTGGTTAGCCGGCGCGAAGGTCGGCACATCGCCCTGGGTCTCCTGGAGGACGATCTCCTCCAGGTTTTCTTTCCTTGGACCCTTAATTTTGGTACCCCTCCAAGATTCGCCACTTCTCTTGCGCTTCATGGCAGACGATCCCCGCCCTGAGGTCATCAATTTCCGCCTGGGGAAGACGACTGATATCCACCGGGATCACCTGTTTTAAGGGGCCGGGCTTTTCGGGACTACCGGCGTACACACCAATCTCATTCCCGTAAATCCCGACAAACTCCTGCTCCTGGCAGTCCCGGCAGAGCTTGGCCACGTCCTTGGCCAGGGCCACCCGCCCGGCGGTGAAGTTAGTAATCACCCAACCTTCACCGGTCAGTCTTTCCAGCAAAGCGGCCCGGTTTTGCGGGGCGTGACGCTCCTCTCGCCGCTCCTCATGTTGGCAACCGGTATAAAAAGCTGTATACTCCAGGATAAAACTTTTTTTGTTCCACCCGGCACCGTTAATTAAGGATAGTTTACCGGTGTTCGCCAGGAGGTAAACGCCACCCAAAACCAGCCCAAGGAGGAGAAGCGGCCTTACCTTTTTCATCCTGATCGCTCCTCGTTCCATTTTGGGTTAAATTACCCAAAAATTGGCCGGCTTATACCCTAATTGTTTTCGGCGATCTCAAAGTTGGCATAGACGTTTTGCACATCATCGTGTTCTTCCAAAGCCTCGACCAGCTTAAGTAAGCTTTCACCCTCCTCCGGAGTAACGGTGACCGTATTCTTGGGCAGATAGGCCAGTTCGGCTTCTTCGATCGGAATTTTCCCTTCCAAGTAGTTGCGCACCTGTTCCAATTCGGAAAGACCGGTGATAATTTCGTAATAATCATCTTCATCCCGGAGATCCTCGGCTCCAGCTTCCAACGCCAGTTCAAAGAGTTTCTCTTCATCCAGGTCCACTTTTTCCTTCGGAACCGTGATCACGCCCTTTTGCTCAAAAAGCCAGGCCACACAGCCGGTTTCCCCTAAATTCCCGTTGTTGCGCGAAAAGATATACCGCATCTCACTGGCGGTCCGATTCCGGTTATCCGATAAGGTTTGGACCAAAAAGGCGACCCCGGCCGGTCCGTATCCTTCGTAAATAATCTCTTCAAACTGATCAGCATCGGTGGAACCTAACGCCCGTTTAATGGCCCGGTTAATGTTTTCGTTCGGCATATTTACCGCTTTCGCTCTTTGGATGGCTAACCGTAGTTGGAAATTGGCGTCCGGATCCCCGCCCCCGGCTTTAACGGCGACAATAATCTCCCTGGTCACTTTAGTAAACGCCTTTGCCTTCTGGGCATCCGTCTTTTCTTTCTTCCGTTTGATATTGGACCATTTCGAATGTCCGGCCATTGCTTTCACCTCAAACTATTGGAATTCTAGCATCAATTATACCAGAATTCTGCGGGGAACAAAAACCGGATCCGTTGGGATTTTATCCCCCCCCCACCCATCATCACTCATTTAGCAAAGGGGGAAAGCGCCGCCAGAGTGTGCATTTTCCGGAACAACAAATAGAGTAATATTCCCGTTAAAGCTAAGGCGGCCGCCGTCCAGAGCGGGGTGTCTAAAAAGATCAGAAAATCATATAACCCGTGCCAAAACAGGGCTACCCCATAACCGCGGAAAAACCGTTGCCGCACGGAACGGCCTCCTCTTCCCACAGTTAAAAAATAGCCACCCCAACCCGTAAAGGTGGCATGGGCCAGACAAGTCACCACCGCCCGCCACAGACCGACTTCAAAACCGAGGGTGCCGGCGTAAAGGAGGTTTTCCAAAGCCGCAAAGCCCAGACCGGCGGTCACCCCATAGACAATCCCATCCACCGGTTCATTCATGTCTTTACGGTAGTTAACCGTCAAAGCCAGGAGCAAAAATTTCAGTCCTTCTTCGATGAGGGCAATGAAAAAGAAGGAGTAGAAAAAGAGCGACCCCAAATCCCCGGAAGTCCGGGCAACGGTTAATCCCTCTTTCCCCAGAAGTTCAAGGGTCCCGGCCGGGACGACCAGCAACATGCCGCCCAGGAAGACCCGGGTAATCACCCGCTTCGGCTCCGGTTCATACCGGTCTTGCCGGTAAAAGAAGACAAGCCAGAGAACCCCCGGAAGAATTGAGACCAAAAAAAGTGGGATCAGCACCGCTATTCCTCCCCGTTAAAACATGGGCTTATTATCCCCGATCAAAAAAAGAAAAATGACGAAACGTCATTTTTCTTCGGGTGAAATGAGGCAACCGCAAAAACTTAAAGTCTTATATAGACCGTCTTTTCGCTAGTTCTTCCTCAGAACATTCCGGGAGTAGGTATAAAAGGCAATCAAGGAAAGGCCGAGACCGAGGGAGAGAATGAGCACGCCAAGCCCGGCTTTGAAACAAAAAACAAACAAACCAACAAAGAAAACGAAGGTGCTGGCTTTCCCCCAATAGTTGCTGGGAATCACCTTCTGCTTTGTCTTCAAAAAGACCAGGCCGCCCGTTAATTGCAGCAGCTCCTTGGTGATATAGATTACGCCAAGCCAATCGGGTAAATCGTACCAGATCATCAGGGCAATGAAGGAACAACCCAGGGTCATTTTGTCCGCCAACGGATCGAGAATCTTCCCCAATTCACTGATCTCACCCCGTTTACGCGCCAGCCGTCCGTCCAAAAAATCCGTCAGGGCCGCCAGGGCCCAAAGCGCAATCACACCGTACAGGTTCTTCCGTGAAAAAAACACTAAAATAAATGGGGCTAAGAGAAGTCGACTCAATGAGAGCAGATTAGCGGTATTCATCACACTTTTCCCCCTAAATTACCGGAGCGATTTTGATCATAGCTAGACAGAAGAAACGGCGAATCAACTTCCAGCCTTTGCTTTAACCATCGCTTAAGAATACGGCTTGAGCCGTCCATGCCTAGCCGGCTTCGCCTTTTAGGTTACTTCTTCGGCTTCCCTCAGCAAAATCCTCCTTTGTTTTCAAGGCGCTAACCCATTTTTCTGATTTCTTTTTGTAACTTTTTGATGATCCGCTTCTCCAAACGGGAGATGTAAGACTGGGAGATTCCCAAAAAATCCGCCACTTCTTTCTGGGTTTTCTCGACCCCGTCCTTCAACCCAAAACGCAATTCCACAATGGACCTCTCCCTCCGCGACAACATGGCCATCGCGGAGGCCAGCAAATCTTTATCCACCTCTTCCTCCAACTGTTTGTAAGCCACGTCATTTTCGGTCCCCAAAACGTCCGAAAGGAGCAGTTCGTTCCCATCCCAGTCCACATTGAGCGGTTCATCAAAGGAGACCTCCGAGCGGAGTTTACTGTTCCGGCGCAAAAACATCAAAATTTCGTTCTCAATACAACGGGAGGCATAGGTGGCCAGTTTGATCTTTTTATCCGGATCAAACGTATTCACCGCTTTGATGAGGCCGATCGCCCCAATCGAAACCAGATCCTCAATCCCTATCCCCGTGTTCTCAAATTTACGGGCGATATAAACCACCAAACGCAGATTATGTTCGATCAACAGGCTGCGCACCGCCGGATCCCCGGTTTTCAATCTCCCCAACAGATAACCCTCTTCTTCACTGCTGAGGGGGGGAGGAAGCGCTTCACTGCCACCGATATAATAAATTCCCCGCGGATAAAGGGTTAATTTTTGCAGAATCCGCACGAGCAGGATTTTTAGTGCCAACCGCATCCGCCACCAATTTCTCACCACAACCGACTCCCCCTTTCAATATCTAAACTGCCTGTGTACCATCTAA
The DNA here is from genome assembly GCA_012727425.1 of Bacillota bacterium. Lineage (GTDB taxonomy): Bacteria > Bacillota > UBA4882 > UBA10575 > UBA10575 > Capillibacterium. The sequence goes on from JAAYHQ010000068.1 coordinate 8,252, forward strand.
ACTGCCTGTGTACCACAGACATGGGTTTAATAAACCCAGTTCAAGAGCGAAGAAGGCAAGAGCGCTTGGTAATTACCGGCACCACCCAGTTTGGCAAACTGATAAAGACCAATGACCACCGGCGGCAGTCTTTTCGGTTCCTTGCCCAGTAAACATACTTCATCCGGACGGAAGCCCAACAGAAAACCCTTTTGCTTCCCCATGCTGGTATAACTGATAAACCGGATGCGGGCCACCCACTCGGGGCTAAACGCCAACGCCTTGTTGTCCGGGAGCCCCCCCTCCGCCATCAGTTTGCTTAAGGCCAGAATCTCGGGGGGAACCACCCCTTGCAAAACCTGACTTTCCACCACTAAAACCGGGCGTTTCGTTAAAGGATCCACAAGGAGATTACCCGTATCAAGCAAAGCCGCAAACTCCCTGGTATTCCCGTTGACACTGAGGCGCAACGAAAAAAGGCATTCTTTTTCCAGCAAGACTTGATGGACCAATCCCCATCCCAACTCGGTAACAATCAGCAAAGAAAGGACGTTAACCAAAACAACCTGCCAGGGATTGTACGGGGCCAGATGGGGGAGAAAGGGCGAATACAACAGAAAGTAGGTGATACCGGAGGTTAAAATGAGAAGTAAGGTAAAGAGGCCAATCGTCCGGAGAAAATCTTGAACCGACCGCGGTGGAAAGGCCATTACCAACATCAAAAGGCCAACCCCGATAAAAACAACCAGTTCGTAATCGCCGACCGTACCAATCTCCAGCCGATAACAGAGGAGAAAATAATAAATACTGCCAAAGAAGGCAGCTGTCAAAAGGCGCCACCGCCCCTGCTTTTTCCGGTTTTTATTCAGAATCCTTTCCGTCGCCCATAACAACAGGTAATTCATGATCAAACTAATTAACGCCCCAAAGAGCCATTCGTCAATGTAGACATCCCGCACGTCCCCACCTTCTTTCCTGATCTGAATCTACCGTTCACCAGCCAAAAATCCTTTTTAAACAATCACATCTTTCTCCACCCAACCGGAGATACCACCGGTTTTTCACGAATCCCCTCTGTTCTTCGAAATTTGTACCGGAATTAACCGATTCCGCCCATAAAGCACAAAATGGCCTATTCAGGCCATTTCGCAAAACATAATTTCTTTATTGGATTTTTTTGGTGAAGCCCCTCCGTCCCCGGTCCTTTACTAGCTACGCTTTCCTTTTTTCCAGAGAAAAGAGGGGATCTCCAATTCATCCCCATCCACCAGTGACCGCAGTTCCAACTCTTCCAAACCAAGGCGCTGTTTTTTTTGTTGGAAGCCGGTGGCAATCACTGTAATCCGAATCTCATCCCCTTGGTTCTCATCGATCACCGCTCCGAAGATAATGTTGGCATCGGGATCCGCCGCCTCGGTAATAATCGCCGCCGCTTCGTTGATCTCAAACAGCCCCATATCCGAGCTGCCGGTGATGTTAAGCAAGATGCCTTTGGCTCCGGCAATCGAAGTCTCAAGGAGGGGGGAAGAAACCGCTGTTTTCGCCGCTTCCACGGCCCGGTTTTCGCCCTTGGCCGTCCCAATCCCCATCAACGCCGAACCGGCATTGTTCATGATCGTTTTCACATCGGCAAAATCCACGTTGATCAGGCCGGTGATGGTGATCAGATCGGAGATGCCTTGCACCCCTTGGCGTAAAACATCATCCGCTATTTTGAAAGCCTCGACAAAAGAGGTCTTTTTATCCACGATCTGAAAGAGGCGTTCGTTGGGGATGGTAATTAACGTATCGACCCGTTCTTTGAGGGCCTTGACTCCCTCTTCCGCCTGGAGCATCCGGACTTTGCCCTCAAAATTAAAGGGTTTAGTCACCACCCCGACCGTCAGCGCCCCTATTTCTTTGGCCATTTCCGCAATGACCGGTGCGGCTCCCGTTCCCGTACCACCGCCCATGCCGGCCGTGATGAAAACCATATCGCTCCCTTTCAGGACTTCGCTAATCTCATCCCTACTCTCTTCGGCAGCCTGTCGCCCAATCTCCGGATTGGCACCAGCGCCTAAACCTTTGGTTAACTGGTCACCAATACGTAATCTTGTATCAGCCTTCGAGCGAAGAAGAGCTTGTCCGTCCGTATTAATTGCTACGAATTCAACCCCTTGTAAGCCCGCTTCTATCATTCGGTTTACGGCGTTGGTCCCTCCGCCGCCCACCCCAATGACTTTTATCGTCGCAAACTGTTGGTTTGTTACCTCAAACTGAAGCATAATGCTCCCCCTATTCATTAAAGCCCTAAGGCCAGCTCTGAAATATTACCCGAAATATAGATGTTCCACAAATCTAACCAGTTCCCTGCTGCGTAAGAAATATTTTAAACAAAACGAAGAGACCTTCGTCTCCTCATCTTATTAATTTTGCACCCGCTCATTACCATAGAGATCAAGAATTAATTGCACTTCACCCTGGCCTTTTCCAATTTGGCGGGCAATCTCCTGGACGGATAATCCTTTTTGCCATAGCTCAATGATCTGTTGATTCCAGGGGGGTAGCTTTTGTACGTTTACGGTCTTCGTCTTTTTATCCGTTGCTGGCTTCCTCCCTTTTTTGGCTGGCATTTTAGGCGGGGAATCCGGTTGCTCCGGTGGCGCCGGTTGCTCCCCGGTCAAGCCGGGCTGTTCCTTTCGGCTCGCCACTGTTGGCGATGGTGGTGCCGTCTCTTCCACTGGTTTACTAACGACCCGTAGCGCGGTCGTCCCCGGTACGCCCACCTCGTCAGCGTTGGGTTTTTCCGGCTCTTTGCGCCGGCCCGGTTGGTCCGGTTCTGTTTTTTCCGCCGGTTTTTCCGGTACGGCCGGTTCCGGCTGGAGCGGCGGCAGTTCTCCCGGGACGATTTTTTCCTCAACTAACGCGCAGACTTCCAGCAGCAACTCTTCAACCTGTGCCAGCCGCGTGTTGAGTTCGGAAAACTTGCGGTAATACCTTCTTCGTTCCCGCCAACCCAGTATGATGACCACCAGCAAAAAAAGGAAGCCCCAACCAACCATCTAAACTGATCCCCTCTCGCTTACTACAACTCAAGATCGACAAAGCGTCCGCGCCACTCGTGACGATCCTTCTCGCGTTCGCGTCCGCTTTGCTGTTCCGCTTCTTTTTTGGCTTTTCTTTCTCCTTTTGGCCGTGGATTAGTTTCCCGGCGTTTCCCCTCATCCTGGATGCGTCCGTGCACAATTTCACTTTTCCGCTGGACCCGCCGTTCCTCCTGGTTTATCTGGTTCTCCAGGCGTTCCTTGCGGATCTGTTCTTCGTCCTCTTGTCCTTGGATAGCGCCACCATGCAGTTTTTGCACCTCTAAAGTTCGATTTACCAATATTTGTGTGTCTAAGGGCCCGATCACCGTTAACCCTCCCTTAGCGGTATGGTTGAATCGACACTTCTCCTTCGTGGTAAGTCAAAACCGCATAGTTGAGATTATCCTTGAAAACCCGGACCGCTTTCCCGATAATGACGCGGACACCGGGATAGATCGTTTGGCGCACCCGAATCGAACCCCGTTCCAACTGACGCTCGTTAATTAACAGCAGAATCTCGTCCCGGCGGCTTTCCAGTTTCCGCTTCTCGGCTTTCAGCACAAAGGAAGTTCGAATCAGTTTCGCCTTCTGTTCCTCCCGTTTCGGTGGAAGCTCCTGCTGTCGATTTAACAACGTCAGCGCCTTCTCCACCATATCCAGTTCCTTCTCCAGGGCGGGTAATCGTTTCTCGATCTCATTCAATTCCCGCCGAAAACCGGGGTTGATCCCGACTTCGACTTCGGTCTGGGTCCCCATTTTTGACCCTAAAAACTGGACATCAATCAGATCGGCCGCCCGGACCACACCACCCATGATCATGCCTTTTTTCGTGCCGAGAATAACCTTCTGTCCGGAGTTGACCACACTATGCATGATCGCGTCCCGAACCTTAATTGTTCCTTCCGCATCAACCTGGGCGTGGTCAATATAACGGGCATAAAGATCACCGTTACATTTGATCACCGACTTATCCTGTCCAATAATCCCACCGTTAATGGTGATGTTTCCTTCTGCTTGAATGTTCCCGCCCTCCACATTCCCGGTGATCACAACGTCGCCACCGGCTTTGACGATAAACCCGCTTTCGACGTCACCCCGGATATGAACAGAACCGATAAAATCAATATTCCCGGTCTTATATCCGACATTGCCTCTGATCTCATGGACCAATTGCACCGAGACTTTATTCCCCGTCTTGGTCGGCTCGCCGTCACAAGTGGCAATTAACCGGTTGTTATCCCAAACCACATTCTTCCCGGCCAGGAGATTAACATCCTTACCGGCTACCGCCGGGACTTCTTCCCCCAACACATTTTTCCCCGCCACCCCGGGGGTAGCCGGTTTCTTCTCCACCAACACTTGGCCCTTCTGCACGCTCTGGACCAAAGAGAGTTCACGGTGGTCAACCCGGCCGTCCTCCAACTCCTTTGGCAAGAGGCGGACCCGGTCGGTTTCAAAGAAATACTGTAAACTGGCGTCCTCGCCGTCGACCGGGTAAACCCCTTCGGCAATCAATGTCAACCGGTTTGACTTTTCTTCCAGGAGGCGGTGGATTACTTCCTCCCTTATGCCGAAAACAACCCCTTCGGCATGCAATTTTTCCATGATCTGATCAAAGGTGGGCCAAGCGGTTCCCTCCGGGGGCAGATCAAGCTGGAGATAAGCTTGCATCTTATCATTAGATATATCAATCTTAACATGTGCCAAACTCAACGCTTAACGCTCCTTCCGTTACAAAACTCCAATGGCCGTACGCCAACGGGCAAGTCTGCCTTTCAAACGAAAAATTGCCTTGGTATGAATCTGTGACACCCGTGATTCGGAAATATTCAAGGTCTGGCCAATTTCCTTAAGGGTTAATCCTTCGTAATAATAAAGGGTAATCACCAACTTTTCCCGTTCCGAAAGTGCATCGATGGATTTGGCCAGTGCCGCCTTTAACTCGGCGATTTCGACCAGTTTTTCCGGATCCGAACTGTCTTCGTTTTCGATCAAATCTAAAACCCGTACACTGTCATCATCCAGGTTGCGCGTCAGCCACAATTCATCTAACGAACTCAGGGTTGTACAGCTGACTTCGTTTAATAACCGGTGAAATTCTTCCAGGGAGATGTTTAAAGATTCACAGATCTCTTGGTCCGTCGCGTATCTTCCTAACCGGTTTTCCAGTTCACTACAGACTTTCTCCAGTTCTTTGGCTTTTTGCCGTACCGAGCGGGGGACCCAATCATTATTACGTAATCCGTCCATGATTGCCCCGCGGATCCGGGCAATCGCATAAGTTTCAAATTTAATTCCGCGGTCCGGGTCAAATTTATCGATCGCATCAATCAAACCAAAGATGCCATAACTTACTAAGTCATCAAACTCCACATTTGGTGGTAGGCCAATGGCTACCCGGCCGGCGACATATTTAACAAGGGGAGCGTAACCCTCGATCAGCTTCTCACGGGCGGCGTCCGAACCTCCCTGGCGATATTCTTTCCAAAGCTGTGTCTCCCGCCCTTTACTGAGCATTATATACCCTTCCCCCTTTAAGGTATATATTTCCTTTCTCCAATCTCTAACTTCTTCGACAAATACAGGGTAAATCCTCTTATAAAATGATTTCGGGGGAGTTTAACATCTTTATACGCACGCTCCCGGTCTCTAAATCCATAAAAACAGACCTTCCCACGTTCCCGCCCACACTGCGGTTGGTAATGGTCAAACCCAGTTCCGCCAGGGCCTTTTCCACCGCCGCCACATTGCGTGCCCCGATCTGGATCTGATCGTTCAGACCATTAAAGGAAAACATTTGGGCGCCTCCGGCAATCTTCACAACCAACCGTTCTTTCGCGGCGCCTTTTTGGAGAAGCATATTAAACAAGTCCGGAACCGCCGTATCGGCAAATTTACCGCGGTTGGTCACCGCATTGGGACTGGACAGGGAACTGTCGGGTAGCATGATGTGGGCCATTCCGCCTACTTTTAAAAAAAAATCATAGATACACACCGCAACACAAGAACCTAAACCTAACGTCACGAGAACATTCGGTGCTTTCGCCACTACGATTTCGGACATTCCAACCCGGATCGGTTCTGACATCCTTCCTTCACTCCCAACGCATCCAAGATTGTTACCAAAGATCCGGGATCCGGAACTAAAAAGAAATGACCGTCAACACTCTCGTCACAAGCTGTCAACTGCGTTTGAATGATAACCGCATAATCACCTATTTCGCCCAGATCGGCCAAGACCGTATTGAGAATGGCACCGACCATATCAAAGGCCAGTGCCGGTACGGACGAAATCATATGAATACCGGTAAAGTTGGAAAAAGCGTACACATAAGCCCCGGTGAGAATATTGCCGATCTCTTTCAGCGCTGAAACTTCCAATTCACCCAAAAGATTACGGCATTTCTCCGGGTCGTTAATCAAAAGTCCGGCCATGAAAAGGGCTTTCTCTTCCGGAAAAAGATAAAGCATCTTGCTGGGCGCCCCGCCAAAGATGCGGAGATAAACACCGACCATCGGTTGTTCCGGGCCACCCACAAAATTACAGGCCTCGGCCAGGGGCAGCACATTTACCTGCGGAACAGTCATCGATACCTTCTTGTTGATCAGTTGGGAAAGCACCGTTGCCGCATGCCCGGCGCCAATGTTCCCCACTTCACGGAGGGCATCCAATTGGAGGGGGCTCAAATCCTCAATCATCAATCATCACTCCAGTTCCGCTTCGCGTAATTCCTTCTCCTCTTCCGGACTGAGCGTCCGTTCCAAGTTAAGCAGGACAATCAAACGGTCTTCAAGCTTGGCCACCCCGGCCAGATAATAGGAGTCCACGCCTTTGGTGATCGGCGGCGGCGGTTCAATAGCCGAAACTGGAATCCTCAACACTTCAACCACCGCGTCGACCAGCATGCCGACCAGCGCCTCGCCCACCTCAACAATAATGACCCGGGAATCGAGTCCAAGTTCGGGAACGGTCAACCCGAAGCGGACCCGGAGGTCAACGATGGGAATAATCTCGCCGCGCAGGTTAATAACGCCTTCCACAAACGGGGGGGCCTTCGGCACCCTGGTAATTCCTTGGTCCAGTTTTTCAATCTCCCGAACCTGTAAAATATCAACACCAAACTCTTCTTCGCCCAGCTTAAAGACGATAATCTGGGTAGTTTCCTCTTGCCGCTCTTTGCCCTGACGATCTTTCATTATGTATCCCCCCTTCAATACGGTTGGTTAAGCGACAGAACGCAAATCAAGAATCAAAGCAATTTTCCCGTCCCCCAAGATGGTCGCACCGGCGATCCCAGGAATATTCCCCAGATAGGATCCGAGGGATTTAATCACCACATCCTGTTGGCGCACCAGCGTATCAACAACAAAACCGATCCGGCGCTCTCCGGTACTGATCACCACCACATCCAGCTCTTCCAAGTTGGCATTTTTGGCTCTGTCCACACCTAAATAATCCTGCAGCCGGACTAACGGGATCAGCTCACCCCGGTACAAGGTGACCTCCCGGTTCCGGAGAATTTTGATATCTTTCTTCGCCACACTAATCGTCTGGTCGATCAGGGTGGAAGGAATGGCAAACACCTCATCCCCCAGTTGGACAATGAGCGTTTGGATAATAGCCAAAGTCAAGGGCAGACGAATGGTAAACTTCGTTCCCTTCCCTGCCTCGCTTGTCATCTCTACCACGCCGCCCAGGTTTGAAATCTGGGTTTTAACCACATCCATCCCGACCCCCCGGCCGGAAATATCCGTTACCTGGTCGGAAGTGGAGAAACCGGGAAGAAAGATCAGATTCATAACCTCTTCATCGTCCATATCCTCCAGATCCTCAGGGGTAACAATCCCCCGCTCCAACGCACGGGCCCTGACTTTTTCCAGATTCACCCCCGCACCGTCATCAATTACCTCAATCACCACATTATTCCCGGCTTGGTACGCTTTAAGCTCCACCACACCCGGCAGGCTTTTCCCGGCCGCCGTCCTGACCTCGGGGGGTTCAATGCCGTGGTCAATGCTGTTTCTGATGATATGAACCAACGGATCAACGATCTCATCGATCACCGTCCGGTCCAATTCAGTTTCGGCACCGCTAATCTGTAACTGTACTTCTTTCCCGGTTTCCCGGGCCAGATCCCGCACCAGACGGGGGAAACGGGAGAAAACATTATCCACCGGAACCATCCTTGTTTTCAACACCTGGTCCCGCAGGTCCATGGTCAACCGGGTCAGCTGCTCGACCGTCTCCGCCAGGGCATGGTCGCCCTGCTCCGAGCTTAGCTGTTCCAACCGGGAACGGGTGATCACCAGTTCCCCAACGAGGTTCATCAGATCATCCAACTTCCGGATGTCCACCCGGACCGTCGGTGAGACGTTGGAAAGGGCTTTCGTACTGGTTGCCTTTGGCGGGCTGGTGTCCGTGGTTGCTTTGGCCACACCGCCCCGACGTTCGACCAGAAGATCGTCGGGGCCAACTACTTCGCCCTCAACCCTGGCCACATCAAGCATCTTTTCAAGAAAACGGACCAAAAACTCCAGCGGTTTTTTACTTAAAATGCCGACAATAAAGTCGGTATCAAACCGTTCGTCTTCCAGTTCCTTCGCCGTCGGGATCGTACGCACAATCTCCCCGTGGGCTTCCAACTCACGTAAGATCATAAAGGCGCGGGCCCCTTTGAGCAAACATTCTTCCTGTAGGTAAACATGGAGGTGATTCAGGTTCAAGCCTTCATTAGCCGCCTCTTTGATCCGTTCAATCTCCGCGGGCAGATAACGTAACTGAAGATTGCGACGGCGTTCCGCGGACTGATCTTGTTTGGCAGTTACCTCTTGGGTCGTAAACTTTTGCAGATTCTGAAGAACACCGGCAATCTCGATGTCTTCTTCCCGGCCTTCCGCAATGCCTTGCGCCAACACTTCCAGAAGATCCAACGCCTCGAAAAGGGTGTTAATTAGCTCGGCATTGACTTTCAGTTCATTTTGCCGCAGCAGACTGAGTACGTCTTCCATCGCATGGGTCACGTTGGACATCTTGTTAAAACCCATGGTTGCCGAGGCGCCTTTTAAAGTATGGGCGGCGCGGAAAATCTGGTTTAGGATCTCCATGTTGTCCGGGTCTTGTTCCAACGCCAGCAAAGACTGGTTCAAGGATTGCAAATGTTCCTGACATTCATCCATAAACACGTTTAAATATTGGGAAACGTCCATCGCTTTCACCTCCAGGATTCACATGGGAGCAAACTTCATTAGCGCGCTTTACCGAAAAACAGTCTTTGGAAGAACATGGTAATCCCCCGCGACGGATGGTCCGGTAAGAGTAATAGGTGCTGAGCCATCTTCCAAATCCCCTGGGAAGCTTTGGAATGCGGATGGGCCAAAGTAAAAGGCTGTTGTTGTTTTACCGCTTTGGGCACATTATGGTCAAAATGAATATGGCCTAAGGATTCCAGCGGAAATTGCAGGAACTTCTCGGCAACGATGCGGAGGCGCTCCACCACCTGTTCGCCTTCTTCATCACTTTTCACCATATTAACCGCTACATAAATCTTGGCGTCGGGGTTTTCTTTGGAGATAATCTTGATCACGCCATAAGCATCGGCGATGGAAGTCGGTTCCGGAATCGTCACCACCACGATTTCTTCCGCGGCCAACAGAAAGCGGATCACTTTGTTGGAGATCCCCGCTCCGGTATCAAGAATGATGAAATCATTATCCTCATCCAAAGTATACAGCCGGTTTATACACTGGTCCAACTGCCAAGAACCGATATTGGCCAGCTCCTGCAGGCCGGAACCACCCGCGATAATCCGGACGCCCGCCGGACCTTCTATGACCACATCCGCCAAATCCCGTTCCCCGGAGAAGAAATGGCCAAGATGGTATTGGGGAATTATCCCCAACATTAAATCAATATTGGCCAGTCCTAAGTCGGTATCGATCAAAGTCACCTTTTGGCCTAGTTTGGAAAGGCAGATGGAAAGATTAACGGAAAGGTTGGTTTTCCCAACCCCGCCTTTGCCACTGGTTATAGCGATGATGCGGGCTCGACGGGAGTTGACCCGATGATTTTTGCTATTCACTAGCTCCCTTAAACGTTCCGCTTGATCACGCATTGATAGTCTCCTTATTCGCGTACTTTTCCGCATACCTCTTAATTACTTCGAAAGTGGCAACCTCTATATCCTCGGGCACACTTTGCCCCGTGGTGACATATGACAGTGGGATACGCAGTCTTTGGGCGACCTCGATCACATTACTCAAACTATTGGTCTCATCCAACTTGGTAAAGATTAAACGGTTCACACCCAACTCTTTAAATGCATCGGCAGTTTCCAGCAGATCCTCCAGCTTTGTGTTGGCACTTAACACCAAATGAGTTTCGTTTAAGGGTCGTCCGTTGAAAAAGTGTTTTAATTCGCGGATCTGTTGCTTGTTCTTTTGGCTGCGGCCCGCCGTATCGATCAGGATCAATTGTTTATCCATCAGTTTTTGGAAAGCACGCTTCAGATCGGCAGCCGTGTACACCACTTCAATCGGCAAGTTTATGATTTCGGAATAGGTTTTTAATTGTTCAACCGCCGCAATCCGGTAGGTGTCGATCGTAATCAGACCGACCGATTTCCCTTCGAACAAGGCAAAGTTCGCCGCCAATTTCGCAATGGTCGTGGTTTTACCAACCCCGGTGGGACCGACCAGAGCCACCACGGTCGGCCGGCTGCGTAGCCGGATCGGATAAGTCTTGATCAAAACTTCATCCAAGTCCTGCTCATTCTGGGGATTAGTATTACTGGCGGCGACGGGTGGTTCCGGCTTGTCTGGGGCCGCCTGCGGCCCGGAAGTGGCTGGTGCAGCAGCCATGGTTTCCTCCGCTGGCGCCCCTATCCGCACCTGTGCCGTCACCCCTTCAATGGCCATTTTGATCTCGGACAATTCTTTTTTCACTTTTTCCAGTTCCGGCATGATGGCCGTTGGTTCGGGCTGGAACAACTGACGTTGCCTTTCCTCACCCTTCTCCGCCGCCTGTTGTCTGGCGGCAGCGGGAACCGACATGGTCTCTTTCGTATCAACCGCGGCCAGTACTTCGTAACGCCTTTTGGCAAATAAACCCAAAAAGCCCCCTTCCTTGAACGGACGGGAATGCAAGATCAAGGCATCATTACCCAGTTCCCGCTTGACACGGGCGATTGCTTGTTGCGCCGTATCGGCAACAAACCTTTTAACCCTCATTTACCACACCTACCATTCCTCGGGAATGTACTTCCATCTCCGGAATTATTTCCTGATAAGAAACGACAAAGATCTTCGGCGAAACCCGTTCCGTAAGATTCCGGACATAACGCCGGATCGCCGGTGCCACCAACAACACCGGAGTACGGCCCTCCTGAAGAATCGGGCGGATGTGTTGATTCAGCGAAGCGTAAAACTGGTTCAACCACGACGGGGGCAAGGGTTCGCCTTCGCTCTCCTGCGCCCGGAGGATCCGTTCCTCGGTCTGGGGCGAGAGGGTCAGCACTTGGATCTTATTCCCGTCGCCCGCCAACATCTTGGAGATCTGTCGCCGCAAGGCCACCCGGACGTACTCGGTCAGCAGATTTGTATCCTTCGTCATCGGTGCATAATCGGCCAAGGTCTCCAGGATCGTCACTAGGTTACGCAGCGGGATTCCTTCCTTGAGGAGCTGGGCGAAGACCTTTTGGATCTCGCCAATCGTCATTAAATTGGGGACCAATTCCTCCACAACCACCGGGTAATCATTTTTTATGTAATCCAGCATGGCTTGGATCTCCTGGCGTCCCACCAATTCGTAGGCGTAATTGCGGATAATCTCCGTCAAATGGGTGGCTAAAACAGAGGGGCAATCTACTACCGTGTAACCGGCCATCTCCGCTCTTTCCCTTTGGTCCGCCGTAATCCAAAGGGCGGGTAGACCAAAGGCCGGTTCCTTCGTGGGAATTCCCGATATTTTCTCCGTCACAGCCCCCGCGTCCATCGCCAGGCAATAGTGGGTCAGCAGTTCCCCGCGGGCCACTTCCACCCCTTTGATCTTGATCACATACTGGTTGGGCGCAAGTTGCATGTTATCGCGAATCCGGATGGCCGGCAAGATAATCCCCAGTTCCAAAGCGACTTGCCGCCGAATTAAACTGACCCGCTCAAAGAGATCCCCGCCCTGGCTCTTATCCACCAGCGGGATTAAACTATAGCCAATCTCCACCTCCATCGGATCAACCGCCAGCAGCGACAGAACATTCTCGGGTCGATAACCGACCTGCTCCTGGGCGGCCGCCTGTTGTTCAACTACCGCTTCGGCCCTTTCCTTCTGCTCCCGCCGGAGAATCGTGGTCAACCACCAAAGCAGAAGCGCAATAACCAGAAAAGGAATAGTCGGCATCCCCGGAACCAGCCCAAACAGGGCAAGCACTCCCGCGGTAATCAACAAGATCTGCGGATAACGCAGGATCTGCGTAGTAACATCGGTTCCCAGGTTGTCTTCGGAGGCGGCCCTGGTCACCAAAACGCCGGTCGCAGTAGAGATTAGGAGCGCCGGAACCTGTGAGACCAAGCCGTCCCCGACCGTTAAGAGGGCGTATAACTGCAGGGCATCCAGGGCGTCAAGCCGGCGTTGCCACATCCCGATGATGACGCCCCCCAAGAGGTTGATGACGGTGATGATCAACCCGGCAATGGCGTCACCCTTCACAAATTTACTGGCCCCGTCCATGGAACCATAAAAGTCGGCTTCACGTTCAATCTCACGCCGGCGGTCCCGGGCTTCTTCCTCCGTGATCAAACCGGCATTCAAGTCCGCATCAATACTCATCTGTTTCCCGGGCATGGCGTCCAACGTAAACCGGGCCGCCACCTCCGCCACCCGCTCCGACCCTTTCGTAATCACCAGAAAGTTGATTAAAGTCAAGATGAGAAAGATGATAAAGCCAACCACCGGGTTGCTCCCGGCCACAAAATTACCGAACGCCTCGACTACTTGGCCGGCGTATCCCTGCAGCAGAATTAACCGGGTGGAAGAAACGTTCAACGCCAACCGGAAAAGGGTCGTCAAAAGGAGAATCGTCGGGAAGACCGAGAACTCCAGCGACGTCCTGACGTTCATCGTCAACATTAAAATCAAGAAGGACAGGGCAATGTTGACGCTAAAAAAGAGATCCAACAGAAAAGGGGGGAGGGGAATAAATAACATGGCGAGGATGATGACCATCAAAATAACAACGATAAGCTCCCCGCTGAAAGCAAGTCTGGATAATAAAGCTCTTTGTCCTGGCTGATCCGGCATTTTTTTCACCATCAACTATTGAAATATTCTTCTGGGTACACCCTATAATTTAACGTCTTTGCCGCAAACGATAGACGAAAGCTAAAACCTCGGCCACCGCCTGGTAGAGATTGGGCGGGATCAACTCGCCAATCTCGACCGTTTGGTAAAGGACGCGCGCCAAGGGTTTATTTTCAACCAGCGGAATCTGGTGTTCGGTCGCGATCTCCCTAATTTTCGCGGCAATGTATCCTTCCCCCTTCGCTACCACCTGCGGCGCCGCCATCTTTTCCGCTTCATACTTAATCGCCACAGCAAGGCGCGTCGGGTTCGTGATAACCACATCCGCTTTTGGCACTTCCTGCATCATCCGCCGCATCGATAATTGCCGCTGTTTTTGCCGTATCCGGCTTCGTACCAACGGATCACCTTCGGTCTGTTTCAGTTCGTCCTGCACTTCTTTCTTCGTCATCCGCAAACTTTTCCGGTACTGGTAACGTTGATAGTAAAAGTCAAGGACCGCCAAGACCAGCAACAAGAGGACGATCCGCAGGACGATCGTGAACATTAACTGCCAAATCATCCCGGCCATTTCTAGTGGCGGGTAGTACACGTTGGCTTCGGCGATGGGGAAAACCCGGCTTTTAAAAGTTTGCCATATGATGATAAACACCCCAATGACTTTAAACAGCGCTTTAAATAAGTCGACCAACTTTTGGGGTGAAAACATTCTTTTTAAACCGGCAACCGGATTGAGCCGGTCAAACTTCATCTTGAGGGGCTCCAGGGTAAACACGCCCCCGGTTTGCAGATAATTGACCAGAACACCAACGGTCAAGATGGCAAGGGCAACGGGGATAAAAGCCCCCAGCACGGTGAACAACGTCTGGTTAAACATCTGGGCCAGATTGGTTTCATCCAAATAAGTGTTTAAACGGTCGCTGGAAAACCCGTATTGAAAACAGAAAATCATTTTTTCCAACAAATAAGAGCTCCCCGCGCGCAAAGCGAGAAAACCAGCCAGCAAAGTGACGACTGTACTCAGTTCACCACTCCGCGGGACCTGTCCTTTTTGCCGCGCGCGTTGCTTTTTCCGGGGGGTTGGTTCTTCCGTCTTCTCTTCCTCGGCAAAAAACTGAAGATCAAAGCGGCAGGGGGGGCAAAGCGCACCACTGTCCTCCTTAACGGATTGTGTTAAGAAAACGTAGTAACTCAGTCCAAACCCTCCCATTTGCTGAAAAATACCCCGCCAACCAGCGGACCAAAACCGGCAGGGACAAGATGAGTAGCGTCAGGCCGAGAAAAGTCTTGATGGGAAAACCGATAAAGAACACATTAATCTGAGGAACCAATTTCGCGAGCACCCCCAGCCCGACATCGGTCAGGAACAGTACGCCAAAGATCGGCACCGCAATTTGGACAGCCAGCCAGAAAAGGCCGGAAAAAGCCTGTAAGAAATAGGGCAACCCTTTGGTAAAGAAAACTTCTCCCCCCACCGGTATAAGCTGGTAACTTTGGGACAAGACCCGGATCAGGGTATGGTCTCCTTTCACCAGAATAAAAAGCCAAAGGGCAATGATGTAGTAGAGCTGGCCAACCACCGGCATCTGACCACCGGTGTAGGGATCCAACACGTTGACCATGGTAAAGCCCATCGGCCGGTCCACCAACTGTCCCGCCAGCTGCAACCCGGCAAAGGTCAGGTAGACGATAAACCCGATTAATAAACCAAGCGCAAACTCCTGAAGCAGATAGAAAACGAAAACCCCGAAATGGGTTGGGAGGGCGACCAAGGGTTGGACGAAAGGGACAAAAATAAAGGATAAAAAGAGTGCAATACTAACCCGTACCATCGGCGGAAGATTCCGGCTCTGAAAAAGCGGCGCGCCGGTTAAAAGGCCGAGGTTCCGGAAGAACACCAGCATAAATAGGGATATTTGCATCTCCGACCAGGTTGCTAAGGTCAATTACTTCCCTCACCATCCACTTGTTTGACTAAGGTAGGAAAAAAGTTCGGTTGTGAAATCCACCAGAACCCGGAGCATCCAAGGGCCTAAAAGGACCAAGGTAAAAAAAACGGCCAATAATTTGGGGATAAACGTCAACGTCTGCTCTTGAATCTGGGTGGTGGCTTGAAAGATACTGACCAGCAATCCGACGATCATGCCCACCCCCAACATGGGACCGGCCACCATCAGGACCGTAGTTACACCCTGTCGTATTATGGCGACGACCGTTACATCAGTCACTACCCATCACCACCCATGGCCTCAATAACCGGTCAAAAGGCTGCGAACCACTAGATTCCACCCATCCACCATCACAAAGAGTAAGATCTTGAAGGGCATCGAGATCATAATTGGCGGGAGCATAAGCATCCCCATGGACATCAGCGTGCTGGCCACAATCATATCAACGACCAAAAATGGAACATACAAGATAAAACCCATGGTAAAAGCAGTCTTTAGTTCGCTAATGATAAAGGCGGGAACCAGCACATGTAAAGGGATCTCTTCATAATTGGTCGGTCTGGTTGTGATCTCTCCCATCCGCATAAACAAACGTAAATCCTCGTTGCGGACGTACTTCCCCATGAAGTTTTTGACCGGCCGCTCCGCCGCGCCCAAGGCCTCTTCGAAGCTGAGTTCACCAGCGAAAAAAGGCGTCAACGCGTTTTGTCGCACTTCCGACCAGGTGGGTGCCATGATGTAGAAAGTCAGGAAGAGAGCAAGCCCAATAATGACCTGGTTCGGCGGGGATTGCTGTAGCCCAATCGCGCTCCGGGTGAACGACAGGACCACGACAATCCGGGTGAACGAAGTAAACATAATAAGAATAGCCGGGGCCAGTGAAAGAATGGTGATTAAAGCTAAAATCCGGAGACTGGCAGCAACCTGTTCCGGATCGTCCGCGTTTGTCCATCCAATTTCAATTTGGGGAAGAGCTGGCTGCCCTAAACTTACTTTACTGCAGATCAGGGTTAAGAGTAACCCGAATAGAACAACCATTAGAAAACGCTGTTTATCCATCGCTCTTGTGTCCTCGGTGGCTTCGATATTTCATTAGCCTCTCCTCTATTCTTTGCGCCTGCGTCATCACCCCTGGCTGGTTGGCCGTTTCCGGTTCGCTTGGTCCGCCATTCAGCAATCCTTTCAGATAATCACTAAAACCTTTCCCCGTTGCTTGGCGTTCCGCCACCGGACGGGCAAGTTCCGCTTGGAGGGCTCTAAGCAGATCAGGGTCGTGGATCTCCGCCAGGAAAGTCAGATTACGTTCTGCAGCCCCCACGAGAAATAACTGTTTTCCCACCATGACCAAATGAAGAGCCCGGTTCGGGCCTATGTAGAGCGTTTCCACCAAACGCAGATGGGAACCGGAGCGTCCCCCCGCTTTCCCCCCCAACCAACGCGCTACGCGCGAAGCAAAATAGAGGACAAGCACAAAGCAAACGAGATAAAAGATGATCTGCAGATAAGAAAAGCTGGTTTCCGGAGCAACTTCCGGTGAAACCTCTGGCCCCCGGGAAACGCTGATCGTATCACTATCAAACGCGGCTAGTGGGATAAAAAACCCCAATAGTGAATAAAGACAACTCATCATTGGATTACTTTTCTAACCGCCTCTAGAACCCGATCCGGTTGGAACGGCTTCACCACAAAATCCTTGGCCCCAGCTTGGATGGCATCAATCACCATCGCCTGCTGTCCCATGGCGCTACACATGATAATCAACGCATTCTCATCGATCTTCTTGATCTCCTTGACCGCCGTAATACCGTCCATCTCGGGCATGGTAATGTCCATCGTTACTAAATCGGGTTTTAGTTCTTTATACTTTTCTACCGCTTTAACACCGTCTTCTGCTTCACCGACAACTTCGAATCCGCCCTTTTTCAAAATGTCTTTGATCATCATGCGCATAAAGGCGGCGTCGTCCACGACTAAAACACGATTTTTCACAGAACTTCCCCCCTATTGTAAATTGTTCACTCTTTCAAATGGACTTACAATATCGGTAATCTTGACGCCAAAGTTTTCATCGATGACAACCACCTCGCCTTTGGCGATTAACTTCCCGTTTACCAGGATATCCACCAGCTCGCCGGCCAACCGGTCCAGTTCAATCACGGAGCCAATCCCCAGTTCCAAGATCTCGCGAATCCGCATCTTGGTACTGCCCAGCTCGACGCTGAGCGCTAGAGGAACATCCAAGAGCAAATTGAGGTTGCTCGGCCCTTCAATAGGCGGGACTGACTCCAAAGTCTCAAACTGGATTGGCCGAACCGAACCGTCCGCCATTTTGGCTTCATCCTGACCCACAGGTTTTCTCCGGTTTTTTGGTTGTTCTGCCATTTTACCCTCCATCGGCACCTGTTCATCCGCATCAATCAGTGTCTTTGCCATCTCACGGGCAAAGTGATACGGAATGACCAGCATTATTTGACTATCAACCAGGCCTTCGATGACCAAACGGAAATAAACGACCGCGACCAGGTTGTCCTCAGTGAACTGTGCACTAAACTCTTCGAGGTTTTTCATCGACAAAACACGAGTTCGTGGTGGAGCAATCTCAACTCTGAGGTTAAAGAGGGAGGACATCGAAGTCGATGCCTTCCCGATCATCTGGTTCATCGCTTCGGCGATGGCACTAATCTCCATGTCGCCCAGTTTTGTGTTGGGATTCGTTCCGTCTCCACCCAACATCAAATCGGCAATCACCGCGGCGTCATGCATTTGAATGAGCAAAAGATTGGTTCCCTTTAAACCGGTGGTGTAATCAACTTCCGCCGCCAGACATGGCTTTGGGTATCTCCGGATGAGTTCACTGAGCGCCGACAGTTCAACACTGGGGGTATTCAATTCGACCCGGCGGTTTAAAAGCAACGACAATGCGGTGGCACCAGAACCGAAAGAAATGTTCCCGATTTCCCCTAAGGCATCCCGCTCCATCGGGGTTAACTCAATGGCTTCTTCATTTAGTAATGCATTAATCTCTTCTTGCGACAACATTTCATTTGACATCGCGTTCACCACCTTTTTGCTTATACCCGTAGAGTTGAACCGCTAATTTGTTGTTGGCAATGCCGGGGAAACCCAAGTATTTTTCCTCTGTTCCAATTTTTACCGTCAAAGGTTCTTTAATCGATTGGTCCAGCTTGATCACATCGCCGACGTCCAAACTCAACATCTCCCGCACCGTAACGGTGGTCTTCCCCAACTCGACTTCAACGGGTAAAACCGCTTCGGTCAAACGCTTTTTTAAGGTGGTAATCGCGTCGGGAGTAAAGCTCTTTTTCGAACTGGCGAACCAGTATTGGGAACTCAACTTGTTTAAAATTGGTTCCAAGAGAATATAAGGGTAACACACATTCATTAAACCGCTAATGGCGGCAATCTTCACATCCAAAGTCACCAGGATGACCATCTCGGTCGGAGGAATCACCTGCGTGAACATGGGGTTGGTCTCCATGCCCTGATATTCCGGTTCAACATCGACCACCGTACTCCAGGCTTCTTTAATACTGTTGGCCATCCGCATCACGATCCGTTTGGTCACCATCTGCTCGATTTCGGTCAGTTCGCGGATAATGCCGTCGTAAGCACCTTTCCCCCCTAAGAGGCGGTCGATAAAACCGAACGCTAAGTTGGGCGCAAACTCAAAAACCATACTGCCTTCCAGCGGTTTTAAAGCAAGTACATTTATGACCGTCGGATTTTGGAGGGATTTAATAAACTCGTCATAGGTTAGTTGGTCAACGGAAGCCACTTCCGACTGGACCATCGCCCGTAAATAAGCGGACAAGGAAGAACTCAACAGGCGGGAAAAGTTTTCATGGATCATGACAATCGTGCGGATTTGGTCTTTCGCAAATTTGCTTGGCCGTCGGAAATCGTAAGGGCGAATCTTTCGCGATTGGTCTTCCGTCTTCGCCGATTCAGCATCAATGGCCCCGGATGAAAGCGCCTGCAAGAGAGCATCTATTTCATTTTGGGTTAAAATCTCGGCCAATGCGCCACCCCCGTTATGTTACAATAAAATCGGTGAAAAAGATATCGATTACTTTTCCCTCCGGCAAAATAGCGTTGATAGCAGTAATTATTTCGTTACGAAGGTTGCTATTTCCTTCTTTTTCCCTTAATTCTTCAGAAGTTTTCGACCGGCAGATACTGATCACAATGTCCCGGATTTGCGCTTTTCGCTTCTCCGCCTCGAGTTGGGTTTTCTCCGTATCCAAGACCAACGTAAAGTTGAGCCGGAGGTACTTTTGTTTGAGGGGATCGGCTAGATTAACAAGGATCTCTTCCCCCAAGGGCATCAGATACTTGACTTCGGTCCCAGAAACCACCTTCGTATACCGTTCTTTCACCGGCATGATTTTATAGATAAAAAACATTGTTGCGCTGAAGACGGCCGCAAAAAAGACCAAGAGACAGACGGTGATGGTAATGATGATCTGATTCGCTTTTCCGGTTTTTTCTGACATGCTGATCCCACCTATAAATTATTTCTGGAGAGCAGGAGAATATCGACTCTCCGGTTGCGTATCCTGTTTTCCTCGGAATCATTCGGGGCAATCGGCCGGAATTCGGCATAACCGGTGGCGCCCAACCGCCGCGGATCGATTCCCGCTTCCTCAATGAGAAACCGGGTCACATTGGTCGCCCGCGAGGTGGAAAGCTCCCAGTTGGACGGGAAAAACCGGCTGCGGATCGGCAAGTCACAAGTGTGCCCTTCCACCCGGATATCATGATCATCCACGGCAAGAACCCGGCCGACGCGGCGTAACAGATTACGCGCCTCCGGCCGCAACTGGGCCGAACCGATGTCAAAAAAGATCTTCTCTTTAAAGCTGATGATCAACCCCCGTTCCTCCTGAAAGATCTCCACCGCCGCCCCCACGCCTTCCTCGGCGAGCATAGCCTCGATCTCCTGATAGACCTCCTGAAATTCGATGTCAATCGGCAGTGGAATCTCGAAGGGTAATTGTTCACCCATGGGGTGGGGCCCTCCATACAGGATCCCGGGAGAACCACTAAAAACCGATTTTAAGGAAGCGGCAACCTGTTCGTATTTTTCCGAACTCACGGTGGATAAAGAAAACAGGAGCACAAAGAAACATAACAGGAGTGTAGTCAGATCCGAAAAGGTGGTCATCCACAAAGGGGCTCCCGGTGATTGCTCTTTCGGCTTCTTTTTATACATTGAGCCCTACTCCTTCAATCCGTTCTCTCCCCACCCGGTCCCGTTGGGCCGGCGGGAGGAAGGATTTAAGTTTTTCTTCGACAATCCGCGGGTTTTCACCTGCCTGCACCGAGAGGATTCCTTCCACCATCACCTGCCGGATCATGACCTCCTCTTCGCTGCGAATACCTAATTTGGCCGCAATCGGGTTGAACAGGAAATAAGCCATGAGGGCCCCGTATAAAGTCGTAAG
>JAAYHQ010000069.1 GCA_012727425.1 Bacillota bacterium
GTATAAATTTGCGTCGTTGAAATATCAGCATGACCCAACATTTCCTGCACCGCACGTAAATCGGCCCCGTTTTCCAGTAAATGGGTGGCAAAGGAATGCCGGAGCGTATGGGGGGTGATCAAATCTTCCGCTCCGATCTTTTCCGCGTATTTTTTGATGATTTTCCAAAAGCCCTGCCGGGTTAAACCATGACCATGGTGGTTCAAAAACAGGGTATCTTCATTCGGATCGGAGGCCAAAAACTTACGGGCGTGGTCCAAATAAAACTGGAGGTACTTGACGGCCACCGTCCCCAGGGGCACAATCCGCTCCTTGGACCCTTTCCCCACACACCGGATATAACCTTCATTTAAGTTCACATCGGATATTTTCAGTGAAACCAATTCGGTCACCCGCAGACCGGTGGCGTATAATACTTCCAGCATCGAGCGGTCTCTGATCCCGGCCGGTGTTTTCAAGTCCGGCTGTTCCAGCAGTTCGACCACTTTTTCCACCGAGAGCACCCGCGGTAATTTCTTTTCTTGTTTGGGTGCATCCAAATTGATCGTCGGGTCGTGCTGAATAACCTGCTCACGGACGAGAAAATGGTAGAAGGCCTTAATTGCCGCCAGCGAACGGGAGATGGTCGAAGCCGCCCGTCCCTTGGCCTGTAAATAGAGTAAATAGCCACCGACGGTTGCCTGGGTGGCTTCATTGGCGGAAATGCCCTTTTTTTTGTTTAGATAATCCAGATACTGGCGGAGATCCCTCCCGTAAGATTCCAGGGTGTTAGGAGCCAATCCTCGTTCCACCGCAATATAGTTGTAAAATGCTTCCAAGTAGTCCTGCAAATTTGGTCAACCCCTTACCCAATAACGTTAAGTCGTCTCTTTCCTTGTCTTTCTTTTATTTTTCGACATCCCAAATTGAAATCCTTTTTTCATTTTACGAGAAAGATTTCCATTGGACACAGGCTTTAGAAGAGTTTTGCCGTCCAGTAAATGAACATAGGCGAGATAAAGCCCTCAATCAATCCGGACACGGTCAAGAGCACCATGGCCAGTCCACTAAGCCCCAGCCCTTGAAGCAAATCAGCCGAAACGGGCCGGTTCACCTGGCCAAACCGGCTTTTCAGGAGCGCACCGGCCAGATCGATATTGGCGACGCCGGCGAGTAGCAAGGCGGGGATCATGAAGACATAATGGGGAAAGACCGAAGTTACAGTAAAGAGAAAACCTTTCCCCGCCAGTTGTTGTAGGATAAAACCAATCGTAAAACCGAGGATGTATCCTTTGGCAAAGATTAAAAACAGGATCAAAGGAACACCGATCACGCTGATCCCCAGCAAGACAAAGAAGAAAACTGTCTTCAAATGATTAAAGATGGCATCACCCGCCAAAGCCACATCGGTTACCGGTGCAGTCTGCTGTTTCATTCCTTGGAAAAAAATCTGGATGTACTGCCGCAACTCAGTCTTCTGCCCATACTCCAAATTTTGCGCCGAGAGGGTTCCGAAGACAATCCCCATGGCAAACAACAAACCAACCAAGATAAAGAGAAAAAGCCGCTCTTCAATGTAGAGCCCGATTTTTCTTCGCCACCGCCGCAGAAACAACGAAACCACCTCCTTGTCCCGGTCAGTAAATAATTATGACT
This sequence comes from Bacillota bacterium, assembly GCA_012727425.1. GTDB lineage: Bacteria > Bacillota > UBA4882 > UBA10575 > UBA10575 > Capillibacterium. The sequence continues at coordinate 1,636 of JAAYHQ010000069.1, forward strand.
GAACAGGAGATGGTATGCCCTTTATTCCGTCCCGGACGACCGCACCACAGTAACCCCGGGTTTAAAGAAGCCCTTTTAACCGGGCCACCAAAAAGGCCGTTACCGTCTTCCCGTCTTGGATCCGCCCATCAGCAATGTGCTGGAAAACTTCGGCCACGGGGAGCCGGAGACAATTGATGAACTCCCCCGTATCGGGCTGGGCGGTCCCCGGCGACGGGTCCTTACAGACATATAAATGGATCACTTCATTGGTAAATCCGGGCGTGGTCACCACCGCACCAACCTTAATCAGTTCGCCACCCACAAAACCGGTCTCTTCTCGTAATTCCCGGGCTGCACAATCCAGAGCGGACTCACCGGGATCGAGTTTCCCCGCGGGAATCTCCAGGGTCACGCGGCCCAAGGGGTAGCGAAACTGCCTGACCAAAAGGGTCTCACCATTGGTAAAATAGGGAATCACCGCCGACGCCCCCGGATGGTCAATCCATTCACGGGCCGCTTCGGTCCCGTCGGGCAGTTCGACCTGTGTCCGGCGTACTTTCAAAAGCATCCCGTCATAAACCAGCTCCTCGGTAAGCTTCTTTTCACTTAAATCCAAATGCTCATCCATAAGCCCCATCCTTTCCATCTGATTCATTCGGTTTCCGGCCAAGGGGGCAAGGTTTCACCCCCCCCATGAAGGTGGACTGCTGCCAAAACACCCGCCCCCGCGGCGGCCTCAAAAAACGCCGGATCTTCCTGAACGGACCGGCCCATCGTTTTAACCGGCAGACGGCAGGCGGCGAGCAAAGTTTCAACCGCCGGAACTTCCACCGTGTAAAGGCGGTGTTTAACCGCCCCACTTTCCCGGAATTGGCGGACCAGAATCCGCCGTTTTTCCGCATCCCACCGCGGCAACCCCAACGCCACCCGGGCTGTGGTCAACTCCCCCAATACAGTTTGACTGTGATGGCTCAGGCCCCGGTGGCGGGGGCGGGGATCGGCAAAACTGATCCGGGGGACAGCGATCGGGTAACCCCCCATCTTCGCCACGGCATCCAGAATATATGCTTGTTCAATCCCGGAAAACCCATACTTGGTTCCGGTCCCGACAATCCCCGGCCCCATGGCAACAATGATCAGATCAGCTGCCGCCACCGTCTTGGCCGCCACCAAAGCAGAATAAACGTTCACCGCTTCCAGATCCCCACCAAAAGCATGACCGGCGGTAATCGTCTGGGCCAACAACCCTTGGGCTTTTAACCCGCGGACGAGATTACTAAGGCTTAAGGGCAAAGCCGCCCCGTCGGTCATGATATAAACGACCCGCCGGCCGGGAGAGACGGCATGAAAGGCCACCACCGCCGGGGCGATCATGCTGTGCAGCGTTCCAACCACCACCGGTGTGCCCGCCAGGGAAGTAAAACCCTTGATCCGCACGTGTGCTGCCGAACCCTCTTCTTCAACCGCCGCCACCGCCACTTGCCAAGGCGTATACCGCAGCTTCATTATATGCCCGGGCGGTGTATACTCCCTTTCTTGACGCCCTTCAATACTTTGGACAAAATGATAACCGCCGGTTCCCAGGTTCAAGTCGACCGCAGTCGTATTCAACCAGACCCGGTCCCCAACCCGGACCGCCCCGGTCAACGGCGGATAGGCAATGGCTTTGGCGGGGACGCCGCCCACCTCCACAGTCATCTCCTGGAAGGTGGGGAAATCCTGGGTAATCCGCACCACTGTGCCCAGCTTGCTGCTGAACATTGGTCCTCCTCATTCTTCGGTCTTTTGCGGAACTTTCCTGCTGCTTCCAACCTTAAATCTTATATCTATTTTTCCCCGTCTCCTGCCGATAACTACCCACTGCCGTTACAATAACGAAAAAAGAAGGCCGCAGGCGCCATGTTACGCCTTGGCCTTCTTTTTGTTGCCTCCCTCAGTAGAAAAGGAAGGGCCTCGGAATCCGGCTTATTTCCGCCGTGGATTCTTCAATTCGGCCTGCGCCGCGGCTAAGCGGGCAATCGGTACCCGGTACGGCGAACAAGAAACGTAGTCCATACCAATGTTGTGGCAGAACTCGATCGAACTGGGATCGCCACCGTGTTCGCCGCAGATGCCGATCTTCAAGTTGGGCTTGGTCGAACGGCCCTTCGTCAACCCGATCTCAAGGAGCTGACCGACACCCTCCTGGTCTAAACGCTGGAAGACGTCGTCCTTTAAGATCTTCTGCTCCACGTAAGTCGGGAGGAACCGTCCGGCGTCATCCCGGCTGTAGCCAAAGGCCATCTGGGTCATATCGTTGGTCCCGAAGGAGAAGAAATCGGCATACTCCGCAATTTGGTCGGCAATCAAGGCCGCTCGCGGCAGCTCAATCATGGTCCCGATCAGGTACTCCAGTTTAACACCTTCGCGCGCCATGACTTCCGCGGCGACTTTTTCACAGTACTCGCGGATGATTTGCAACTCGCCGGTGGTCCCGACCAACGGAATCATCACCTCCGGCACAACCGTCTGGCCTTTCTTGGCCAGAGTACAGGCGGCTTCAAAGATGGCCTGGACTTGCGTGGCAAAGATCTCGGGGTAAATGACCCCAAGGCGGCAACCACGGAAGCCAAGCATCGGGTTGAACTCGCTCAGGGCGTTGACTTTTTCGATCACTTTTTCGACCGGGATCCCCATTTCCTTGGCCATCTCTTCCTGGCCTTTCCGGTCATGGGGGAGGAACTCATGGAGCGGCGGATCCAAGAGCCGGATCGTCACCGGCAGATCCTTCATGGTCTCAAAAAGCGCGATGAAATCTGCTTTCTGATAAGGCAGGATCTTGCTCAGCGCTTTCTTCCGCGCTTCCACGTCCTCGGCCAGGATCATTTCGCGTACGGCCTTAATCCGTTCGGGCTCGGGACCAAAGAACATGTGCTCCGTCCGGCAGAGGCCAATCCCTTGGGCCCCGAAATCACGGGCGACTTGCGCATCGTGGGGGGTATCCGCATTGGTGCGCACTTGCAAGGTCCGGACCTCATCAGCCCAGGACATCAAGGTCTGGAAACTGCCGGCAATCTGCGGCTCTACCAAGGGGGCTTGGCCAAGAATAACTTCACCGGTTGAGCCGTTCAGCGTCATCCAGTCGCCTTCCTTGAAAACATGCCCGTTGATGGTTACCTTCTTGTTGGCTTCATCAACCACGGCCTCACCGCAACCAGCCACACAACATTTACCCATACCCCGCGCGACCACCGCTGCGTGAGAGGTCATCCCCCCGCGGGAGGTCAGGATCCCTTGGGCCACATGCATGCCGCTGATGTCTTCCGGCGAGGTTTCCGTCCGCACCAGGATCACTTTATGCCCTTGTTCATGCCAACGCTCTGCATCTTCGGCGGTGAAGACCACTTGGCCAACGGCCGCACCGGGGCTGGCCGGTAAGCCTTTACCCACAATGGTCACTTTCGCCTTCGGGTCGATCATTGGGTGTAACAGCTGATCAAGTTGTTCCGGTTCAACCCGGAGCAGAGCGGTTTTCTTGTCAATTAAGCCCTCTTCCACCATGTCAACGGCAATTTTAATCGCCGCTTGACCGGTCCGCTTGCCGCTTCTGGTTTGCAGCATGTAAAGTTTACGGTTTTCAATGGTAAACTCGATATCCTGCATGTCTTTATAGTGTTCTTCCAGCTTTTTACGGAGTTCCAGGAGCTGCTGGTAACACTCGGGCATATACTCCTCCAAGGAAGGATACTTCGCTTTACGCTCCTCTTCGGAGATGCCGTTTTCTTTGGCCCATTGTTGCGAAGCGACCAGGCTAATCTCCTGGGGTGTTCTAATCCCGGCCACCACGTCTTCACCCTGGGCATTAATGAGGAATTCACCGTAGAAGACATTCTCACCCGTTGACGGGTTACGCGTAAAGGCAACCCCGGTAGCCGAATTGTCCCCCATATTCCCAAAGACCATGGCCTGGACGTTAACGGCCGTACCCCATTCTTCCGGAATCTTGTGCAGTTTCCGGTAGGTGATCGCCCGCGGGTTCATCCAGGAAGAAAAGACCGCATTGATCGCCCCGCGCAACTGTTCCCAAGGATCGGCGGGGAATTCCTGCTCCAAGTTGGCTTTGATCCACGCTTTATACTGGGCAACCAGATCCTTCAGATCTTCAGCGGTTAATTCGCTGTCCAGGGTCACGCCCTTCTCTTTTTTCTTCTGTTCAAGAAGGGCTTCAAAATTACCGTGGTCGGCACCCATCACCACATTACCGTACATCTGGATAAAACGGCGGTAACTGTCCCAGGCAAACCGCTCGTTCCCGGAACTTTTGATCAACCCTTGAACCGTTTCATCATTCAAACCCAGATTCAAAATGGTATCCATCATCCCCGGCATGGAGACCCGAGCCCCGGAACGGACCGAGACGAGCAAGGGGTTGTTCACATCGCCGAAGCCTTTCCCCATCGCGGCTTCCACTTTTTTCATGTTTTCCCGGATCTCGTCTTCCAGTCCAGCCGGCCATTGTTTATTATTCTCGTAATAGGCGGTACAAACCTCAGTCGTGATGGTAAAACCAGGCGGTACGGGAATGCCTAAATTCGTCATTTCGGCCAAGTTGGCCCCTTTGCCGCCAAGGAGGTTTCTCATCTCGGCCGTACCGTCGGCTTGACCATTACCAAAAAAATAGACTTTCTTCGACATACTACTCCTCCATTCTTCTGTATGATGAATTAACCATGACACTCATGGTAGTCCGCGCAGTGGTTAGCTTGTCTCCGGTAATCCTATTTTCCCCTTTTTTCCGGGCGTAATCCCCAATCTTTTAGTTGGACTGACGGAACCGCCCTTTTGGACAACGCATCGTTGCGATTTATCCCCGTAAAAGCTTAAACCGGCAATAGTTTAAAAAAGTCCACTAAGTAATATACTGTATTCTCAGGAAAAAGTCTAGTCTTTTGCAAATTTCTCTCCGTTTTGTAATAAGGCGGCTTCAACGGTATTCTTCATTAACATGGCAATTGTCATGGGACCGACGCCGCCGGGTACGGGGGTAATCGCCCCGGCTACTGACACAACAGACGAAAAATCGACATCACCTACAACTTTCCCGGATGCCAGGCGGTTCACTCCCACATCAATCACCACCGCGCCGGGTTTCACCATTGTACCGTCGATCAAACCGGCTTTCCCCACCGCAACCACCAGAATATCGGCGCGCCGGGTCACCGTGGCCAGGTCCGGGGTCCGCGAATGACAGACGGTTACAGTGCCGTGTTCTTGTAACAGGAGATGGAAGACGGGTTTGCCCACAATGTTGCTCCGCCCCACCACCACACATTCCCGGCCTTTGACTTCCACACCGCTGGCTTTAATCAATTCCATTATGCCTGCTGGCGTACACGGTCGAATCCCCGCTTCTCCCCGGAGCAAACGGCCTAGATTGACCGGATGAAAACCATCCACATCTTTCTCCGGTTTGATCCGGTCTGTTACATCTTTCTCCCGAAGTGGGGCCGGTAGGGGCAACTGAACCAGGATCCCATGGACATGCGGCTCCGCATTCAAACGGTCAATGAGGGTTTCCAGTTCGGCCTGGCTGGTGGTGGCCGGTAATCGGTGAACTTCGGATTTAATCCCCAGTTGTTGGCAGCTCTTTTCCTTGTTGCGCACATAAATCTGGGAAGCCGGGTCGTCACCAACCAGAACAACGGCCAGCCCGGGAACAAGGCCGGAAGCGGCCAGTCTTGCCACTTTCCCTTTAACTTGCTGCTTAATCTCATTGGCCAGCGCTTTTCCATCAATAATCTTGGCGCTCAAGCAACTCCCTCCTTAACTTAGAATAATCCGACAATACGGCCATCGGGTAACAGGTCAACCTTTTGCGCGGCCGGTGTCTTCGGTAAACCGGGCATGGTCAGAATGTTACCGGCCATCACAATGATAAAACCGGCCCCGGCCGCCAGTTTAAGATCACGCACCGTTAATTCCCATCCCCGGGGTACCCCCTTCAGGCGCGGGTTATCGGACAAGGACATCTGGGTCTTCGCCATGCAGACCGGGAGATGGCCAAAGCCCAGTTCTTTAATTTCCGCCAACGCCTTACGGGCTTCATTGGTATAGGTGACCCCGTCGGCACCGTAGATCTTGGTGGCCAGAAGAGCAATCTTGTCTTCCAGCGGCGTATCAGCCGTGTACAGCGGGGAGAAGCGGTTTTCGGCCGCTTGGATCGTGGCCAGGACCTGCTCAGCCAGTTGAATCCCGCCGGCCCCACCTTGGGCCACCACTTCGGAGACCGCCGCCGGAACCCCCTGCCCTTGGCAAAAATCCAGAACAACTGCCAATTCTTGCGGGTCATCGGTGGGAAACTTATTCAGCGCGACCACAACGGGTAAACCAAAGATCTCACGCAGATTAAAAAGGTGTTTTGCCAGATTTCCCAAGCCGGCCTCAACCGCGGTCGGATCCGGGTCGGCAATCCGGTCCATCGTTACACCTCCGTGGTTTTTCAGCGCCCGCACAGAAGCAACCAGCACCACGACCGCTGGCTTTAACCCATATTGGGGAGCCACTAGATCAAAGAATTTCTCCGCGCCCAGATCGGAGGCGAACCCGCCCTCGGTTACAACATAATCAACCAGTTTCAAAGCAAGCTTCGTCGCAAGAATGCTGTTATTCCCGTGGGCAATATTGGCAAAGGGACCGCCGTGAATAAAGGCCGGCTGCCCTTCCAACGTCTGGACCAAATTGGGTTTAATGGCCTCTTTCAGGAGCACCGCCAGCGCGCCCACGACACCCAGATCCCGGGCAAAGACCGGTGTTCCCTCGTGGGTATAGGCCACCAGGATCGACCCCAGACGTCGCTTAAGATCGTCCAAACCGGTGGCAAGACAAAGAACAGCCATAATCTCCGAGGCCACCGTAATATCGAAGCCGCTTTCCCGCATGACACCGTTGCTTTTCGGCCCTAAACCCACGATAATCCGGCGGAGTTGACGGTCGGAGATATCCAACACCCGTTGCCATAAAACCCGCTTCGGATCGATCCCTAATTCATTACCCTGGTAAATATGGTTTTCAAGCACCGCGGCCAACAGATTATGGGCGGCCGTGACGGCATGGAGATCACCGGTAAAATGCAGATTAATCTCGTCCATCGGTAAAACCTGCGCATAACCGCCGCCAGCAGCACCGCCCTTCAGGCCAAAAGTCGGGCCAAGGGACGGTTCCCGCAAAGCAACGGCGACTTTCTTCCCCAAACGCCCCAAGGCCTGAGTCAATCCCACCGCGGTACAGGTTTTCCCCTCCCCGGCCGGGGTTGGGGTGATCGCCGTAACGTAAATCAGTTTCCCGTCCGGTTGATTACTACGCTTGCTGAGGGCCGTCAAAGCTACTTTCGCTTTATAATGACCATAGGGTTCGTATTCATCTTCCGCTAAGCCAAGCTCGGCCGCAACCGCACTGATCCGGCGCATCTTGGCTTGTTGGGCAATTTCGATATCACTTAACATTGTACTCCTCCTCTTGCTTACGCTGAATAGAGCGGGGGAAGGGCGGCTACGCCGGCCCCTCTTCCCCCCCAAAGGCGTTCAATGACTGGACCAACCACTGCCGGATCCCCGGAAGTATAGAACCACTCCTGCCCCGCCCGCTGGCTTGGCGCAAGCAGCTTTTCTTCCGCCAGAACCCGCTTGGTTTGCTTCGCTACCGGTACGCCCGTGTCAATGACCCGCACCCCCGGGGCCACCAGTTTTTCCACCAACGGCCGGAGAAAAGGATAATGGGTACACCCCAGCACTACCACGTCAACCTCCTTCTCCTGGAGGGGTTGGAGGTACTTTTTAAGCAGCCTTTCCGTCTCCGGTGTGTTGACCGCACCCGCTTCCACCGCCTCAACCAACCCGGGGCAGGCCTGATTGACCACGGTTACCCCATTCCCAAAATTCTCCACCAAAAAAGTAAAGCGTTCACCGGCAAGGGTCAGCCCGGTTGCCAAAACACCAATCTTCCGTTTCTTCGTCATAAGGGCTGCCTGTTTGACTGCCGGTTCCACCCCGACGAAGGGTAAGGAAAATTCGGCCCGCAGTTCTTTAAGGGCCGCCACCGAAGCCGTATTGCACGCCACGACAATCAACTTGACACCCTGCGTGATCAGAAACGCCGTGATCTTCCGGGCCCGGTCCCGAATCGCCGCCGGGGTCTTTTCCCCATAAGGACAAAATTTCGAGTCGGCAACGTAGATCAGATCCTCCTGCGGTAACAGCCGGCGGACCTCTTTCATGATGGAAAGTCCACCCACTCCGGAGTCGAAGAGGCCAATCGGATCATGGGCCGCCAATCGTCATCACCTTCTTAACTCTTTGGAAAACACTTCGCGTTACTCGTCGCTGCTTTTCTCCTTCCCATTATACCCTAACCGCCAATCTGGTCAAACTTCGCCGCCAGCACGGTCCGCAGCACTCTCCGGACCACTAAGGTCAGGACGGACAGAAATAAACCGGAGCAAACCAGGATTCCGTACAGGTTCAACCACGGGAAGCAAACAGCCGCCAGGACCGGAATTACCGCCAACAGCGGCCGGTAGGCCAAAGCGAGAAGCACATTGAGGTTATTCTTGATGGCCGCCGCCGGATTCGTCCAGTGCAGATAGGGCCGGTAAATATTGATCACCAGATCGGTCGCGGCTAAAAACATAGTCAGCATGGTCACAAAAAGGAGACCCGGAAACAGCGCCCGGTACTCCAGCGGAAAACCGAGCAAAAATACGACCGTCACCAGCAGTGAAAAGGCCAGATTAACCAGAATGGTCGTGGCCATCCGCACACGGAGATTCATCCAGGTGGTAACCGGTAAAACTCGCGTCTCCCAAAAAGCTTTCCCTTCCCGGGTGATGGCGGTCGCCGACAGATTCGCCAATAATGCCGGTGCCGAAGCCAGACCAACCCAGAAGAGCAGCAAGCGCTCCTGCTCATCCCCGCGCAATAAGGATTCCACCGGGAAATCGCCGGATAAAAACCCAATAAACAGTACCAAACCGGGCAGAATTAAAGTGAGGATGGTATGCATCAAAAAAACCGGGTGTCGAACGATGATGAAAAGATGACGCCGGAGCAACTGCCAATATTTTTTTCGGGGACGAAAGTCAAAAGTGACCGGCGGCCGGACTGGCCTTGCTCCGGGCAAGACCAAGGCCGCGCAGTGCAACTTCCGGGCGACGGCCTTAAAGCCATACCAGCAGAGAACATTGAGCGCTCCATATTTAAACAGGTCTAGGAGCGAACCGTTGGCGATCTGAGCCGCCCAACCAGCCGGCAGATAAAACCCGGTTAAACGTTCGGTCCAAGCCACCAGCCGCATGGCGTTTGCCTCCGTTAACAGTAGCTGAGCCCCCAACACTACACCAAGCAGGGCAAAGGCAAAGAAGTAGGAAAACAGGCTTTTCCGGTTCCGGTTGGCGGTCCGAGTCGATAAACCTAAAACGGCCAGGCCCGAAAGGAAAAGCGGCGGCAGCGGGTTGAGCACACATAAGAGCAGACTGTAAAACAAAGCCCCAACCGTGTGCCCCGCTTTTATTCCGGTAAGAAACGCAACCGGAAACAAGAGGACAAAATTGATCCCCGCCAGATACAGCCAGACCACAACCATTTTTGCCAGCGCCAAATAGTCGGCGGGCAGAGGTAAAGGGGCTAAAAACTGAGCGGCCCTGCTGTGAAAATAGAAGGAAAAAAGGAGGGGAATGGCGGTAAAAGACAGCAATAAAAAAGCCACCATGGTCATATAGGCCACTCCCAGCGCCGGTCGTCCCCAACCCAAAAAATACTGATAAACCCCGACCGACATGTTAACAAAGGGTACCGCCAGCAAAAGTAGGGTGAAAACCAGCAGGCCCTTCCCCCGCTTCGCCGCCCCGTAGCCCAGTCCCGTCCGGTATTTACTAAAAAACTCCAGTAACTCAAGGCGGACCAGCGCCCGGAACTTACGCATCCTTGGTCAACTCCAGAAAAATATCCTCCAGACTCTGCGCATAATCGCTTTTAATTCGTTCTACCCGGTCACAGATGATTAATTCGCCCTGATTGATAACGGCAACCCGGTCGCAGATTTGATCAACAACAGCTAAAAGATGGGAAGAAAAAAAGACCGTTCCACCGGCGGCACAATGTTCCTTCATGATCTCCTTTAAATGCCTCGCCGCCAATGGATCAAGCCCGACCAGAGGTTCATCAAGGATAAACAGAGGAGCCTGTGGCAATAAGGCACCACAAATCACTAGTTTCTGTTTCATCCCATGGGAGTAGGATTGGATCACTTCCCCCAGGGCGCCGTCGAGGGCAAAGATCCGGGTGTACTTCTCTATCCGGCTCCGCCGCACGGAGGCGGGGACATCGTACATGTCAGCCAGGAAATTCAGATAATCGATTCCCCGGATCGCCGTAAAAATCTCCGGATGATCTGGAACATAAGTAAAGTTCCTTTTCGCTTCCACCGGTGCGGTCGCCAGATCGACTCCATTGATCATGATCCGGCCCTGCGTTGGCGCAAGCAACCCCGTAATCAGCTTGATCGTGGTCGTCTTCCCAGCACCGTTCGGTCCGAGGAAACCGAAGATCTCACCGGCGTTAACCGTCAAATTCAAACGGTTGACCGCCATCCGTTTTCCATCATAAGTTTTCGAGACATCCTCTAAGACGAGCATTGTTTCCCTTCCCCCACCTTCTCCCCTTCATCATATCCCGGAAGCCGCCAGTGCATTCTTAACGAATAAAAACCTGCTTCAAGCAGGTTTAATTGGGGAGCTGAACCTCTTCTTCCTTTTCTGTGCGCTCACGGTGGCATTCGACGCAAACCGCACCTTCATCGTAGAGATAACAATTGGGTGGATTGAATTGTACTTTTTTGCCACAAAAAATACAAACCCAAATATCCATTGGTTAACTCCCCCCAATTCCTGACGCACTCTACCCTTGGGCAGTTCGGAAAAGGCCACTCACTATATTCGCGACGGAGGAGAGGAATCCTTTTTTCCCCATGGGGATTTTATCTTTGGCAACACGGCTTCCTTCTCCATAAAAGCATAAAGAAAAAGGGCCGCCAGACAAAGGAGAAGGATAATAAGGGAAAAAAGATAGATACTAACCGGTACCGCACCATAGAACCGTCCTGAATAAAAACCGGCCAGCGCAGTCAAGACCGAGGTCAAAGCATTATTCAAGCCGTAAAGACCGGCCCGTTCCCGCCCGGCGGTGATGTCGGCAAAGAGGGTATCAACCAACGGCCGAAACAGACCAAACCCAAGACCATAACAGATAATGGCCACACTGATCAGCCAAAACTTGCCCGGTGGCGTCCAAATCAAAATGGCTTGTGAAACCAGTTGTAAAACCAATCCCAGCAGGAGCGGGAAAAGCCGGTGGTGCAAACGGGGAATCCAAAAAATTAGGACTAGCAGAATGGTAACGGCGTTTATCACCCCTAAAACCGAGACCAAAGCTTCGTTCAGGTTTAACTTTTCCGTTAAGTACGGAACAAAATACATGCTGTTAATCGTTCCTATGGGTAAATAAACGTTGAAAAGAACAACCAGGATCATCCCAACCAAAACGGCCGGTTTCTGCTTTAAGTAGCTGAAGGTATTACCAAACAAATTCAAACGGAAATCGATAAACCTTTTTTTTTGCCGGGTCTCATGTAAGATCGCACGCCCGATCCGGGTTTCAACATAATGGTAGTTTCGCCAGAAGAACATAATCGTCATACAGATGGCCGCCAAAAGCAAGAGAATCCGTTCCGCCCGGATTATCCCCAGACGGTCGACCAGCACACCGGACAACGGCGCAAAGACGCCCGAAAGGATACCGATGATGTTGGATATGGTGAAGGCCGCTTTCCGTTCTACATCTTCGGCGTCTTCGACCAGCATTAGCGTGTAAGAAACGTTGACAATCCGCGCCATATTGTTACATACTGATGCCACCACAAAATGCCAAAAGTTGGTGCCAAAAAAATAGATCAAAAGGGACAGCGGCCACGCAATGAGATCAAAAATGAGCGTTGTTTTCTTTCTCCCCAAAAAATCCGTAACCGCTCCGCTAAACAAAGAAAAGAACGCCCCCGAAACAAAACCGATGGCGATCAGATAGCCGATCTGTTGATCGGTAATTCCCTGCGTCTTCATATAAAGGCTCAAATAAAAGTTGTAGAGGACATAAGGGATATTCCAGAGAGGCAGAAAAATAACCGAAACGCGCGTGTTTCCCTTTAGTAGCAGAAAGGAATCGATCAACATCCGATAATAAGTTTTTTTACCCATCTGTTCAACCATCCTTAACTCATGTATTACTACCAAACAATTGCTTACGTTTCAAATCTACTCCCAACAACCGGTTTTCTGTTTTTTGCCAACGGAAAAGAGGTTCCCTTACATTGACTTTCCGGGTGTTAAACAATAAAATAAAAACATCCGGAAGATACATTATTAGTTGATTTTGTTAAAGAAAGGAAAGGAAAATGCCACGTTTAACTTCCATCCGTCTCTACGTCATCCTGTTGCTCTTGGTGATGATTACCGTTGTTACTTTATTCGCCACGGCGTATGAAGACCCGGCCCCCTCGACGGAAGAACAATACCGGCACGCAATTGACCTTTATTACCAGGGTGAATTCGAGCAAAGCCTTGAGCTAATGGCCACCATCGTCCGGAACAACCCGGCAAACGACCGGATCCGTTTCGACTTTACCTATCTCCTACGTGAGGCCGGCCGGTTGCGCGAAGCAATATACCACCTCACCCACCTGGTGAACACCAATCCACACCAAGCGGCATACCGCAACGCCTTACTGGCCACCTCCTATTTGGCCGGTAACTATTACCGGGTGTTGTCCCTCAAAGGCCCGGAAGATTCCGCCGAAGCCTCCTTCTGGAAAGGGTTGGCCGCTTATGACCTTGGTGTCTATGTCCTGGCCAAGGATCACCTGGAAAAAGCGGTGGCGCTTTCGCCTTTTCAGCCTTTGGCCTACTACTTTTTAGGCTTGATTAACTTGGCCGAGAAAGATTATGCCCAGGCGAAAACCAACTTGACACAAGCCCTGCGGCAAGATCCCAACCTCTTTGTGGCCCAGTACGAGCTGGCCCGGGCCGATTTGGGATTGGGTGACTATAAAACAGCTTACAACCGCTTAAAGCAAGCGGAGCGGGTTTCACCGGATAATCCCCAAATCCAAACGGAGTTACAAAACCTGCTGGCCGCCCATCCCCAGCTCCTGGTGGAAGAGGAAAAAGAAGCGGTAACCCACCGGCAGACTGCCGCTGCGCCCCGCGCTGTTCCCCTGGCGGGAGAGACGACCGGCATGACCACCGTCCGGATCGGCCTGGCCGAACAGGTGAAATCCCTTTGGGCGAAAACCGGCGGGGCCTTTACACTAACCACCGCTTCCGGTACAAAAGCAATCACCGGTAACCCCCAAACCATTTTGCGGTTTACCTTTAACCCGCAGGGCCGGATCCAAGCCCACGACGACCGGGATCGCCTTCTCCTTGAATCCGCTGAACCGGTTCTCCTTTTCTACAACGACCCAAGTGCCACCACGCTGCTTTTCCAGATGGAATACGGCCGCGGTTACTTTTGGGCGGGCCAGGCCACCCGGGCCTACCGTGGGGCGCTTCAACTCCTCCCCTTCCCGGCGGGAATGACCATCGTCAACCAGCTCACCATGGAGGAGTATCTGTACGCCGTCGTTCCTTCCGAGATGCCTTCCTCCTGGCCGGCCGCGGCCTTGCAGGCCCAAGCGATCGCCGCCCGGACTTACGCCTTCGCCAACCTGGGCCGTTACAGGCAACGCGGTTTTGACCTGTTGGGTTCGGTTGCTTCCCAGGCCTACAACGGGGTGACCGGTGAAACCGCCGCTGTACGCAAGGCGGTGGACGCCACGCGGGGGCAGATCTTAACCTATAACGGCAAACCAATCTCGGCCTTCTACTCCGCAAACTCCGGCGGGTATTCGGCCGTGCCGCCGGCTACTTGGAATTTTTACCCCCCGTATTTACAGGCCATCCCGGACAAGCTGGTGCCAGCCCACAACGGGCTCCCCTCCCCGGCTACCTTGGCGGACTGGATCGCAACCCGGATCCCTTCCTATTCGTCCAACCCGAAATATAGCGCCCGGAGCGCCTACCGCTGGCGGGTGATCGTCCCCCGCGAAGAAATTGAGCGTCGTCTGCAAAACAGAGCCCAAATCGGTCAGATCACCAGGATCATCACCGTCGGCCGGGCCAGTTGCGGCCGGGTCGAACATGTGTTGGTCCAGGGCACTGCGGGTCAATGCCGGATCAGCGGTGATTCCATTCGGTCCAGCTTGGGCGGCTTACGGAGTAACCTGTTTACGGTCGAACCCAAACTGGGTCCCGACGGACTCCCGGCGTTCTTTATCTTCAGTGGTGCCGGTTTTGGTCACGGCGTCGGCCTGGACCAAAGTGGCGCCGCGGGCATGGCTGCCGACGGTTTCTCAACCCAGGACATCCTGGCCCACTATTACCCGGGAACCACCATCACCAAGCTCTACTAACGAGCGTTAGCGGTAATGGTCACCCCAACAACAGGAAGAAAGACCCTTCAGCCGGAGGGTCTCTTTTCTTAAATTCAACAAGGCAAAAAAGGGTTACGCCCCTGCGTACTCTTGTCTAATATTATATAATATTATGGATTATTATTTCAATTTTCAATAAAAATTATTAGAAGGAACGACGAATTTTTCGTAAGCACTAGTTTAATCATGGTTGGCTTCCTTAATCAATAACAAAAGCCACGGCTCCGTTTTTGATGACCCTCGGATTCAACCGGCGAAAAGCCTGCGCCGCTTCCGCCCCCAGAACCAGATCGGTCTGCTCCCTACCGTCGGCAGGGGCCGGACGCTCCGCCGTCAAAAACAGTGGCTTGGTGCCCAACCGCGGTAGGCTACGGACTAAATCAACCGAACGGATGTAGGCCACAATAGTGGTCAAGCCCGGCCGCGCTATGTCAACCATGGTGAAAGTATAGAGGAGATTCCCTTCATGGTCAAAAACTTGCGGGTAAAGAGCGGGTTTAACCCCTAAATTGCGGGCATCAATGATCACGCCGGTATAAGCCGTAGTAACCTCGGTCGCTGCATAATCAGCAACCATCGCCGGCGAAGAACTAATCCGCCCCGTTATTTCCGGACGGTTAAGCAAGGTCGTGAGCCCGGCTTCCCCCCCCAGGGGTAATTCAATCGTAAGTTCAATCATCCCACCCCCGTACTGATTGCTCTTGATGATCCGCGCCCCTTGGATAAAACCTTCAACCACAAGGCGGATCTCGTCGCTTTGCACCACATAATTTCGGAGGTAGGTCCCGTTGTTGACCCGGAGACCGTTTAATACTTCCGCCGCATTACGGTAGGCGTCTTCTTTTGCCGCCCCGCGGGCCATCAACCGTGCTTTTGGTCCGGAGGCCCCTTTAGGGGGAGCGCCGTAACCAACCACATGGATTAACCCCTTACCCCAGTCGATCTGGCCGGGACCAACCTCTTCAACCAAGCCATAACTTTCTCCTCGAACCGTTGAGGCTATAACCAAAGCGGCAAGGCAAAACGAGGTTAACAACGAGTATTTCCCTTTACGCGTTGCCACCACCCCCTGTTCCAATTGCCATTTTTTATTAATTCCATCCCTCGGTGGTTTTCTCCTTTAAACCCGACATAAAAAAAGACCCCGCACGGGTCTTCTGCCACCGGGACACAAAATTTACTGCACCGGATGGTCTGTTCCTTCAATTTTTAATTTAAAACCCCGGTTTTTCGCCGATTCGGCCTTGGGGATTCTCACTTCCAAGACGCCGTTATGGTACTTCGCCCTTGCCTGTTCGGCCTTAACTTCTACCGGCAACTGAATGACCCGGTAGAAACTGCCGTAGCGGCGCTCGGTTAAATGGTATCCCCGTTCTTCCTTCGTTTCGTCCCGTTTCGTTTCTCCCCTTAATATAACCTGGTGATGATCGACCGTAACCTCCAGATCCTCCCGGTTCACGCCAGGAAGATCCGCTTGGAGGATGATCTCCTGATCGGTTTCTTTAAGATCGACCGAAGGCCCAAAGCCGGTACCACGAAAAAAATCGCCAAACCCGCGCGGGAATAATTGGTTAAAGAACCGATCACCCCATAAATCATTATTAACCGGACTGAGCCAATTTCGATGCTCCAAACCGCCACCTCCTTACTTGAAAACTAGTTTTCCCGCTTTTTTCACCCGTATTCTCCCTCCCCACTCCTTCTTTTTAAGGGTACCGGTCCTTTTCATGGTTTGTTTAAATTTATTCCCTCCGCCCGAAAACAAATATTGAAGAAGAACATAAAATGGTACCAGAGTGAATCTCGGCCGATAGAAAGGAGAATCATGATGAGTGCATCAAGTGGATACCGTGGAGGCTGCAATAGTTTCTTTCCGTTTTTAATCTTTTTAATCCTTATCCTTCTTGTGTTGGGTTCATTTAACTGCTAAAATGAACAGCCCCCGGCGTCGGGGGCTATTTTTATCTAATACAGACAAAACCGAAAAGCCGGTTCCTTCCGGCCACACGACCCTACTTGGTCAGCTCCTTTGTGAAAGTATACTGGGTCTTCGTCCGCTGATAGCCGAGGGCTTGATAAAATTTGTGCGCTTCCTCCCGCTTGACATTCGAACACAAGGACAAGCGGGTACAGTCTTGGGTTCTGGCCCAGTCTTCGGTGACCGCCAGCAATCTTCTCCCAATCCCCATCTTCCGGTACTTTTCGTCAACCACCAAGCCGGCGATCTCAACCACGCACTCTTTATGCAAAGGGCGGTATAGAAAAGCATGAACCCAGCCGGCCACTTTCCCGCCGGTTTCAGCAACGAAAAGCTTATGGTCATCACGGTTCAAAAGGTCCACTAGACGGGTTTTAAGCCGCTCAGATTCTGCTTGATGCCCCAGTTGCCACGCTAACTCAGTGAGGGACAAATAGTCTTCCGGAACGGCTTCCCGAACAATAATCCTTTTCGGCAATGTGGTCGCTCCTTAAACAGTATTTTCGTAGTTGCTACGCCATTTTTTTCCCCAATAACAGATCAAAAGCGAC
Organism: Bacillota bacterium; assembly: GCA_012727425.1. Classification (GTDB taxonomy): domain Bacteria; phylum Bacillota; class UBA4882; order UBA10575; family UBA10575; genus Capillibacterium. Next base: position 18,700 of record JAAYHQ010000069.1, read on the forward strand.
AGTAATACTTTTCAGTCCGCTGTGGATGATCGCCGCGATTTTCTCTTGATCCGCATTCCAAGTCAAAGGGGTCATCTTGATGAGGTGTTCCAGGTTTTCCTCTTTGAGGAATACCTGATAATGAATCTGTTGATCTTTAATAAGTTGAAAGCTGTTGGCAAAAAGTCTCTTTACGCCGTCATTTTCGTACAACTCTTTATCGGTTCCCTTAAAGAGAATCTCCCGTAGTTCAATCAGGTAGTTGGGAGCAGGCAGGATCTTAATTAGTATACCATGGTCTTTTAAAACGCGCTTAAATTCTCCGTAATTGGCCGGCGAAAGAATATTAAGGACAATATCGAATTGCCGGTCCTGGAGCGGGAGCTTTGTCAAGTCAGCTACGCACCAGATGAGTTCCTGGTATTCTTTAGCCGCGAGCCGGATCCCTTCTTTCGAAAGGTCAATCCCAACCCCGAGTATATCGGTAAACCCCTTCTTCTTGGCCTTCAAATCCTGCCAAATCCAAGCCAAATGTGACCCCTCACCACAACCCGCATCCAAAATACGGGCCGCCGCCCATTCTTCACCCTTCCCCACTTCCCAAATCAGCTTACTAATGGCTTTCCGCATAGGGTCGAAAAAACCACTGTCGCCGATCACTTTCCGGGCGGCAAACAACTGCTTATCATAACCGCCTTTTTCTTGTTTCAGAAGCAGATTGACATAACCTTGTTTCGCCAGGTCATAATTGTGTCCTCTAGAACAATGAAGACTGTTTGACCTGCTCAGGCCAAGTTCCTGTTCGCAAACCGGACAGCGAAAGAGACCGCTGTTCTTTAGAATCAATTCTTTCGCCGAATCAATCTTTTTCCTCTCATTACCAGATGCCATTTTTGTTGCACCCCCCTGCTCCTTACGGAAATACTTCCCGCCCCTTGTTGCGTCGTCTCACCCGTTCGTAAGTACTTGCCTTTACCCAAAAAATTATGATCTAAAATTTCCATAATTTTAGATTTATGTATGTTCTTCGCCGCATAAGGTTAATCTCCTGTTTCTATTTGGTTTCAACGCCATCCGGCTCTGCATAGATAAGCTTCTCAACACTTGCTTCCCTTCGCACATCGCGCACATTATTTGCCAATCAATCCGGTTTGGCTGGTGATCCGGTCGGCAAACCGGTATAATTATGAAAAGAGCACAAGACACGGGGTGAAGTTTGCATAATGAGTAACCATGATTTGGCCAATCTCTTTAACCAAATTGGAACCCTGCTGGAACTCAGAGGAGAAAATCCGTTTAAAGCCAGGACCTATTACAAGGCCGCCCGGACCATTGAAAATTTAGGGACCGATCTGGACGATATAATCCGTAATGACCGGTTAAAAGAGATCCCCGGTTTTGGTCCAGCCATCACCCAAAAGATCCTTGAATGGAAAGAAACCGGGACCATCAGCTATTATAAAAAGCTGAAAGAAACTACTCCTCCGGGCTTGTTGGATCTGCTGCGCGTACCCGGTCTCGGTCCCAAAAAAATAGCCGTCCTGGCTTCGACCCTGCAAATCACCAGCCTGGATCGGCTGGAAGAGGCCTGCCGTGAAAACCAGTTACTTACTGTCCCCGGGTTTGGCCCTAAAACACAGGCAAAAATCGCCGCCGGCCTTGAATATATCCGGGAACAGCATGGCCGTTTTCTCTGGAGGCAGGGGATGGAATGGGCCGGAAAATTCCGGACCGCATTGGCTGCCCATCCGGCGGTCAACCAAGTGGAGATCGTTGGCAGTTTACGCCGCTGTCTACCACTGAACAGCCGCATTGACTTACTGGCCGCCTCCACTGACCCGGCAGCGGCAACCGCTTTCTTTACCAGTCCGGAGTTCGAGCGAAAACTAGAGTTGGACGGTAAAGTAGTAATCCAACAAACAGCGGAAGAAAGTATCATTATTTTCCAAAACGATTTTAAAGTACGCTTAAGCATCGTACCACCGGAAAAATTCCCCTATGCTTTATGGGCCCATACTGGTAACGAAGGGCATAAACAGGCCTTAAGCGAACGGGCGGCGCAGCTTGGTTACCAACTCCGCCCCGACGGCCTCTGGCAAGGGACAACCCCCGTCGTCTGTCAAAACGAAGCCGAACTTTACCAAAAACTCGGTCTGGCCTACATCCCAGCCGAACTCCGGGAAAACTGCGGCGAACTGGAAGCAGCTGCAGCCGGATGCCTGCCGAAACTGGTCACTCCCGAAGACATCCAAGGCTTGTTTCATGTGCACACCAAGAACAGTGATGGTCTAAATACGTTGCGCGAGTTAGTGGAAGCCGCGGTCAGCCGGGGTTACCATTATCTTGGCATCGCCGATCATAGCCAAAGTGCTTACTATGCCCATGGTCTTACCAATGAAGCCCTCCGCCGACAGTGGGAGGAGATCGAGCAGCTCAACCGGGAGTACCCCCACTTTAGAATCTTTAAAGGGATCGAAGCCGATATTTTACCCTCCGGGGAATTGGACTATGACCCGGAGACTTTGGCCCAATTCGATTTTGTCATCGGGTCCATCCATAGCCATTTCCAGATGGGCGAAGCCGAAATGACAGAACGGATCTTAAAAGCGATGGACAACCCCTACTTAACCATGCTTGGTCACCCGTCGGGGCGAATTTTGTTATTCCGTCCGGCCTACCCGGTAAACCTGGAACCAATCCTCCAAAAAGCAGCCGCCAAGGGAATAATCGTTGAATTTAACGCCAACCCCTTCCGGATGGACTTAGACTGGCACTGGTGCCGTCGGGCAAAAGAACTCGGAGTTTCCATTGCAATCAATCCTGACGCCCACAGCGTTGAGGAACTGGAGCTTGCCCGTCTCAGTATCCCGGTGGCCCGAAAGGGCTGGTTGGAAAAGGACGATGTGTTCAATACGAAAGCAACCGACCAGGTCTTGGCGTACTTTTCTCAAAGACGATAGCCGGTCAGTCAATACCGCTGCTGTTTGATCCGCCCCGGAAAGATTCTTCCCCATCATTATGTAAATGTTATATAATAGAATTGACATGAAATTGGTAATGACAACCACGAAGCGCCAGTTCAGAGAAGAAGGAGCGATGAGCCAAGATGCAAAAACCCATCGAATTGGTGGTTAAAGGGAAAACCTTACGGGGGATGTACCACTGCCCAGATGGTGAGGGCATCTACCCAACCGTCATTCTTTTTCACGGTTTTACCGGTGACAAACTGGAACCCCACCGCATCTTTCTTAAACTGTCCCGACGGTTAACGGCCAACGGGATGGCGGTGGTGCGCTTTGATTTTTCCGGTTCCGGTGAAAGCGACGGTGATTTTGAAGAGATGACCTTCGGCAGCGAGGTCTTCGAAGCGCAGGAAATCTTAAAATTCGTCAGTTATTTGCCGACCACCGATGCGGAACGTATTGGCTTATTGGGCTTAAGCATGGGGGGCGCGGTTGCTTCCATTATTGCCGGAAAAAACCCTTCAACCGTAAAAGCATTGGTCCTTTGGGCCGCCGCCGACATCCCAACAATGACCAGCAGACACTGGGGGAAAGAAAAAAACGGGCAATTTCTCTGTAACGAGCATGGCCAGATCGACATTGGCGGTTTATGGCTGAACGAAAATTTCTACACTGAACTCGCCAACTGGGACACCTACGAAGCTTTAAAAGCCTACCCGGGGCCGGCCCTAATCCTTCACGGAACCGGAGATGATGTTATACCGCCGGCAATAGCCGAGCAATACCAGGCCGCCCTCGGCGGACGAGCCCGCTTAGTTTACATTCCGGAAGCCGATCATACTTTCAACCGTCACCCTTGGGAAGAACAAGTGCTCACCGAAACAATAGTATTTTTAAAGAACACGCTCTTTTGATCCTTTACCGCAATTCCACCAAAGCCAACCCGGACATCGATTGGGTACCCCTCTCTAATCGCTGGATAAGACAGACTGATGCTATATCATATTCCTTTTTTTATTTTTAGCGTTTCCCTCTGACGTAAACGAACCACCTTCCCTTAATCTACACTCCCGGTTTGGTTTTAATTCCCAAACAAGCATTAAGATTTATTGCGTTCGACCGATAATATTGGATAGAAAGGGCTTTTGACAAGTTTGACAGAAAAAGGTGATCGTTTTGAAGGTATTGTCTATAAAAAACAACAATGCCGACCGTAGCCACGCATTCACGTTCAAACACAAGGAAACAACTTTTGCCGCATTCTATCTGAAAATATTCCGTCGTTTTGTCAATTATATGTGCCGGTTTTCAATCCGGAGACGTTTAATCGTTTACTTTTTAATCCTGTCAATTCTCACCACTGTTTTGGTGGGGACAATCTCTTTCTTTACCTCTCGGCACACAATTAACAGAAAAATTACCGAGTATTCTTTACAAAACCTGGTTCAAGCTGGCACCACTTTAGATTTACACCTGCAAAAATATGTAGACCTTGGAATCATGATGCTTCTTGATCCGGCCCTTCAAAACCGCATCCGAGATTTTCTCTACTTTGATTCATCTTCGGCCAAACTTTACATCCAAGAACTCTTCTATGACGTACTTTTATATGACAACACTGTTAATTACATCCTTCTCAGTCACCTCGACAATGATACCCATGTCAGTGTGGGACTTGGCGCCTCGGAAAGCACCCTTGCGAAAGTAAAAGAATCTCCGTTGTTCCAAGAAGCGCTGGCCGTCCCGGGGCAATTCTGCTGGGGTGTGGTTGATACTAACCTGACAATGGTCAACATCATTAGAAGCCTCTCTAGTAGCCAGCCCCTTGCTGCTTTTATTGTGGTATATAACGGTCCCAACATTAGCAAGCTGATCAATGACTCCAATCTGGCTGAAAACCGTCCTTATTCCGTAATCGTAAAACAGAACGGCGAAATTCTTGCTTCGCCTTATCCTGAACAGGTAGGTACCAACATCACCGACTTGTTGGCCTCTGACCAGATTAATAAAATTCTGGCCGTCAGCGACTATAAAACCGGGTATTTCACTGATAAATTAGATAAAAAGAACACCCTTGTAACCTATAATCTCTTAAGCACCAAAGGCTGGTATGTCATGGGACTGGCCCGGAGCAATTATCTTTTCCGTGAGATTTATATACAAGGGCTCCTAAATGTGCTCATAATCATTCTCATTGCCGTAGCCGCGATCACCTTCTCCTACGGCGTCTCGCTAAGCATCTCCCTCCCCCTGGAAAGTATTAAAGCCGCAATGGAAAAGGCCAAAAACGGCGATCTTTCGGTAAAAGTGGAGATTACCACCCAAGATGAACTGCGGGATCTTGGGAACAGCTTCAATCTGATGACGACCGAAATCGGACAGTTAATCAAAGATACACAACAAGCGGTGGATTCGGTCTCGGAACATTGCAAGGCACTGGAGACCAGCTCGTTTCAGTCGGCACAATCCGCCGAAGCGGTGGCCGCGGCCACGGAAGAGATTACCAAAGGGACAATCGAACAAACCAACGAAGCCGAAAAAACCGCCCGGCAAATGACTGTGTTGGCCGAAGAGATCGATGTGGCGGCCATCAAGTTCAAAGACGTCGAGCTCATCTCCAATCATACGCGAGATCTTAGTATGCGCTCCAAATCGATCATGGAGGATCTGATCCGAAAGGCGAATGAAACGAACCAGATTACGGCAACAATTAACAATGATATCTCCGAGCTAAACAAGCGTTCCGAGGAGATTAGAGAGGTCACCGATTTAATCGCCAATATTGCGGAGCAAACAAACCTCCTGGCCTTGAATGCCGCCATTGAAGCGGCCAGAGCCCACGAGTTAGGTTCCGGCTTTGCCGTCGTTGCCGATGAAATTACCAAACTGGCCAACCGGACCGATACCGCAGCCAAAGCCATCAAAGATCTTTTGAAGGGAATTGAGGACAAAGCTTTGAACTCCTCCACCAATGTGGCCAGAGCCCATGGTATTGTAATTGAACAGCTCAACGTCGTCTCCCAGACCCAAGCAACCTTTGATGAGATCATCAAGGGAATGGATTTAATCGTGGCGCGCATCGCGGACGTAAATACCCACGTCCGGAAAATTAACGAAGTAAAAGACGAAACCACCCAAGCGGTCCTCAACATCAGTGCCATCTCCGAAGAAGCGGCTGCCTCCTCTGAACAAGTTGCCGCTTCCGTACAGGAACAAGCCGCCATTGCTGAACACGTTAAAGAAATGGCCAACGAATTACACACATTGGCGGACAAGTTGGTCAATGCCATCTCAAAATTTACCATCTAAAGCCAGGTTAATTAATAACTTTCCTCGCGTAGCAAGAAGCCTCCCAACGGTGCCGGGAGGCTTCTTGCTTTTTTTGAAAGGGAAATCTTCGTTTCTTTCCTTTGAGGGAAACCGTTTCGTGCGCGCAAAAGCAATGCGATGCTCGACAGGAAGCTTTCCTCTTTAAAATGAAATGGTCGGGAACTCCGCTTTTCTGGTCAACCGTTTAGTCCCAAACAACAAACTAATAACGACCGCCACAACCAAAGAGACAAGAACATATACGGTGGTAAGCAAGGTCGGCATTTCCGGAATCACCATTGTTGCCGGATCAAAAGAAGGTAAGAGCGAAAAGAGCGGTATCGTGTTGGTCATCCCGTGGTAGATCATAACCGGCACAATACTTCCCGTATTGTTATATATCCACGTGCACACCACGGCAATCCCGATCACACTCAAAGTATAGTGAAGAAGGGAAGTATTAGCCTGATAGGTTCCAAGCAGAAAAAACATTGGCAGGTGCCAGAGCGCATGAATAAAACCCAAAACCAAACTGGCGGTCAGCGCCGGGTATTTCTCCTGCAGCTTCGGCAGGGCAAAACCCCGCCAGCCCAATTCTTCCTGACCGCCACCGAGCAGGGTGTTCCATAAGAACAAGGGAATCAGCATAACCAGTAAATTTAGATCAAACCCCGCTTCCGCCACCTCGCCGCCGAGAAATGAATACAACGCCCCGCTGGCCTCGATGAGCAAGACAGGAACAACAAAAGCAGCCAAGTACCAGTACCACTTCACTTTCCACCTAAAAATCTGACGAAGCCACTGGCGTACACTGCCGCCGTTCCCTTTTACAACAATGGTCGCCGCTAAAAACGGACCAAAACCCACCAGTATAGTGAAGAGCCCGGTGACAACCGGCCACACCGGTGCCTCAAGCCCGTTCGCAAGAAAAACCACCCCCCAGCAAAGCCAGGAGAGCAAAAAAGCAAGCACGGAAAAGACCAGAACCGGCCGGGCGTGGAAGCACTCCCTTATAAAATGGCATGCTTTCTGGTTATTTGTTTCCATCTTCCTGATCCCTCCAAAACCAAATTTATCCAAACCGACAGTCCAAAGTTAACTGGCATAATGGGGCAAGTTCTTTTCTTCCGCAAAAAATTGTTCAAGACCAACTGCTTTAATTCTCTTTAATATTTCGTTTCTCTCCATCGTTCCCCCTCTTTCCCTTCTTCAGTTGAGCGGTCACGGTAACCACCGCTTTCCGCCGTACGGGCCACAATATCCTAATGAAATGTATCCGCCGAATCTCCGGCTCTTACTATAGAAAATATCTTCCGAAGCATGTACCCGGCAAAATCAATTAACGCTTCCGGATCCCACGTAGCCTTCTCTAATTGACGGCAATAAAGACCAACTGAATTTTGGATGATACCGGAATATTTCCCCGGTAAAGTTTTGAGCCCCCAATCACCACCTTCTTTTTTCGACGCAATAATGTTTTCTTGCAAGTAATACAAGATTCGGCAAAGGTTAAGTGTATAGTATACGGGGTCATTTATTATCCCGGTGTACACATCGGCAATATCATATAAAAGCGAATCAATATAGTACTTCCTCGGAACCTCCGCAAATGCTTCCTTTATCTTTTTCCCATACAAGCAGATTCCCCTATGGTAAACCACGGTCATGTGGGCTGCTAAATCCCTGTCAACACCATCTCCACAGATATAATTGTCATCTTTCATATACTGTTCCTTAAATGATTCCGAATAATGTACCTCAAAGGGGGTGGGATATTGAAATTCGCGCGCATATCGTCCCAGAACCACACTCATTTCAATCCCCTTATCCGGTAAATCCTGCAAGATCAATAGTCTTTCAATAAGCGACCTTTTCACGCGAAATTCAAGTGGATTTTTAACCAAAACCAGTAAATCGAGGTCACTCTTTTCTGTGAAACAACCCATGGCCAAAGAGCCATGTAAATAAATCCCTACCAAATTCTCTCTTAAAAGATTCACGTATTGCGCGACAATCTCTTCTAATATTATTTGGGGGTTCATGGAACTAACCTCTTTTTCCTTGTTTTGCAAAAGACTCTCCGATTACGGTATAAGCTTTCTCCTCTTTGCGCATGATTTCGGGAGCAACCGCTTTATCTTTTACTCACTAATAATCACCTTTTGGTTGGGATAGTCAACCGTAAAGACAACCTTGGCAATGGTGTCGGAACCAAGAATAAGCATGATCGGACCCGGATACCTTTCGCTAATCCCAGCCAAACTGACCTTTTTGGCATTTTTAATCCGGAAGCGAAAAGCACCAAGCCGCACTTCTTTGATCTCATAACCCCGTTCATTGGCCGGTAAATTTAATTTGTTGACCAATCTTTCATCCACACACGTTCTACTGCTGCCAGTATCCAACAGGATCAGCACCTTCTCCCCATTGACGAAACCCGCAATGACAGGCATGCCGGGGTTTAAGGGATTGACGATTAACGGGAAGACCTCCTTTCTTATCCCCTGCTCCGGAAAACCGGTCTTCGCAATCCCCATCAATTTGTTGCGATAATCAATTGTCACCCGGTAATTCAACAATAAGGAAGGCGGAAGAAAGCCATCGATGTCATCGGCCGTAGATTCATAAATCGTTGCCGTATTCTCCCGGCCAAAAACTTTGACTTTCGCCTCTTCAAAAACGGCAAACCGGCCGATACAACGCCCCCCCGAATCGAAACACCGCATTTCACCAGTTTGGTCTAATCCCAACTGTTCAGCAAGCTCCGCCGAAATGGAAATCCCCACCATATTAGCTGTATCGAACATCATCTTAATTTGCTGGCCATTTATTTCAGCATCAACATATGGAAAGCCGTATTTCTCCCCGATTTCCAGCGGGAACACTTCATCTTCGGCAAATCCGTACCGGTTACTCCATTCTCTTATCGACAGTTCTTGACGGCACCCGGCCAATGTTGAGCTGAGCAGCAAGATCCCAAGGAATATAAATATACGTTTCTTCAAAACATCATACCCCTTGTCAGTGCTACATGCGGTGCACGCGGACACGCTCTTCGGTATTCCTCTCCGCTCGTACTTTCACGGTTAAGGGATTAAACTATAAAGCGCTTGTCTTTTATGGATATTTCGGTATATTTTCCCATGATCCTTTTTTTTTCTTTGCTTGGCGGTTAAAGCCAGCCCGCAAAGCCCTTGTCATCGGACCAAGCACATAAAAAAAAAAGCGGCCTTCCGCCGCGTTTAGAACTCCCAGGCAAAATCCTCCACTTCGGGAAAGGCGCAAAGGGTGTCTTTAATTACTTTTGTAATCCGCTGCAAGGCGTCGGCGGTTTTCGCCTCACACCGCGCCACAATCACCGGTTGGGTATTGGACGCACGAACCAGTCCCCAACCATCGGGGAAAAGCACCCGGACCCCGTCAATATCGATGACTTCGTGGCTTTTGCGGAAGGACTGCCGGATCTGCTCTACCACCGTAAATTTGGCGTGGTCGGGACACCCCACGCGGGTTTCAGCGGTGGCGTAATACTTGGGAACATCAGCCAGCAGTTGGTTGAGGGTTTGGTCCCCATGGGAGAGGAGGCGCAGCAGCCGCCCGGCGGCATAAAAGGCGTCATCAAAGCCGTAGTACTCATCGGCAAAGAACATGTGCCCGGACATTTCCCCGGTAAAGACCGCGTCCACCTCCCGCATCTTGGCTTTGATTAAGGAGTGGCCGGTCTTATAAAAGATTGGCTTCCCACCCAACCGTTCGATTTCTTCCACCAACGCCAGTGAACACTTGACCTCCACAATGCAGGTAGTGCCGGGATATTTGGGGAGAATCTCCCGCCAATACAGAATCATCAACCGGTCACCCCAGATGATCGCGCCCTGGTCATCCACCACCCCCAGCCGGTCGCCATCCCCGTCAAAGCCGATCCCTAGATCAGCCCCTTCCCGGAGGACAGTCTCCCGCAAGGCAGCCAGGTTCGCCGCTTGGACCGGATCCGGCTGGTGGTGGGGGAAACGCCCGTCCGACGTGCAAAACAAGGGGATTACCTCACACCCCAACCGGGTGAAGTACTCCTCGGCAAATAAGGAAGCGGTCCCGTTGCCGCAATCGACAACCACTTTTAATTTGCGCGGCCCCAGTTGGATCTTCTCCGTCAACATCTGTAAATAAACGGCGCCCAGTTCCCGCTCTTCCACTTGGCCCGCCCGGGGTGGGGGAATCTCCGCTGGGACCTCCCCCTTAAGCTCCTCCATCAGCCGGTACAACCTTTGGATTTCTTCCCCGTAGATGGTGGCCGACCCAAAGGCGACTTTAAAACCGTTAAACTCCGGCGGGTTGTGGCTGGCGGTGATCATAATCGCCGGATTGATCTTTAAACACTCGCGCGCGTAATAGAGGATGGGCGAGATCACTTCGCCCAGATCCACCACCCGGCATCCGGCCGCCGTCAGTCCGGAGACCAACTGATCCCGGATCCGCTTGGAACTAAGACGATTATCCCGTCCCACCAGGACCTGCCGCTCGTTATGGTCTAAGAAGTAACGGCCGGCCGCTCGTCCGAATAAAAACACCACTTCCGGCGATAAATCCTCTTCCGCCAGACCACGAAGATCATAAGCCCGGAAGATCTCTGGATTGATTCTGACCAAATTCGTCTCTCCCCTCTGCTCAGGAATTTTTTGTTCGCGATGTTATTCAAAATGCAATCGCATACTGACTTCATCGGACAGGCCGTGGGTGGTCTTCACTTTCGCTGTCACTTTCTTGGCCCCCCGTGGAAAAGCACGGGTGTTAACGCGTACCTTGTTGCCTTCAAGCGGCAAGACCTGATCGTCAATGACCAAATGGGCTTCGGCAAGCTCATCCCCAAAATTGCTGGCTAGAACCAACTCAACGGTAAAGCGGCCTTTCACGGTGGTAAAGTTCTTTAAACCCTTAAAGGAAACGGTGCTCCGGTTGGAGGAGAGGTAAACATCGCCGGCGTAATTATTTAACCCCCGCCGGACAATTTCGGTGTTGGCAGGTATCTCCACAATTACCATCGCCGCATCGGCCGGGATCACGATTTTTGTTTCGTTCAGCACCGCCCGCTGCACGACTTTATTGGTTACCGTGTCGTACAAATCAACGGGCTCCGTTCCTTGCACCTGATAAATTACTTCTTGCGCCGTCGCATGCGGGTTATAAAGCAAATAAGTGGGATAGGCCTTCTCCACCGTCAACTCGGTGGCCAAAAGATCCACTTTTAAAATCCCTTCCCGGTTGGTCGGCGCCAAAAGCGCACCAAAGATTCCCGCATGGGCACCGCTGTAGAGGGAGAGATCCGTGGTCGCCCAACCGTAAACGGTCGGGTCCCCGCCAAACCACGGTTCTTTCCCACCGCTTTGTTTCCGGATTCCTTCATAGGGAACAACTTTCGCAATCGCGTCCAGTTCTTCGCTGTGCCCCGCCAAGCGTGACATGGACTGGTTTTCCCGCTTCGTTTCCGGGGCGTAAAAATACCGGGCGTTACTGCTGGCGTGCAGCAGCCACTGGCCAATGTCCCGAGCATAACGCGGATCATAGCGCACCAGGGGCGCTAAGGCCCCGGCGGCCGCAAAAGTATTCATGGTAAAAGCATAGCCGCCACCGTCGGTAATACTTCCGAAGAGGCCATTAACCTCGTAATCGCCCCATTTCCCCACCAACGAACCCCAGCCCCCGCGGGGAATCGAGTTTCCGTCAAACACCCTGCTGATGGCTTTATCCAGATCATAGGCGGTCCCGTGAAACGCATTGACCTTGGCCATAAGCGCTGGTGCATAATACATCAACACCTCATAGAGGGGACTGCCGAAGAACTGGTCGATGTAATCCAGCAGGTTGATGGTGGCGTCAAGATATTTCTCCGCACCGGTCAATTCATAACCAAAATACAGCAAAACCGCAATGCCAACCGCCGCATCGGGCTCGGTCCAGATGCCGTTCTTGTAGGGTTGGTTGGTTAAGAAATTAAAACCGGTATAGTTAAAATCGGGTTCGCCGTTGTTATACATTACTTCATAGGCCTTGTACCAGCTTTCAATCGTTGTAAGCACATTCTGCCGGAGGAGGGTCTCCTCCGGATATTGCAGCGCGACCTGGGCAAACAAGATTGCCGGGTAGAGCATATACCACATGGAGGCATCTGCTGAACTCCCCCCCGGATTATTCAGAAAGACACCTTCCGCCGGATTAAAATAGGCGTTGAGCATCCGGACGTAATTGGTACCGTTCTGGTCCGCCTTGTCGATCCCCACCAGCGTGGCGCTGTACACAGCCGCCGCGGTGGTCACTGCTTCCTGGGCACCGTCTTGCCCGGTACGCCGGTCGCCGACGTAGGCCGGAATACCAAAGGTCTGGTGGGTCTGATCGGTCCAGAACAGCAGGGAACTTTTACCAGGTGCTGCCGTTCCGAAGACAAGTGCATCATATGCCCGGGCCAGGGCGGCATAATCCACATATTTGTAATCCCCGGGCGTCGTCTGGGCGTAACTGGTGATGCGCGCAATCCGCTTGTAAAACACATTAACGCCGTCCTTCCGCCTGATTTTAACCAGACAGGAGGTGGCCATTATCAGGATAATGGCCACCACTATGCCAAGGAATGTTCGCTTTTTCATGATCCTACTCGTTTACCTTTTCTGGTTAAACATTTTTACGGAGGTAACTTCTACGGTCGCTTCCGGACTCCCTGCCGCATACAACCAGAAAACGCCTTCGACCTTTTCCCCATACATGTCAATGAAGATCTGCCCCAATTTTTCCCTCAGATCCACACCGGCGTAGTTATTCCATTTAAAGTTATTATCCTCGATTAAATAAAAGCCCCAAGCATGGTCCTCCATTTGGAGATTGGACGGTACAAATTTGGCCCCCCATTTGAACCCATCCTGATTCTCGCGGACCTGAACCAGGAGCATCGGGCGTTTGCTCAGATCCAAAGTCACCTTTTCGGATTGCACCCCGCCCCACCCGTCCGGCGCCGCTTTAATGATCGCCACCTGGTCCCCCTTCTCGACACTGCCTTCGCCGCCGCCAGGGGTGACCATAGGTTGCCATTGGGCAATGTCGTTGTAATCCTTCACCCAGAAATAAATATCATCCTGCTTGCTCCCACATCCGGCGGCCAGGAGCAGCACCCCGCAAAGTACGACCAATAATCCCTTTTTCCGCATTTTACTCCCTCCATTTCATTTTTTTATCCTTTAATTCCCGTCATTTTAATTCCTTCAACAAAGTACTTTTGGGCAAACAAGAGAAGGAAAATAACGGGAAGTAAAGCCACAAAGGATGCCGCCATCAGTGGCCCCCACAGTGTTTCGCCCGTCATATTGCTGAATGATGCCAACCCCAGCTGAATGGTGTACTTGGCCGGATCGTTAATGTAGATCAACTGTCCGAGGAGATCATTCCACGTACCGAGAAAGGCCCACAAGCCAACGGTAAGCAACGCCGGTTTGGTTAAAGGAAGAATCAATTTATAAAAGATCTGAAAATAACTGGCCCCATCCATTACCATTGATTCCTCCATTTCCACCGGAAAGGTGGAAAAATACATGCGCAGGAAGAAGATGAACGAGGCCGCGCCAAAATAAGCGGGAAGAATCAGCGGCACATAACTGTCGGAAAAGCCCAAATAGGTCCACATAATAAACGTGGGGATCATCGTCACTTCATAGGGCAGCATCATGGTGGCCAGTAAAATCAGGAAGCAAAGATTTTTCCCTCTAAAATCGAACCGGGCAAAGCCGTAGGCGACCAGGGCCGAAACAAAGACCTCGCCCCCAATCTTCAGAACGGCAATATAGACGGTGTTTAACATGTAATTAAAGATGGGTATGATCTGAAAGGCCCTTTTGAAGTTCTGCACGGAGAAAGAAGAAGGAAGCCATCGGATCGGGAGGGTAAAGATCTCGCTCTCCGGTTTAAAGGCTGTACTGATCATCCAGAAGAATGGCAGCAACATCAGGACTGATGCCACGAGATAAAACAGATAAAGGAGGATCTTGCGGACATCATATTCTTTTTTTTCATCTTTCTTTTCATATCCGATCAACCCAACTTCACTCCCTCTCCGCATAAACCCAATATTTCTTGGTATAGTTGACCACCAACGTCAAGCTCAGGATGATCACAAACAAGATCCACGCCAGGGCCGTGGCGTAACCCATCTTGTAAAAGGAGAATGCCTGCTGATAGAGGTAGACCATGTAAAAAACCCCTTCTTCGCCGGCCCCCCCCAGAATATATGCGTCGGTGAACTTCCGGAAAGCACTGATCAGCCCCATGACCAAGTTATAAAAGAGAATCGGCGTCAAAAGCGGTAATGTTATGTAGCGGATCTTTTGTACCCAGTTGGCCCCGTCGATAGTGGCCACTTCGTATAATTCCGGCGGTATATCCTTTAACGCCGCCAAATAGACGTAAAGACCGCCACTGGCACCCCAGACGGCCAAAATCAGATAGGAAGGCAAAACCCAAGCCGGATCATAAAGCCAGTCGGGGCCGGTTATCCCCAGGATCCGGAGAAAGGAATTAAGCACCCCGTAGGTAGGGTCCAAAATCCACTTAAAGACAATGGCCACCGCCACACCGGAAACAATTGAGGGCATGTAAAAGATGGTCCGGAAAACCCCGATCCCCTTGTAATCATTGTTTACACTCAATGCGACCAGTAAAGCAGTGATGATCGTTAAAGGTACCGCCAAGAGGGCGTACCGGCCGGTAACTTGTAAGGCCTTATAAAAGGTGGGATCGGCAAAGATCGCCCGGAAATTTTGGAAACCAACAAACGACGCCTGTCCGATGATGGACCAATCGGTCATCGCGATATACAAGGCGGCAAGGATCGGGAAGACCGTGAAGATCAGTAACCCAAACACCCAAGGGAGAATAAACAGAAAACCAATTTTACTTTTTTTCATGGTAACCTCCGGTTATTTCCTGTTGGCAATAAGTCTTCTTGCTTCCGTGGCGATGGCTTGCGCTTGACTTTCGTAATCAAAATCGGGGTCGTTCAGCATCGCGTTATAAAGCTTTAACCACAGGTGATGATTGATCTCGTTCCATTCCGGCACATAATTGGCGGAGCGGGCCTGGCCAAGAGCGATCTTAATGGTCTCCAGGGCCTCCGCTTTCGTGGGCGCAATCTCAACAACCCGTTCCACTTCTCCCTTGATGGGCGGGGCAATCTTCCATTTGAAAAACTCCAGGGTAATCTTTTCCATCACCTCATAGGCTTGTTTGTTCTTTGCCTGTTTACTGCTGAGTACCGTTGATGCTGTCCAGTTAAAAGCATGGGCTTTCCCGTCCAAACCCACCGGCATCGGCGCGTACCCGATCCGGAAGCGTTCATGCTCAGGCATTCTGGCGATCTTGACTTCAAAATTATCCTGGATTCCGCCCATGAACATCGCGACCCTTTGTTTTTCAAACCAAACATTGTTCGAACCCAGGCTGCCCACTTCCCGGTAAGGAGGAGAGATCCCCGCTTTCAGTATCTTCTGGAGAATCCCCAGCCCTTGAAGGCTTTCCCTCGAATCAAGGAGAACATCCACCCCGTTCTCCGCAATGATATCGCCCCCGCCGGCCCAGATAAAGGTCTCAATGTTCGGCCAGCCGTCGACGATATAACCATACTGTTGGTATGTGTTACCGTTTTGATCCTGAACCGTTCTGGTCAGCGCCTTGGCCGTTTCGATAAATTCGTCCCAGGTCCACCCACCGGTCGCCGGCGGATAAGGTACCCCGGCCGCATCAAAAAGGTCTTTGTTGTAATAAACAATCAGTGGATTGGCGATCCAGGGCAAACCCCAATACCGCCCTTTATAAGTAGCAGAACGCAGCACACCCGGATAATACTGGTCGGGGGTCAGCACTTGACTGGCCGCAAACATTTCCGTAAGATCGGCAATCGCACCCAACTCCGCATATTTAGCGATTAATTCCTGGGTTAACCAGAAGAAATCCGGGGTCTTCTTGGCCGCAATATAGGTGGCCAGTTTCACGTAATAGTCCGAAGGAATACTTAACACTTCCACCCGGTACCGGCCGCCAGCTTCCCGGTTTACTTTGTCGATAATCGCGTTGAATTCCTTGAGTTCTTCCCCGGCGGCCCAGGTCGCAAAGGTGTACGTCTCCTCCTTTTTCACCCCCGCGCAACCGGTTAAGAAAAGGACAACCACCAATAAAGCCAGCCCCAATAATCTCCTGGACAACTTCCTTTCCAAACCGACACCCCCTTGAATTTACTTTCCTCTGTTTTCTGCGTTTTTCTTACCATTACTTATCCTTTTAAACCGGTAAAGCTGATTCCTTCTTCAAAATACTTCCGGAAGGCAAGAAAGAGAATGACGATTGGCAAAGTCAAAAGCGTCGCCCCGGCCATCTGGACTCCTGGATAGGTCTGGTATTCCCCTTTGGTAAAGAGGGCAAGCAGCACACTGAGGGGCATCTTGCCATAATCTTTGTTCACAATTAAAGGCCACAGAAATTCGCTCCAGCGGGCCATAAAAGTGAAAAGAACAACAATCGCCGTCGTCGTCTTTGATAACGGCAGCATAATCCGGGTGATAATCTTAAATTCCGAAGCCCCGTCAATCCTGGCCGCTTCCAATAAGGACTCGGGAATCGTCTTAAAAAACTGGACATAGATAAAGATCGCCCATGGATCAATCAGGTAGCGCATGATCATCCCGGAAAATTTATTAATCATACCCCAATCGCGCATCATCAAGAACAGGGGAATCAGAAAGAGGACCCCAGGAAAGAGCATCTGATAAACAATGAGGTTTTCGTAAAATTGGTAACCCCAAATTTTTATCCGCCGCAAAGCATACGCAGTAAGCATTCCGAAAAAGACCACACTCATGGTGGGGATAAGTGAGATAATCAGACTATTGACAATACTACCCGCAAAATTGCGTTCCTGACCGGTACCCCCTTTGAGAATAAAAGCATAGTTACTTAAGGTTAACTTTGTAGGCCAAAGGCGGGTATAGATTTCGCCGCTCACCTTAAACGAAGAAAGCACCATCCAGAAATAAGGGAAGATCGACAGGAAAAGACCGGCAATAAGTACCAGATAAACCAAGGGCATTTTATATTTCTTCAATCTATACATCATAGAGATCATCCCTTTCGAACAGCTTTCGGAAAGTCCAGACAAAACCGAAGGTGATTATGGCAGAAACGATTGCCAAAGCCGAGCCATACCCGGCCTGGAGTAAGGCAAAGACCCGGTGGTAAATTTCCAGCATCATTGTGCGCGTCGCATTCATGGGGCCACCATTGGTGATCATGTAGGGTTCAGTAAAGAGGTTAAAAGACGTAATCGTGGCAAAAACAATAATCATAATAAAGGTGGGATTTAAAAGGGGAACGGTAATTTTTTTAAATCGCTGCCACGCATTGGCCCCATCAATGACCGCCGCCTCATAAAGCGTCGGGTCGATGTTATTTAAACCGGCAAGGAAAAACAGCCCATAATAACCGGTAAACTTCCAGCAGACAATCATCGCAATCGAAGCCATCGCGATTTTGGGATTGGTAAACCAACCGACCTTGAGGCCAATGGTCTTTAGTAAGTTGTTCACTAAGCCGTCACCGGCAAACAAAAGGTTAAAGACCATCGAATAAGCAACGCCTGAAGACACATAAGACAGGAGAAATCCGGTGACGAAAAAGCCCGTGTATTTTTTCGGGACCTGTTTGATCAATAAAGCGAGACCCAAGGAAGTTATGGTCGTCAGCGTCGTAAAAACAACCATGAAATAAATGGAGTTTCTGACCATCACCCAAAGCATTGGGTCCTTGAGGACATCCAGATAGTTTTTCAACCAGACCCAGCTCTGTCGGGGTGAGATTAAGTTCCACTTTTTAAACGAGATCACAATCCCCCATAAAAAGGGGTACAACCACAGTACCAACGTAAAGATGAGATAGGGCGAGCAAAAGAGGTAGCCGATGAGATTTTTTGCGCTGACGTTTCGGCGCTCTGCCAGATTACTTTCCATCTGTCTTACCCCCAAAAAGACACTCCGCTCCACAAGCAACAAAACCAGACATCTTGCAACCAGGAAGTTAACCAATTCCTTGGTGCTGGGGGAAAGCCCCCCCGCACCAAGGAATTGAGGTTTGTTATTGTTTGATAATCTTGTTCAACTCTTTCTCCGCATCACTTAAAGCTTTCGCCGGTGTTTTTTTACCGTAAATCACCGGTTCCCAGAGCACCTCATTCAATTTGGTCTGCAGTTCAATGGTTTTACTGTTCAAAGCCGGTGGAACGGCGTAAGGCAGCAGCTTGGCATACTCGGCTAATTCGGGGTTACCGCTCAGATATTCGGCAAACTCCTTCCGCTCCAGAACATCTTCTCTGGAAGGCAGCATATTGGTCATCTCCAACCACTTGACATCATGCCGAATATCACTGAAAAACCACTTAATAAAGTTCCAGGCGACGGCTTGTTTCCGTTTGTCTTTGGTCAGCATCACCATACCTTTGGTATCAGCAAAGGAGTGGATCGGTTGGTCGGCCGGATAATCATCGGGCACCAACGGCGGAGCAATCACATAGTTAAACTCCGGATAAGCCTCTTTTGTATAGTTAATATTCCAAGGACCTTCAATGCTACCCAAAACAATACCCTTTTGGAGCGGATCCTGGAAATTTTCAATGGGCGCGTACTGTTTGCGGAAAAGTTGATCGATGAATTCCATATATTTTAAACCATGTTCGTCATTGAACAGTACTTTTTCCTCGTCCCAGTACGGTTTACCCCCGGAATTGGCCAGATAACTCAGGCAAAAATCAAACCACCGGTCCCACCACGCCGGTTCGTACCTCACTAACAGGGTATACTTATTTTTACTGGGATCGTTATATTGCGCTCCAAGTTTTAAGACATCGCCATAGGTTCTGGGCACATCAACCCCTAATTCGTCCAGAATATCCTTGTTCCACCAGTATGCCATGGGGTTGGTGTACAAAGGAAGGACATAGTAGTTCCCATGATGGCCCCATCCTTTTTTGACGATGTTCTCCATGGCACGAGCCTTCAGTAATTCTTCAAAACCGTCAAATTGGTTAAAGGGGACCAGATAATCATTCTCAATTAATTGGGCCGCAAAGCCGGTGAAAATATTCGTTGAAAGATCCGGACCGGTCCCCGTCGCCAGCGCCGTTAAAATAACTTCTTCCGACGAATGACCGGCCGGGATTACCTGCCACTTGATTTGCTGGTCCGGGTGGGTGCTGTTCCATTCCTTGACCACTTCACTCCAGAACGCTTCCTGGAAAGGATTGGGCGCCGTCCAAAATTCAATCGTTGTTGAGGCCATCAAGCCGGTACCCGCCATCGCAATCACAAGCACCGACACCATCAAGACAAACAGAATCCTTTTCATCCTTTTTCCTCCTTCACTTATCTGATTGTCAGCATCAGTAAGCAACTGGCAATTCTCTCCTCCCTCATTCCCCCCCTCTCGTTCTTTGTTTTTTCGTTTTGGGAATAAAACCAAAAACATTGGA
Organism: Bacillota bacterium; assembly: GCA_012727425.1. Taxonomy (GTDB): domain Bacteria; phylum Bacillota; class UBA4882; order UBA10575; family UBA10575; genus Capillibacterium. The sequence continues at coordinate 38,497 of JAAYHQ010000069.1, forward strand.
TCGATGGGAAGGTCAGTTCATTTATAACTACAAACAAACGACTCGTACTTTAGAAAAGGATCGGGAATGGTGATGCGGTGAGCTTCAGCATCACTAACCCCGACATAAAGGGTGGCCGTGCCGTCGTCATTCCGGCATAAACCCCCGCTAAAGAGCACATCGGCCAGTTTTTCGTTCTTCGCCGGCCCCGCCGGGAAATCATCCCGGCAGGCAATAATCTCCATCGGTCCGGCGATCTCCAACTCAGGATCAAAGGGGAAGACCATGGGATAATAATGCCGGTATTCACCCGCACTGAAGCAAGCAATGTGCCCCAAGACCCCCAGCAGGCCATTTTTCAACAAATGTACTTCGTTCACCCCGCCCCATTCTTCCGGTAAGAACTGGTTCATTAACAACCGGGCCTGCTCAATGTTTTCCACCGTCAACTCGGCCAAGGAGTTAATTTTGATAAACCCAATAGTGCCCCGGCCGCCGACTTTACCCTGGGGTCTGGTAAAGACACCGATTTTCCCGTCGGCCAGTTCCACTAAACGAAGATCCTTCATCCCACCCGGTCCGGCGGCAAAGTAATGCAAGCTATTGAGATCGGAACCCCGATAAAATAGGGTCCGCCAGTTAAGCTGTCCTTCTTTTTCGGGATGGGGGAAAATCTGGACCCCGCCGAAGATCAGTTCCCCGCCAATCCGGGTCACAAAGGGATCCTGCAAACGAAAGGCCGGGGCGTCTTCTTTCGGAGACCACTTCCCGTCTCTCTCCACAAAGAAAATGACTTGCGAGTCTTCACTGTCCCGCTCTTCGACCCGTCCGGCAATGACCAACTCGGTGCCGTCTACAAAAGGCGCCGTAATATTGTAGACATCACGCTGACCAACCCCAACAAACTGTAACTTTTCCCCAAAGCAGTTGGGTTTCTTCTCCTTATATACCGCCAAAAGCTGTTGACAACTGGCTTTTTCCCCAGGTTTCAAAGGGTGGTTGCTCCTTTCTTTTCAGACGTTAGCAAGCTTTCTTTTCAGTTCTCTCTTATTCATGCTGGCAACTCCGATCACCGTATCGGCAGCGCCATAGTACACATAAATCTCATCTTCCAATTCCGCTGCGCCACAGCTAAATACGACGTTCGGAACCAAACCCTCTTTTTCCCAGACCAGTTCCGGTTCTAAGATGGGCTCCCGTTGCCGGTAAAGCACCTTGGTCGGATCCTGTAAATCTAAAACCGCAAACCCCAACCGGTAAACATGCTGGTGATCAACACCGTGGTAAACCAACAGCCAGCCTTCCTCCATTTTGATAGGCGGACCGGCAATCCCGATCTTCTTCTCTTCCCAACTGTACGGTCGGGTTTCCAAGATAATCTGGTGTTGATCCCAATGAACCAGATCATCGGAGAAGGCCAGCCAGATATGGGGAAGCCTGCGGTGTAACAAAACATAACGGCCGTTGATCCGCTCCGGAAAAAGCGCCGCATCCTTATTGGGTTCATCCAAAACAATACCCCGGCGTTCCCAGGTTAAAAGGTCTTTGGAGGTCGCCATGGAAATACGGATATCATCCCAACTGCGGCCGCCAAACCCGGTATATAACATATAGTAGGTATCATCGAGCTTTGTAATTCTGGGATCCTCTACGCCCCACGCTTCTTGAGCTGTTTCTCCCTTATAAACTGGTTGATCCCGCCGCTCAAAATTAAGGCCGTCCGTACTCGTTGCGTAGCCAATGACCGATTCAAATTTATGGGCGGGATCGGGTTTTTCACCGGTAAGTTTAAAGGGTTGATCCGCAGCACGATAAAACAGGGAAAACATTCCATTTTCGTAGACAACCGCCGCATTAAAGACGGCTCTGCTTTCCCATCGGTTTTCGACCCTTGGTCTCAAAACTGGTTGATCCGTTAGTCGTTTCAGTTTCAACACTTTCACCCCAATGACAAGTTGATCGGTGTGTTTCTTTGTAACACATTATTCGCGACGACAACAAATAATTCCTCCTTATTTTATGAAAAAATTTATCATATCCTATAATTTTATGCAACTTAATACGCTATATTTGCACAAAAAATCACCCTGCTTTCAGGGTGAAGGAATAAGCCTAAGCAACAGATATTCTTAAGATTTTAAAGGTTGATTGCTGATAAAGTGCCCGTGGAATCCCGCAGGACCGGATCAACCGACATCACAATTTTGAAAGGTTTAGGGTTAATCCCCTGGATTAACTCATGCAATCTTTTCCCCGCCAACACGCCCATTTCATTTTTGTAAATACGCACAGTGGTCAAAGACGGCGCCGTATGTTCGGCCATTGGAATATCATCAAACCCGGCAACCGAAATCTCTTCCGGAATACGGTAGCCCAATTCTTTAAGCGCTTTCATTACCCCGATGGCCAAGGGGTCATTGGCTGCAAAAACAGCAGTCGGTATAGGCGATGTGCCGGTAAAAATGCGCATCGCTGCCGTGTACCCGTCTTCAATGTTAAAGCTGGGTTCACAAAAGAAGACCCACTGCTTATTTTGTTCCAGTCCAGCCTCTTTAAGGGCTTGTTTATAACCTTGGTATCTTTCGTTAAGCGAATTGTGGCTTAAAGGCCCCCCACAAAAAGCAATCCGCCGGTGACCCAAGCCAATTAGATGTTTGACTATCTTACGGGCTCCCGCCACATTGTCATTGACCACGCAATCAATATTCTCATCCACAAGTTCATTGTCGGTTAACACCAGAGGAATATTACTCCTCTTAATCCTCAAGATTATTTCCGGCTCAATATCATATCCGGCCAAAATTAATCCAGCCAGCCTTTCATCCCTGGTAAGTTCGTTAATGATTACCGCGTCTTCCTTTGCTTTCCCCGAAATGGTCCGAAAAAAGATCTCGTAGTTATGGGGAATAAGGATCTCTTCCACCCCGGCCATTACCTGGGCATAAAAGGAAAAGGAATCCTGAATCAAACTGCCGAGGCGTTTGCTGAAAATTATCCCGATATTTTTTTTGGCCGTATTCTCCTGTTTTTTATAGGCACGGGGACGGTAACCCAATTTGGCCGCCGCCGCAATCACTCTTTCCCTGGTCTCATTGGAAATGTTGCCTTTATTATTAAAAACCCTGGAAACAGTGGAAAGGGAAACCCCTGCTTCCCGTGCCACATCATGAATCGTAACCGCCAAAATACCAAATCCTTTCTTTTTGTCTGTCTCTCCCAATAAAAGGTATAGGAAAATAACGCAAAAATTTTGCCGAAAGTTTCATCTATATTTTAGCCCAACCCAATAAACAAAACAAGTTCTCCGTAACTAAAACAGTTTATCTTCAAGAATTTCTTGCCATCAATAGAGTAAGAAAATTGCGTTTGAGAACGACCGACAACTTACCCGTCTTTTCTTCATTCGTATTCCCAGGTTAAAAGTGGATATTGCTAAACCGACAAAGTCAAAGATCAAGTTTATACAGTAACCTTCCTTAATCGACCTTTTGGCCACAATAACTTTGTCGGTTACTGAGTGGATAATATATAATATTTTTCGCACAATTGAAAAGGGAGACCTCACCCATTCGGTGTAGCGGAGCACCGGCCACGGCCCAATTTCCGGCGGGTAAAAAAAGAGGCCGTCGCCTGGAAGTCCATCACCGGACCGCGTGTCTGATAAACACCGAATCCAAGCCGGGACACGCCGTCCGCCGGGCTGGGA
>JAAYHQ010000070.1 GCA_012727425.1 Bacillota bacterium
ATAGCGCGATGCCATTGGTTAATAAAGAGGGCAAATATGCGGGGACCATTACCGAAGGCGATCTCCTTTGGCGCTTGAAACGGAGTCCGGAACTGAGTTTTAAAGACCTTGAAAAAATCCGAATTAAGGATATCCCCCGTTACCAAAAGAACGAAGCCGTCTCCATTAATGCCCAGATTGAAGAGTTAATTCCCTTGGCGATTCACCAAAACTTTATCCCGGTGGTAGATGACCACCAGAACTTTATTGGGATTGTCAAGCGAAGTACGATCATTAATTATTTATATGAGTGTCTGGTCGCTTCCAAATGCGGTTAAGAGCCGGTTCGGTACTGGCTCTTAACCGTGTATTATGGTAAAATAAGGTTATTTATAACTGGAAAGAGGCTATAACATTAGGGAACAAGTGGTGAAGAAGCTTTGGAACGAAACAACACGGCACCGAAATATTATCGCTTGAAGGAGTATCTGAAGGAGCAGATGAAACGGGGGGTAATTACCCCGGGGAGCCAACTCCCTTCCGAAAACATGCTGGTGGAACAGTTTAAGATCAGCCGGCATACGGTGCGGAAGGCTTTACGCGATTTAGAACTGGAAGGTTTGATCGTTCGGGAGCAGGGACGGGGAACCTTTTGCGCTTATCCGGCGACCGCCAAAGGCCAAACGATTGCGGTGGTCACGACTTACATCTCCGAATATATTTTCCCGGCGGTAATCAGAGGGATCGAAGAGGTGCTCAGCGCGGCCGGTTGCTTGCTGCTTCTGGCGTCGACCGGGAATGCGAAAAGCAAAGAAGCGACTTGTTTGGAGAATTTGTTGCAACAAAAAATTGCCGGTTTAATTATTGAACCGACCCAAAGTGCCCGGGAGAATGGAAATCTTGCTTACTATCGGGAGTTGGACAAGCGGGGGATCCCCTACCTGATGCTGCATGCCTATTATCCGGAGTTGGACCCGGCTTACATTATCATGGATGATGAAAAGGGCGGTTATCTTGCGACCCAGCAACTGATCGCCCTCGGCCACCGGCGGATCGCCGGGATTTTTAAGACCGATGACCAACAAGGGGTAAAACGCCGGGCCGGCTATTTAAAGGCCTTGCAGGAACACGGGATCGAACCGCTTCCGGAGTTAATCGGTTCTTACGAAACAGAAGAGCTTTACTCGTTTCCCTACCAGTTCACCCGCCAACTCCTGCGCCAAAACCCGGCACCGACCGGGATGGTTTGCTATAATGACCAGGTGGCTTTATTTGTGCTTGAAGCATTACGGGAAGAAGGGGTTAAAGTTCCGGATGAGTTTTCTTTGATCAGTTTTGATGATTCCAGTTTGGCGGTGGCCGCGGAGATAAAACTGAGTGGGATCAAACACCCAAAAACAACCATGGGCCGGCAGGCGGCCCGCTTGATCCTGGATATGGTGGAGAACAAAACGCTCAAGCCACGGCTGGTTTACCAACCGGAGTTGATTCTCCGGACTTCCTGTGCGCTGAGGAAAAGTGAAAAAACAACCGCCGAAAAGAAGGATTTAGCTTAAAAGCGCGGTATTATATTAATAAAACAAGTTGTCTGCACAACTTTGCAGAAGATAACAAGTTTCCGTAATAAATCTCTTTACCGAGTTTATACTCCTTACATTTTACCACACTGGAATCATTTGATCGTCGGGTTAAAAGTAATTTTTTTACCCCAACTTGTACGGACAAGTTGATGAATTTGGCTGCCTCTTTTGTGTGAAGGCAGACTTAGACCCCAGCCCGTGTATGGTAAAGGATAAAAGCCGTGTTTGCACTTGCGCCTTTATTAGTTTGTTGGTTGGCAGCATGGTCAGACCGGAAGGAAAAAAGGGAAGGAAGGACGGGCTGGAGACCGGTGGGACGACCATTAATTTTTTCCGATATTTTCCGATAATTATAAGGACAGGAGGTAACAAAAAGGATGGCAACTTTAGGAATGATTGTTGGCAATCGTAACTTCTTCCCTTCAGAACTGGCGGAGGAAGGACGGGGCCGAGTCCTTAAGGTCTTGGCCGAGTTGGGTATTGATGTGGTGTGTCTTAGCCCGGAGGACACCCCGTACGGGACGGTTGAAACCTATGAAGAAGCGAAGAAATGTGCGGCCTTGTTTAAAGCCAATGCGGAGAAGATCGACGGGATTTTGGTCACTTTGCCCAATTTCGGTGACGAACGGGGTGTAGCCGACTCGATTCGCCTCTCCGGTCTGAAGGTTCCGGTTTTGGTCCATGCTTTTCCCGATGAGACTTCAGCGATGTCCATCGAAAAAAGACGGGACAGTTTTTGCGGGAAGATGTCGGCCTGCAATAACTTGAGGCAGTATAACATTCCCTACAGCCTGACCCGCTTACATACCGTTGCGCCGGAAGAGGAAAGCTTTAAAGAAGACCTTCTTAAATTTATCGCCGTCTGCCGTGTCGTCAAAGGTTTGCGCAAAGCCCGTTTCGGACAGATTGGTGTTCGTCCGGTCAACTTTACAACGGTGCGTTACAGTGAGAAGATTTTAGAACACAACGGTATTGCGGTTGAACCTTACGACCTCGGCGAGATCCTTGGCCAGATTGGCCGCCTTAAGGACGATGAACCGGCGGTTAAAGAGCAAGTTGAGGCGATTAAAGGCTATGCTTCCACCACTGGGATCAGTGCGGAAGCCTTAATCAAGATGGCGAAGTTTGCCGTTGTCCTCAACCGTTTAATTGAAGAACACGATTGGGACGGAACGGCAATCCAATGCTGGACGGTGCTGGAAGAATACTTTGGGGTTGTGCCCTGTACGGTTATGAGTATGCTTTCCAACCGGAAAAACCCCAGTGCCTGTGAGGCGGATATTACCGGATTGATCGGGATGTACGCCTTGACGCTTGCCTCGGAACGGCCCAGTGCGTTATTGGATTGGAATAACAATTTCGGTGGGGATCCAAACAAATGCGTGCTTTTCCACTGTAGTAATCTGCCCCAGGATATCCTTGGCAATGCCGGGGAAATGGATTATCAGGCCATTATCGCCGGGACGGTCGGCAAAGAGAACACTTATGGAACGATTACCGGGCGGATGCGACCGACCAAGGCCACTTACTGCCGGGTGTCGACGGATGATCTGAACGGTCGGATCCGGGCCTACGTCGGGGAAGGAAAAATCCTCGATGAAACCCTGGAGACCTTCGGTGGCTATGGCGTAATGGAAGTTCCACGCCTGCAAGAACTTTTGCGTTACATCTGTGAAAATGGCTTTGAACACCATGTAGCAATCTGCCCCGGTGAAGTTGCCGAGGTTATTAATGAAGCCTTCACAAAGTATCTAAACTGGCAGATCTACTACCACCGTTAATAAAGATGGCTGTCCGTGGGCTGTTGAATGATTGGTAATCGGTTACCTTAAAAACAACCGTTCTTAAAAGGATGTTGGGGGGGACAAAAGGGTGGATGGTAACCTTAAATCAATGATTGACAGTGGGCGTACGGCACTGGGTATTGAGTTGGGCTCCACCAGAATTAAAGCGGTGCTTATCGGGGAGGACCATACTCCGCTTGCCTCCGGCTCACATACCTGGGAAAACAAACTGGAAAATGGCATCTGGACGTACAGTCTGGAGGATGTATGGACGGGGCTGCAAAGCTGCTACCGGGACCTGGCGGAAAACGTCATGCGGCAATATGGTGTGCAGCTTACCCGCATCGGCGCTCTAGGTATTTCCGCCATGATGCACGGTTATCTTGTGTTTGACCAAAACGATCAACTGTTGGTGCCTTTCCGCACTTGGCGGAATACCATCACCGGTCAAGCGGTTGAAATTCTGAGGAAAGAATTCAACTTCAACATACCCCAGCGTTGGAGTATTGCCCATCTTTATCAGGCGATTCTCAACGGTGAAGAGCACGTCAAAGACATCGCCTTTATCACAACCTTAGCCGGTTATGTGCATTGGCAGTTGACTGGGGAAAAGGTTCTGGGCGTGGGCGATGCTTCCGGGATGTTTCCCATTGATAGCACTATAAATGATTATAACCAGCGGATGATCCGCCAATTTGAACAGTTGATCGCCGATCAAAACTTTAACTGGAGATTGGAGGATATTCTGCCCAAAGTGCTCACGGCGGGCGAGCATGCCGGTTCCTTAAGTGCCAGGGGGGCCAAACTGCTCGACCCGACGGGTACCTTACAACCCGGTATTCCCCTGTGCCCGCCGGAAGGAGACGCCGGCACCGGGATGGTGGCCACCAACAGTGTCGCCCCTCGTACCGGCAATGTCTCGGCGGGGACCTCAATCTTTGCCATGGTGGTCCTGGAAAAAGAATTATCAAAGGTCTATCCGGAAATTGACCTCGTCACAACTCCTAGCGGCGAACCTGTTGCCATGGTGCATTGCAATAACTGCTCTTCCGATCTTGACGATTGGGTGAAAATGTTCGCGGAACTATTGGAGAGTATGGGGCACAAACCGTCCAAAAATGATCTTTATTCCGTGTTGTATAATAAGGCGTTATCGGCGGACCCGGACGGGGGTAACCTTCTAGCCTATAACTACGTATCCGGTGAACATATCACCGGGTTCGAAGAGGGGCGCCCGTTATTTGTCCGCAAGCACAACAGCAATTTCACCCTGGGGAACTTTATGCGTACCCTACTCTTCTCGGCGATGGGCACCTTAAGAATCGGCATGGATATCCTGACCCGGAACGAGCATGTCCGGATCGATAAGCTTTTAGGGCATGGCGGTATTTTCAAAACCGAGGGTGTTGCGCAGCAGTTAATGGCGGGTGCCCTGAACGTTCCGGTTGCGGTGATGGCTTCCGCCGGTGAAGGCGGCGCCTGGGGCATTGCCCTCCTGGCGGCTTACATGAAAAACAAAGCAAAAGACGAGACCCTTGGGGCCTATCTGGACCAAAAAGTCTTTGCCCAAGAAAACATCAGTGTAATTGAGCCCAAAGCAGAAGATGTCGAAGGTTTCAACCGGTTTCTCCAGCGCTATCGGGATGGTCTAAAGATTGAAAAGGCCGCGGTTGAATATTTTTAGAACAAGGTTTTACCCTCTGAAGTAACGGCGAAAGTGACGGCGGCGCCCATAAGACGGCCATGATTGTGATGAACGCCGGGATTGCTCCCTGGGTCCGGAAAAAGAATGAAGCCAGGTCGGCTTGGGAACGAGAACTCGACGCGCGCTTGGATATGGTGCATGGAGGTGGTTTTATGCTTGCCGCATTAAAAGAAGAGGTATTGGCCGCCAATCTTGAGTTAAAAAACCGGAATCTGATCATTTACACTTGGGGCAATGTCAGTGGGATCGACCGGGACCGGGGATTGGTCGTCATTAAACCCAGCGGCGTGCCGTATGAAGACTTAAGGGCCGAACATATGGTGGTCGTGGATCTTAGTGGGAAAGTGGTTGAGGGGAACCTTAAACCCTCTTCCGATACTCCGACCCACTTGTACCTTTACCAAAACTTTCCGGAGATTGGGGGTGTGGTCCACACCCACTCGCCCTGGGCGACCGCATGGGCCCAAGCACAAAAGGGGATTCCCTGTTTGGGGACGACCCATGCTGATTATTTTTACGGGGAAGTGCCCTGTACCCGGCAGCTAACTGCGGCCGAAATTAAGGATGAATACGAATTGAACACCGGCAAAGTGATTGTCGAACGGTTTTGCGGCCTCAACTATCGGGACTTCCCCGGCGTGCTGGTTGCCAACCATGGCCCCTTTACCTGGGGGAAGGATCCGGCGGACGCGGTCCACAATAGCGTGGTTTTGGAAGAGATCGCGAAGATTGCTTTTTTCACGAAGGTACTGGACGGGGCAGCCCCGGCCATCAGTCAAGAGCTATTAGACAAACATTATCTCCGCAAGCACGGCGCGGGGGCCTATTACGGGCAGGCGAATAAATAAGAGCCTAACCTTATAGTAAATCCCTCCTTTTCCAATGCGGTAGGGGACCGGCACCGAAGCCGGTCCCCCTTCTTATTTTGTTTTACGGGGATGGGAGAAAGGCGATTCGGCTGGTTTTAAGCGATTATTATTCTAAAGATTGCACCGAAAAATATTGAAAATACGCCTCGCCGTTGCTGGCGAAAAGCCCGAGAAAAGTTCCGGTAAAGGTCATCGTCATTGTCCCCTCGGTGCATAATCCAGCGGTTTTACCGGTCCCGACTTCAATCCAGTCATCCGCCAAGCGGTAACGGAAACGGTAGTCTTCGGTACCGGTTTCGATCTGAAACTCAATCGTGCCCGCAAAGTCGATCCCGACTTTAGCGGTGGTAGCGAAGAGGTCATGGACTTTTTTGGCGAGAACCACGTAATTCCGGCTTTGTTCCTTTGTGACGTAGATCGCGTAGTGGTAATTTTGGTTGTAGTAAGCGGCGAGTCCCGCTTTTTGTCCTTCGCCGGTGCGGTCCAATACGACTTTGGTCTGGGCCAGCATGGCAAATTCCTGCTGGCGAATGCCGAGGAAGGTGGGGCGGGGGTCGCTTAGACTTTCCTTACCGGCCGATAACTTTAAGTATCCTTTGCGCGCGGTCAAACTATAATTTTCCCGCTGTGGATTCCGTACAAAAGTCCATTCTTTTTTCAAGGCCGGGCCTTCAAAATGATCTTCAAAACCGGCGGGGGCTTTTCCACCGGTGACGGGGGCGGGGAGGGGACCCTCCATCGTCAGGGCAATGGTGCCCTTATTCCCAACAACGGGCCAACCGTCTTCCGTCCAGACCACCGGGGCCAAGAAGGTTTCCCGGCCCAGATTGTGCAGGAGCAGACCGGGGAGGGGGCGGATCCCTAAACAGACCAACCACCAGTTGCTATTGGTGTCTTGCACCAGATCGGCGTGGCCGGTCGCCTGGATCGGCAAGGCGGCATAATCACGGTGGGATAAAATGGGGTTGTGGGGACAGGCTTCGTAGGGCCCGTAAGGACTTTTGCTCCGGAAGATCGTTGCCATGTGGCCGTATTCGGTCCCGCCTTCGGCCAGCAAAAGATAATAGTAGTTATTAATCTTATAGATATGGGGGGCTTCCGGGTGCCTGCCACCGGACCCATAACTGATGATCCGGTCGGCACTTAGCTTTTTCCCGGTGCGGGGCTCAATTTGATACAGGATGATGCCACCGCTGCGGTCGTCTTTCCCGCAAAAGTAAACCGTACCGTCATCGTCAAAGAACAACGAGGGGTCGATGCCCTGATGGTCAACCCATACCGGGTCGGACCACGCGCCGTGGATATCCTCCGTGTAGACGATAAAACTGCCCCGGTCCGACACGTTGGTGGTGATCATATAAAAAAGACCGTCATGGTAGCGGATGGTAGGTGCGTAGATCCCTCCAGAGCAACGGGCGTTAAGCAAATTCAACTGCGCATCCCGGGTCAAGCAATAATTGATGAGCTCCCACTCGACCAGGTTTTTACTATGGTAAATGGGAACCCCGGGGAAAAATTCAAAGGTTGACGTGACCAGATAATAATCGTCCCCCACCCGGCAGATGCTGGGGTCGGGATTAAACCCTTTGATGATTGGGTTCCGGTAACGGGCCATTGTTCATCCCCCCAATGGTTATGGTGAAAAGCGTTTTGCCGATCTTTAGCTGGTTATTTATTTTGACTTATGGGCCTAACTTCCTTTCGGTACTGTTATTTTTTTTATATTTAGTCTCATTAAAAGAAGAAGCGGTTGGTTTTGGAAAGCCAACCGCTTTTGGTTTTTTGGGGTAAAGGTTTGGTTTATCTGTTCACCAGGAAAGCAAAGAAGGGAAGGGAGATGACGGATAAAAGCGTGGAAAGGAGAATTAACCGGGAGGAGAGATGGGTATCCCCGTTGTATCTGGTGGCAAAAGCATTGGTTAAGGCGGCGGCCGGGGTGGCGGTGATCAGAACGCAAACCCCCTGGATCAGGGGGGGAGAGTTCAACAGACTGGTGGTGAGGAGCGCAAAAAAGGGCATGAGGATCAGGCGGACAAACGAACCATAATAAAGGGCCCAACCGGAGAATAATTCGCCCGCTTTAACTTCGGTTAGAGTTGCGCCCACCAGGAGCATGGACAGGGGGGTGTTCATTGCGGCGACCGCTTCCAATGCGGCGAGGACTGGGCGGGGAAGTTTGACCGGCAGAAGAAAGGTGATCAGGCCAAGGATGATCGCGATGATGCTGGGGGTGGTTAAAACTTTTTTCAAAGAAGCTTCGCCTTGCCGGACGGTGAAAATGCGAACACCAATGGTCCAAATGAAAAGGTTAAAGACCATCACATAAAAGGAGCCATAAAAAACACCACTTTTCCCATAGATACTTTGCAAGAGGGGAAAACCCATAAAACCGCAGTTCGAAAAGATTGTGGTAAATCGAAGGACGCGTTTTACCGGCTCCGGATAGCGGTTAAAGATAACCAGGCCAATGAGGAGGGCGAAAAGATGGACGGCAACGGCAAAGGTAAAAACTTGTACGGCGCCCAAGAGCATCGCTCTGGAGTATTCCAATTGAAAGGAGGTAAAGACGGTCAAAGGGCTGGTGACATTCAGTAATAAACGGGTTAAGTCTTCAGTGCCCGTTGCCGTGATCACATCCCTTTTACGGGCGATAAAACCAATCATGATGATGAAAAAAAGAACGAGGACTTGGTGAACGACGACAGTGTTGTTCATATTTTCTTCTCCTTGTGTGTTCTCTAGCTGATTGCGGCGAAACTTGCGCCTTTACCTTTATTCTATCATGCCGGTGAAAAAAGGGAAATAAAACGATCCCGGAAGACCTTTTGGCATGCTTAGTATTTTCCCTTGACCTTTGTTGGCACCACAAGGTAC
>JAAYHQ010000071.1 GCA_012727425.1 Bacillota bacterium
AGCCAAGCAGGCGGAGATCGAAATAATTAACAACTCCGGCTCAAGACCGATCGCCACCACAATCGGCAGCAGGATGCCGAAGGTCCCCCAGGAGGTCCCGGTGGAGAAAGACATCCCAACGGCCACCACAAAGACCAATGCCGGGAGGAAAACTTTAAAACCGGCAGCACTACCCGCAAAGAGCCCACTGACATACTCTCTGGCCCCAAGGAGATTGGTGATCCCACTCAAAGTCCAAGCAAAAGTGAGAATCAGGATCGCCGGCACCATTGCTTTAAAACCATTGGGGAAACAGTCCATGCACTCTTCGAAAGTAAGTACTTTGCGCAGGAGAAAATAGACCACGCTGAATAGCAGCGCAAGCGTGGACCCTAGGGCCAGCCCAAGCGAAGCATCGCAGTTGGCAAAGGCGTTAATGATATTTTCCCCTTCAAGGATCCCGCCGGTATAAAGCATCCCCAGAATACAGAGGACAATCAGAACCAAAACCGGAATCACCAGGTCCCGCACTTTCCCTTTCCCGACCGGAACCTCACCGTCCTGGCCTTCAAAGGGACGGTCAGGCGTCGTATAGAGGTCCCCACGCAGGATGGCATTTTCCTCGTGTTTCCGCATCGGGCCATATTCGATACCCAGTAATGTAATGAACACGATCATACCCAGGGTGAGAAGGGAATAAAGGTTGTAGGGGATCGCCCGAATAAAAAGCTCGAACCCGTTATACCCTTCGATCACTCCCGTCACCGCCGCCGCCCAGGAAGAGATGGGCGCAATCATGCAGATCGGCGCCGCCGTGGCGTCAACAATGTAGGCCAGCTTGGCCCGGGAGATCCGGTGCTTGTCGGTGATCGGCCGCATTACGTTACCCACGGTCAGGCAGTTGAAGTAGTCGTCGACAAAGATGAGGACACCCAGACCGAAAGTGGCCAGAAGCGCCCCTTTCCGGCTGCGAATCCTTTGCCTGGCCCACTCACCATAGGCCGCCGAGCCGCCGGCCCGGTTCATCAGGCAGACCATGGTTCCTAGAACCACCAGGAAAATCAGGATCCCCACGTTCCAACTGTCGGCCAGGGCAGCGATAAAACCGTCCGTAAACATGGTCGTGTAGGCGGTCAGCAGATTGAAGTTGGCATACAGCAAAGCACCAATCACAATACCGATAAAGAGGGAACTGTACACCTCCTTCGTAATCAGCGACAGTACAATGGCCACCAGGGGTGGTACCAACGACCAGAAGGTGCCATAGACTGCGCTCTGATCTCCTTCGCTTGCGGCGTCTTCGGCAAAAACCGGTACAACAAATGTTACGGCAATGGCGGCCACAACCAGTAGCAGGGTGATTAATCTTCTCCGATTCATTATAAACCTCCCATTTTTGTTTCTGTACAAAAAAAGCATGCGGCGTCGAGATGCCTCATGCTTTTTTGATTACACGATAGCTCTCCACCCTTCGAGTGACAGTCTGTTGCATATTCTGCAACAGCCCAGCATCGGTCCCGTCTGGCCGGAAACCGACACTTCGGCGGTTATTCTTTTCATCTGTTACTGGGCCAGACCATATATAACAGATTACTCGTAATAGACCGCGCCTCTATCGATTAAGATTAATATAATTTTAAAAGACCTTGTCTTAAAGTATAGACATCAATAATATAAAAGTCAAGTTTAAAACGGCAGGAATGCCCCGCCATCACGCCGAAGAGTAATTGGCAAGCATACTTCTAATCCTCGCGTATACAGGCGAAAGATCAAGCACAATTGTACTAACTAACAACGAAAGAACGGTGTAAAGATATGCAACTTTTTCCTGAACTACCCTGGATGATCAAGATCCTAGCTTCGCTTGCCATCATCCTCCTGACCAACCGTCTCTTGAAAAGCCTCTCGCTGGCCATGGCCAGTGGCGCTTTGTTAATTGCCCTCTTCGCCGGCCTTTCCCCCGCGGAGATGCTGACCATTGCCAGTCGCCCCTTACTCACCTTCAAACATCTGACTTTCGTCCTCGTCATTGCCTTAATTTACTGGTTGAGTACACAAATGTCCGAAACTGGCCTGATGCGGGAGTTGGTCGCTCTGATTCAAAGCCGCCTTTCCGCCCGCGGTGCGATTTCGGCCCTGCCGGCGGTGATCGGTTTGTTACCAATTCCTGGCGGTGCGTTTTTTTCGGCCCCCCTTGTTGATACCTGCGATACCGAAAAAAACATTGATCCGGATTTAAAATCCGCCATTAACTATTGGTTTCGGCATCCTTGGGAGTTTTGGTCGCCGCTGTTTCCCGGCCCCCTCCTGGCGATGGAGATCGCCGGGCTTTCCATGTTGGAGTTCCTCTGGGTCGGATTACCTTTAAGCCTGGTTGCTGCCGGGGCGGGCTACCTTTTTCTCCTCCGACGGATTCCCGCCAGCCGACGGTCAGCCAAACAGGGGCAACCAGGATTCTTCCGCCGACTGCTCTTCCTTTTAGCCCCGATTTTAATCGTAATTGGAACCTACGTTGTCTACCAAATGATCCCGGCCCCGATCCGGGGGAACAACAACTACCTCCCGATCGGACTCGGAATCATCGGCGCCATTCTTTGGCTGCAACATTTCCGCCCGTTGTCAGCCACCCAGTGGCGGAAAATATTCTTACAAAAAAAATATCTGGTCCTGGCGGTCCAGATGTCGATGATCCAGGTCTACGGGGCCTTGATCGGAGCCAATCTCCCCGACGGAACGCCCTTGGTTGCCCATTTCAGCAACGAACTAGCCTCCTTTGGGATCCCCATTGTGGTGATGATTATGCTGATTCCCTTCGTCAGCGCCTTGGCAACCGGGTTAGCCGTGGGTTACATCGGGGCCAGTTTCCCGCTTGTCATCAGCCTCCTGGGTGCGGAACCCAGCTTTGGCACCTTGCTTGCCGCCATGGTTTTAGCCCAAGGTGCCGGGATGACCGGACTGATGCTTTCCCCGGTTCACGTCTGTCTTTTGGTCTCCAACGAGTATTTTGCGACCGGGCTCACCCCGACCCTCACCAAACTTGTCAAACCCTGTTTCCTGGTGCTCACCGGCACTGTCCTGTTTTACCTGCTCACTTCCGTTTTATTTTAATGGCCGACAGGCCGTTTTGTGTGGAGCCTTCTTCCCGGAATGAACAGCGCCCTTACCTCATCAGGACAAGGGCGCTTTCTTACCAACGCATCTTGCGGCGCGCGAGCAGCCGTCCCTTCCAACGGGCCTTTCCGGTCAAGGTCAGATAGGCGGAACGGAGGAAGATAAATATGGACAAGGCACTGGTCAACGGATAAAGAAACGCGGTGTACCAGGGCAACCGAAAACGGAGGCTAGCAATTTCCCAGGAAAGCAGGGCGAGCACAGAGACGGTCAAGGCTTGTCCCACTAGCGGACGGGGCAAAGGGACGACGAAAGATTTAAGCAGGAGCCATGGGGGTAAACAAAACAGCAACGCCAAAAGCAGGCTAAAGAGAAAAACCACCCCGAGCCGGAAATCAAGCGCGCCGAAAATTGTTTTGCTTAACCCAGCAACCGCTTCACGCAGACCGGTGTACATTCGACACCGGGTCACCGCACCGGCGTCCACCAAGCGCCAGCGAAAGCCCCGCGCCTTAATCAACCTCCCCAAAGCCATGTCTTCACAAACGTGGTTTTTCACCGCCTGATGGCCGCCGATCCGCTCATAAGCCTCGCGCCGAAAAAGGAGCAACTGTCCGATGGTGAT
This sequence comes from Bacillota bacterium, assembly GCA_012727425.1. Taxonomy (GTDB): domain Bacteria; phylum Bacillota; class UBA4882; order UBA10575; family UBA10575; genus Capillibacterium. The sequence continues at coordinate 3,716 of JAAYHQ010000071.1, forward strand.
GGAAAGCACCGGAGAGGGGAGGGCAAAAGCCAGCGGCAGCGGCAACGCGGCCGCAATCCCCCAGGTGATCAGGGGCACGGTCAACAGTTCGCTGAGAGTGGCCACTTTTTCATGGGGCAAACCGGAGATTAAATCCGCCTGATAGTAATGGGCGGCATCCATAACGGAACGGAGCATGGAAGGCTGGTGGACCGTATCCGCATCGACAAAGAGCAGGTATTCCCCTTGAGCTTGTTCTGCCAGTTGATGACAGGCCCAGCATTTACCGATCCAGCCCTCCGGCAGGGGTCGCCCCGGCAACAGGCGAAGGTTGGTTTTCCCCTGCGCCAGCCGGGAAAGGAGCGTCCAGGTTTGGTCCTCGCTCTCGTCGTCAAGAACAAGAAGCTCATAACTGGGGTAATCCTGCGCCAAAAGGGACTGCACACACTGTTCAATGTTACGCTCTTCATTCCGGGCTGGAACCAAAATGGAAACAAAGGGGTAATCCGCGGCAGCAGGAAACCGGCCCAGTTTTTTTAAGCTGAAAAAATTAAGCAACTGGACACCCAGCAGATACAGGAGGACAATCGAAGCGATCGTAAGCAAGCAGCTGATCAGATCCATTTGCTTCCCCTGATTACCGTGGCCAAAACCGGACGCAATTTGATGGGTTTAAGATCTTTACGGTGTTTATAAGCAACAATGGAGAGATTCATGAGGCATAATAAACGGAGATAAGTTTCGGCATTGTTGAGCAAGAGGTAAACCAATAAAGCACCCATGCCCATCAGTACTGACCAGGCATCGATGGTTTGGATAATGACAAAGAAGGCGGAGGTAAGCGCCATCACCAACAAGCCGTCGGTTAAACCGTATAACGCAAACCAGATTCCGTAAGTAGAGGCCACCGCTTTTCCCCCTCGAAAACGTAAGAACGGCGAAAAAGCATGGCCGGCGACCGGGGCAATCGCCACCGCCATCAGTGCATTCTGCGGTAAAGACGAGGCCGTCGCCGCATAGTAAACCGGGAAATAAGCCTTCAAGAAATCCAACGCGATCGCAACCAAGCCGAAGACGGGACCGCTGGCCCGCCAGACGTTGGCCCCTCCCGGATTGCCATCCCCGTACTTCCGGATATCTTTATTCAAAAACAACTTCCCAAGGATGACCGAGTAGGGGACCGCACCGCTCAGAAATGAGAGAACGACCAAGCAAACCACGGGCATCCTCGCCACCCCTTATTCCCCTTTTACCAACGGGGCGTCTCTTCCGGAAAGAAAACCTCCGGTCACTTAACAGTATACTATAAATAAATGTTGATTGGCAAAGAATAGACCAATAAGAAAAGCGGACCCATTTCTTACCGGTCACCGGCAAACTTTGATGTATTATTACGCAAACAAGCTCTTCAGGCTTTCAAGCGTTAATTCTTGATAGCTGCCCACAATTAAATCGGCTTCCGATAAATCCTGCCCTTTAGAGTTTTTATTCTGAAAGCCGACACATTTCATACCCGCTGCTTTTGCGGCCAACACCCCATTTCTGGAGTCTTCGATCACCAAACAATCCCCTGGTGCCAAACCCATCTGCTTTGCCGCGGTCAGAAAGATGTCCGGATGGGGCTTGCCCTTGGTCACCGCTTCGCCATGGACAAAGACATCGATATATTCAGCCAGGCCAAATTTGTTTTTTATTGCTTCGACCGACCTTTCGTTATTGGAGGAAGCCAAACCCAATTTACAACCAATACTGCGCAGGGCTGTCATGAACTCCAATACATTGTCCACCAACGGTATTTGGTCAAGTTTCGCGATGAATCTTTCCTGTTTAAGCCTGATTAATTCTTCTACCGAACGTTCGAAATTGAATTGTTCTTTCAAAGCACCCCACATCTGAGCATCTGTGGTTCCCATAAAAGCCGCATGGTCGATCTGGGAATAATCACCGCCGGATTCTTCCAATAACTCCCTTTCCAACTGCTTATGGATCGGCTCGCTATCGATAATGACACCGTCCATATCAAAGATGACTCCTTTCAAGAGGCCGCCTCCTTTCCAGATTCTATAAGTTATTTTGCTATTAATCGGCGTGGGATCACTTGATATCATATCACAACGGACAAGAACAACGAATGTTATTAAAGGAAATTTTAGATTAAGACGGGAAGCGTCGTTGGTGTGCCATGAAATTCGCAAGGGCAAAAGGAAAATCCATCGGGATTTCGAAATAGTAAGTGGCCCAACCTACCAAAAAGAGTCATAAAAAGACAGCCGTCGGTGAGTCATAACCAAGCATAAAGCAGCTTAAGCTGGCGGGGCCCGTTGAACATTTTCAACCACAAGCAAGACAATATTAAGGAGGGATTCCAAATGTCGTTTTTGGAATTAACCAAAAAGCGGTATTCAGTGCGGAAATACAAAGATCAGCCGGTGGAACGGGAAAAGCTGCTCCAGGTCCTCGAGGCCGCCAGGAATGCCCCTTCGGCCTGTAACTTTCAACCCTGGCACTTCATTGTCCTTACTGACGAAACCATAAAAAGCAAAGTCGCGGAGACCTACCCCCGTGACTGGTTCAAAAAAGCGCCGGTGGTGATTGTCGCCTGCGGCGACCATTCCGTCTCCTGGAAGCGGGCGGACGGGAAAGACCACTGCGATGTTGACCTGGCCATTGCCGTTGAACACATGGCCCTGGCCGCAGCTGAGCTGGGCCTGGGAACCTGTTGG
>JAAYHQ010000072.1 GCA_012727425.1 Bacillota bacterium
ATGGGAGCGGTTTGACGGCTCATCCCCGGTTCACCCAATAAATCCACCGTATAAACCGGTCTTTCTTCCATCAAACCGGCCAGGTTTGCTTCCCACATCGGCGTTGAGGCGGAGCGGCCTGGTAATAGCAATAATGGTTCTTTTGTTCGGTTTGCTTCTTTCGTAAAATAATAAACCCGGACAGTCCCATAAGCGGTTTTCAAATCCATGGTCGCTTGGGGCTTTGGTAGCACTGCCATGGCTTCCTGATAAGCCCTTTCAAACTCCTCTTTTCCTTCGTCAGAAGTAAAATAACTTACTTCCTGACCCTCCCGGAACAAAAGGGGGACAATACATCATTACGTAACGTAACAAACAAGAGGAGTTTAACCCGGGTAACGCTTATTATTGTATAATAATATCTGGGTTAATCTTACTATGTTTATGGAGTTGAACTTGGATGCGTCCCTTTCTGAAATGGGCCGGTGGTAAAAGCCAATTACTGAAGGCCTTTGAAGCGCGCTTACCGGAACCAATTAAAGAATCCAAATATATCCCCCGTTATCTCGAGCCCTTTGTCGGCGGCGGGGCGATGTTTTTTTATCTAAAAACCCATTACCAAATCGAACAAGCGTATTTGTTCGATATCAATCCGGACCTGATTATCTGTTACAAAGTATTACAAAAAAACCACCAGGAACTGATTACGATCTTAGCGGAACTGGCTTCTACTTTTATGGCCAAAGACCAAGATGACCGGAAAAGCTTTTACTACCAAATCCGTGACCGGTTTAACCAACAACGGATGAACTTGGATTTTCTAAATTATAACAACACCTGGATCGAACGGGCCGGGTATCTAATATTTTTGAACAAAACCTGTTATAACGGTTTATTTCGTCTGAACCAAAAGGGTGAGTTTAATGTTCCTTATGGTCATCATAAAAAACCCCGCTTTTACGATGCGGATAATCTGAAAAAAATAAATAAAGCTCTGCAAAATACAGAGCTGATTTGTGGCGACTTCACCGAAGCCGAAAAGTTTGTCACTAAACAAAGTTTTGTTTACTTTGATCCGCCCTACCGACCATTAAGCTCAACCGCTAATTTCACCACTTACTCCCGGTACGGTTTTTCCGACTTTGATCAGAAACGCCTGGCTGCCTTTTATAAAAAATTGGACCGGAAAGGAGCTTATCTCATGCTCAGCAACTCCGACCCAAAAAATGAAAACGTTGATGATGACTTTTTTGATTCCTTGTATCAGGGTTATAAAATCGAGCGGATTCCCGCCCGCCGGTATATAAACCGCGACGCCAGCAAACGGGGCGCCATCAATGAATTAATCATTAGAAATTACTAATCTATTTCCCTGACGCAAAGGAATCTTTGTCATTAAAGAGACAATCCCTACCTTTTTGTGGGTCAAAATATACGATACTATACTCATGGGTTTTGAGATTAGCCGTTAAAGTTGTTTTATACTCGTCTTTTTGCCACGTGATCGCCAACGATTCCTCATCAATCGGCTCGCAAAGATAATCACCTTGAAAGGCCGGATATGAATTGCGGAATCTCATTAAGGCAAAGAGTTTTTTTACAACCGGACGGGCTAAATTCTCTTCAACCTCCTCCTTAGTATAGTTATGCCGGTTGATGTCCCTCCCTACTTTGGTCTTTTCCAACAGTTCAATATCGTTTTCCCCGGCGAGCAATCCGACATAATAGACTTGCGGAATCCCGGGCGTGAAAAACTGAATGGCCCGCGCGAGTAAATAAGCTTGATCATTGTTGCCCAAAGCCGAATAATAAGTACAATTAATCTGGTAAATATCCAAGTTATTATAGGCGGTTGTACTATAAATCCTTTTGACGTTGGCTCCATTGGCGTAAAGATAATCTTTGGTCTGTTCGATCTCTTCTTCGCTCAACAGATCCCTTACATCCACCACCCCGATCCCATCGTGAGTATCCAGCGTCGTAAACTGTTGGCGCGGGCAGATTTTTAACCAATTGATCAGTCTTTTGTTGGTTCCGAAGTAGAGCGCATGCAGTAACAACATGGGCAGGGCAAAATCATAGACCCAGTATCCTTTCTCCGCTAATTTCAATTGAATCGAGTAATGCTCATGGATTTCCGGTAAAAGCGCAACTCCGTGAGGTTTGAGCAGAGCCTCGACTTCCGCTAATAAAGCCCAAACTTCCGGTTCCACAAAAAAACAGTTGGTCCCCACTTTTTTCGTTGTATAAGCAAAAGCATCAAGCCGAATCACGGCGGCACCCTTCTCCACCAGAAAACGCAGGGAATCACGGATAAATTTCTTGCCGACCGCGGTATTGACATTTATATCAATTTGCTCATCCGTAAAGGTACACCAGATTTTCTCTTCCGTCCCATCGTGAAACCGCACCGTCGTATATGGTGCTCTGGGCTTCCTTTTATAAATCAAGTCAACCTCTTCTGGACTGGGTTCACCCCCGGACCAAAAATCCTTGTACCTGATGAATAATTCGGCGTATTCCGACTGATCTTTCTTCCTTTTGAAATCCTGGAAAAAAACTGATTGGCGTGAAATATGATTGATCATAAAATCAAAAATCAGGTAAAAATGGGCACCTAACGCTTGAATATCATCCCAGGTCCCAAACTTCGGATCTACTTCCTCATAGGTAAGAGGGGCAAAGCCGCGGTCCGCGGAGGACGGAAAAAAAGGCAGCAGATGAACACCCCCCACAACGCCCTGGCAATGGTTGACCAATATCTCCCTTAATTCTTTTAAGTTTCCCCCCATGCTGTCGGGATAAGTAATAAGTACGATCTCGTTTTTGAGCGTCAAATCAATCTACTCCTATCCAGATGTTTTCATTGTAATCAGAAGGCCACAACCCATCATGTTGTTTCTCTTTCCTGTAAAGTTACCGGAAGAATATTATCGACGGAAACCTGTTCCTCATTCATCTGCCGGATCAAGAGCTCGATAGCCAACGCACTCATCTGCTCAATTGGCTGGCGGATCGTGGTAATTTGCGGCAAGACCAAAGACGCAATACTTGTATCATCATAACCCACAATCCGTACATCATGCGGTATTCTCTTTTTTAGGAGGGAGCAGACTTTGATTGCACTGACCGCCATCAGATCACTATTGGCAAAAATCCCGTCCAAATCGGGATGCTCATTAAACAAATCTTTGATTAAAAGCTCATACTGCTTCGTCTCAAAAACATTGATCTCCGTTTGAATCGTGTAATACTCTACCCCGCGTTCCTGCGCGGTGGCCACAAAAGCTTCGTTTCGTTTATTGGCCAGCATATTCAGGCTAAGATTTCCACAGATATGGGCAATTTTTCGGCACCCCTTATCAACTAACAAATTGGTGGCCAGTTTACCGCCTTGATAGTTATCTGAAGACACATAGGGGATATCCGCACCGATCCGGCGGTCAAAAGTAACAATCGGCAAGTTCACCTTGGCAAATTCATCAACTTCCATGGTATGGCTGGCCATAATAATCCCATCGACCTGGTGCCTTTTCAGCATTTCAATATATTCCTTCTCTTTTTTCCGGTTCAGTTGAGAATTGCAGAGGAGAACCTTGTAGCCTTTGGAATGGGCATAGGCTTCGATGGACGCAGATAATTCCCCAAAAAACGGATGGGCAACCGTCGGGATGATTAGGCCGAGCAAATGAGACCTCCCGCGAAACAAGGAACGAGCGAGTTCATTCGGCTGGTAATTCAGTTCTTCCATTGCTTTGTATACTTTTTGTCGCGTGGCTTCACTAATATAGCCCCGGTTGTTGAGAACCCGTGAAACAGTGGTAACAGTAACGCCTGCTTTCTCCGCTACATCTTTAATGGTCGGCATCTTTTCACTCCCTTTTGGGTAAATCCACCACACCTTAAATTAAGAATCGACAATAATGATGCAAACAATACTTTTTCCAACTTTATAAATTATACCACATTACCTTGTCCCTTTCGCAAGCGGTCATCGCCCCGCCCGGCCCCAGCGGTATTGCCCTTTGCCAATTATTTGATTGCCCCCTGCAGCATTCCGCTGATCACGTGTTTTTGCATCAGAATAAAAAAGGCAATAACCGGAATGATCGTCAACAACAAGCCCGCCATTAACAAACCGTAATCCGAGGTATAGGTCCCGTGAAAATAGAAGGTTGATAACGGCAAGGTTCGATTGGTCTTTGAGATAAGGACCAAAGAGGGAAGGAGAAAATCGTTCCAAATCCAAAGAACGTTTAACACAACCAGCGTGATGGTGGTGGGCCGCAAAAGCGGAAACACGATTTTAAAAAAGGTCTGGATTCGCGTGCAGCCATCAACCAGGGCTGCCTCTTCCAACTCCACCGCAATGCTTTTCATAAACCCATGGTAAACGAAGACCGAAAGGGAGGAACCAAACCCCAGATACATGTAGATTAAGATCCATTTATTGTCAAGTAATTTGAAAGTTGAACCGTAAATACGGACCAAAGGAATCATAATTGCCTGAAAAGGAATCAACATCGAAGCGACCATCAGAAAAAACAGGAATTTGCTGATCCTCCCTTGATACCGAAGGAAATAATAAGCCGTCATGGAAGAGAAGAAAGCAATGAGTACCACACTTAGGGCGGTAATTACGAGAGAATTCCAAAAGCCTTGCCAATAATTCATTTTTATAAAGGCCGCGCTGAAGTTCGTCAGTTTCACCGGCCTGACGAGGCCGAGCGGGTTGGAGATGATCGCTCTGCGGTCTTTAAAAGCGTTGATGACCACCAAATAAAAGGGGAATAAATAGATTGCCAAGAGGAGATATAACAACAGTTGCCTTAGGAAGGGCAGGATGTTTTTCCTTTTTTTCTCTTTAATTTCAAATTGCCATCTCAAGTCCTTCACATCTCCACCTCCCACTTTTTACTGAAATAAACCTGGGCCAGGGTAATCGCCGCAACAATAATGAAGAGGAAAAATGCCTGCGCCTGTCCAATTCCATATTCCTGCGCCAAAAAAGCCTTCTTGTAGACGTGCATCGAGATCAACTCGGTACTTCTGAACGGCCCCCCGTCGGTCAGGGCCAGGTTCACATCATAAACCATAAAACCTCTCTGCAACGTTAAAAATAGCGTGACCACAAAGGAAGGCACCATCAACGGAAGAATGATCCGCCTTATTCTCTGCCCGGCACTGGCCCCATCGATGATTGCAGCCTCAATTAATTCTTTGGGGATATTTACCAAACCGGCAATATGAATGATCATCATATACCCCGAATACTGCCAGACACTCACGATCACTAAAGCCCATAATGCTTTCTCCGGATTAGCCAGCCATGAATAAGAAAGGAAGGACAGATTGAGGCTTTTGCCAATAAAAACCAAGACGCGGGAGAAAACAAAATGCCAGATCAGCCCCAAAACAATACCCCCAATTAAATTGGGAACAAAGAAACCGGCGCGTAAGAAGTTCTCGCCTTTAACACCTCTTGTTAATAGATAAGCAAGAACAAAGGCAATTACATTAACCAAAACAACCGTAAAGAAAACATATTTTAGCGTCAGGAAGAAGGATTTCCAAAAAAGCTGATCCTGAAAGACCGTTAAATAGTTTTGCCAACCAATGAACCGGTAAGCGGCTGCAATCCCGTCCCAATTGGTCAAAGACAGATAAATACCAAACAGAAAAGGGATTATCACAACGGTGAAAAAAACAAAGGTTGTCGGCCCGGCGAAGATTAGAAAAGCCTTTAGTTTCGCGCAGAAACCCTTTTCGGTAACCATCGTCTTCTACTCCTTGAATACGATTTAAACTCTTTTCAGCATACTGGGAAGGGGCATTAAATAACGGGTAAAAACCCGTTATTTAATGCCCTTAATACTCTGCCTATGTCCTTACTTCAAATTCTTCCAGTATTGCTCGATTTCAGTCGCCAATCCTTTCCGGTCAATCACGCCCGCTAAATACTTTTGCATCGAAGCACCCAATACAGCCCAATGGTCGGCCGGTAATTGAGTAATGAACTCCAGCGTATCACCTTGCGCCACATATTCCAGAAGAGAGCGCGCCAAGGGATCATTGGGTTCAACCTTTATGTTTTTGAAAGCCGGGATAACATTGGCATGACTGACCACATATTCTTGCCCTTTTGGATCATAAACCAGCCAGTTCAAGAAGTCTTTGGCCGCCTTCTGCTGAGCTTTTGTACTTTGTTCCCCATCAACAATAAAGTATTTGGTGACACCAACTGGAATCTGACTGTTGCCATAATCCCGCGGGTTGTTACTGATCGGGACTGGTAAGAATCCATATTGACCATCAGCTGTATCAAAATCCTTTATGTTCGGCCATGCCCAGTTCCCCATAAACCAGAAACCAACCTCGCCAAGGCCCAGGAGTTCCGATCCCCGATCGTATGTACCGGAAAGGGGATCCCCTTGATCAACATTATATTTTTTCATGACATCAAAGGTGTCCAGTAAACCATTGAATTGCTTGTTGGCCGCCAAATCAACTTTTCCCGCGCGCAGTTTGGCTAAAAACTCATCAACCGCCGCTGAATCAGCGGATTGGGTGGCATAGAAGATTGCTAAAAAGTGATGGCCCAACGACCAATCCAAGGGCGAAATCACGATCGCGTTGTTCCCTGTCGCCTCAATCTTCTTAAACAGCGCTTCCAAATCGGCCGTGGTCCGAATTGTCGCCGGATCAAACTTTCCGTTCGTTGCTTGTTCCACAACCTGCCGGTTGTAGATTAGACCATAGCCTTCTACCGCAAAGGGGAACCCCAGCAGCTTCCCATTGGGCAAGGTTATACGGTCTAAACTCCGATCGATTGCATCCTGAACCCATTTTTCGTCTTTTAGGTCTAAGGCTTTATCTTGAAATCTGATCACATCCGCCGGATCCAACATGGCAATTGTCGGTGCGTTACCCGCCGAATACAGTGCCATCGTGCGCTCAAAAGGAGATTGACCCACCGGGCAAGCGATGATCTCAACCTTGACCCCTTTTGTTACCCGGTTGTAATACGCGGCCATTTCCTCTAATTGCGCCTGAATCTCACCTTTGGAATTAAGTAACGTTACATTAACCGTCGACTGTGTAAACGCCACCGTAGTGAAGAGCGAAAACACGAGGAAAAAACTGAACACCAATGGGATTAGCCGTATTTTTTTCATCCTTCTTTTACCTCCTCCTTTGGATTTAGGGACGGCCGTTCCCTTAGATCATTTTGCTAATGATCCGTTAATATTATAGTACATTCCTGTAATATATGTCAACCGTTTGACATATGGGTTTTGTTTGGCCGTCCGGCCACGTAAAGCGCTATTTACTATAAAAAGAGGACCGGAAAGGAACATCCCGGTGTTCTGCTCCTCCGGTCCTAAAGTGAAAACATTTAAGGGGCAGTCCGGCGCGAGCCCTCCCCAAGTGAATTCACCCCGCTGTTTGCGCAACCGTCATCTTTATATGCGGAGTGCCATCCACCAATTGGCGCGAATCGCAAAATACTATTACTGTTTTAGGCCGCCGGATTCAGCACCATCTTGGCACTTTGCCCCTTCGCAAACCGATCCTGGGCGCGCAGCCGCGCTGGCCGACACCGGATAATACCGGCAAAGCCATTCCAAATCCCGCCGTGCGCCATTGGTTTCGTACCAGCCCCGGCCGAAGAGCCGGTGAACCCGCTGGAAGTATTCCTCATACATCCGCCCGACTCGTTCCAGCGAATAGTTTTCCGCCGCCCACTGCCGGCAATCCTGGGGGCGAATCCGATGGATATTCTTTACCGCCCAGCAAAACTCCTCGAAAACCCGACAGCGGTACCCGGTAACACCGTGGAGGACCGTTTCCGGAAAAGCCCCCCAGTCACTGGTGATCACCGGGGTCCCGCAAAGCTGTGCTTCCACATTGACCCCGCCGAAGGGCTCCAGATAAAAGGTGGGCACGAGGACTGCTTTGGCTTTGCCCAGCAACCGGGCTCTTTCTTCCGGACCCACCGCCGGAAAATATTTGATATGTTCTTCACGGCTCAGGGCCAGCCCTTCCTGGGGATTATCCAAGGCCCCCTGCCCCACCACGTACAGTTGATGACCGGTCGCCTTCGCCACATCGGCCGCGACTTGTACCCCTTTGCGCCGGATGATGCGGCCAAAATAGAGCAGATAATCCTCCTTTTGCTCCTCAAAGGGAAAATCGGCCACGTCATAATAATTGGGGATCACCGCATCGTACCAGACCCCGTCATCCTGTTTTAAAAGGCCATAAACATAATGCATCCAGGCGTAAGACTCGAAAACCCGGAAGGCAGAAAAAACACCGGTATAACCGATCCCCGGCTCCACCGTTAACAGATTAACCGCCCGGGCGATCGGTTCTTGGTAATTCCCCATCGGGCAAAGCAAAAAATCCCGGTCGGCTTTACGGGCATTGATCTCCTTGATGGTATTGGCATTAAAGGTACGGTGGGCAAAATCCTGGGGGTGGTGTTTGAAAAACTCTCGCGTTTGGTCGTATTGACCGTATGTTTGCTCCAGAACATCCTGGGTGGAAACCTGGATAAACTCGTCACATTCCACCTCGGAGCCCTCAACTCCATAAAAAAAGACCTGATGACCATGGCTTTTCAAGATCCGGGCAAGCTTTACTACTTTTTGGGTATACGCGCAGGCCGAATTCTTTTTATGCGTGGCTAGATGGGCCAGGCCCAGAAGATGGAACCGGAGTTGTTTCATTATCCCCCCTCCTTTTCCCAAAAAATTCACGCGTTGAAAACAAAGGGGAAGAATTGTGCCCGCGAATCATGGCACAATTCTTCCGGTGATTGCATTTTATCGGCTGTTCGGACAACAGGGTCCGTCCGCTAACAGTAGAACAACCTTAGCTTAATCTCCGGATCACGAGCGCGGCATTGACTTGATCTCGGGTTCCTCCGATTTCGGTTTGTAAAGCAACCGGACTGAAGGACGAAAAGTTCCGGATATTCAGAAGGACCGGCGCCTCAATCTCGACAATCACCGTTCCGGTGTTCTGAATGTTCGCAGCACCCACACTGTAAATGCTGCCCGGCACCAAATTACCGTCCAGGAAGATCGCAAATTGGTTCACCCGATCGGCCTGGACCATAAAGGTGATCTCATAAACGCCGGTTTCCTCGATGATAATATCCGGACTCCCCGGCGGATGGACAATCCCCCCGACGATCAGCCCATTGTTGCTGAAAGGAACAACACCATCCACGGGGATATCGGGAACCTCGCCAGTGTTATAGATATAGGCAAAGGTCTCCGGTGCACCAGGACCCGTTGGCCCGGTCGCCCCGGTCGCCCCAATCGGGCCGGTCGCACCCGTTGCCCCGACAGCACCCGTCGGACCAGTGGCGCCGGTGACCCCTGCTGGACCCGTCGGGCCCGTCGCTCCGGTGGCACCAGTGGCACCGGTGGGACCGGTCGGACCCGTCGGACCGGTGGCGCCAGTCGGGCCAACTACCCGCAGCGGGATCCGGAGCAAGATCTGTTGGATTGTATTGATCAAAGCCAAGAGCGGAATAATAACCTCGCATAAATCTGGCCGTTTCAGCAAAAAGGCCACCAATTTATCGAAGATCACGCCCAGGACATTAAGGACACAAAGGAAATCTCTTTTCTCCAAACACTTAAGGGCCAATTCCGCATCGGCCAAGAGGACTTCTTTAAAAACGTGCGGTAAATCGGCCTTGAGGATCCGCTTTTTAAGTTCATTGAGGAGTTCGTCAAGTTCAAACCTGCGCTGATCATCCCCGCGCAAAAGCGTCCACCTCCTTATTTGATAATACCCATCATACGAGGGCCGCCCGGGAATTGCCCCCTTCCGAAGACACTTTCAATGACGATCCGTGGAAAAAGTGAGCAAGAAACAGGAGCAAACCATCACCAAACAGGACAAACCATAACAAAAGACCGTTGGTCAAAGCCAACGGTCTGGTCACAAGATCAATATCGCAATCCTAAACCTTTTCTTCCTTTGTTTTTATTAGCTTACCGTGAAGAAGTTAATAAGAACAACCCTTGAACCGGCCAAGGGGTGAGGCCGACCACAGACGCGGAAAGAGGTCAACTTTGGTCACAATCTCCACCTGCCGCTTTTCCGCAATGACCACGAGCAGACGGGCGACCACAATCTGCCGTAAACTACCCGGTAAACAATAGCGGGCCGGATGCAAAACATAGTCGACCCTGGCCTCAAGGAGATGGGTTTGGACCTCAAGGTTGTCGTCGGGTTTTAAACCCGGAAAGTCGACCACCAGACTAAAGGGCTGTTTTTCCTGCCGGTAGCGGACGCGGTTTTCCGGATCGACAAAGAAGATCTCCTTTTTGACCGTCCCGCCGATGACAACCTTATTCTTGAACAAGTGGACCCTTTCCACCAACAACTTTGGCCTAATCCGGTCAATTTTAACCGCATGGAGACAGGTAACCGAGGGCAGAACCAATTGGCCGGTTTTTTCCCCACGGTGGATCAAAGCGTAGATCCGCTCCTTTTGAACATAAAGCTGCGGTCCGGAAGAACTGTAGACGACGCTCACTTCATCACCTCTCAGGAAGGAACCCTTACTGTATTTTATTTCCCGGTGCCAATCTGGCAACCTGCTGTTGGAATTTTTTCTCACGCTTTGGTGGATTAGCTTTCACCACGTCCGGCTTTCGACACCAAGGGCCGCTGCGGATCGGCGGGGTTTTGGTAATAAACATCATCCCAGTCGGGCTCCGCAGCCAGCCGGGCAAAGGCCTCCTCCGCCTGCTGCCGGCAGGCCGGACACGCATGCCAGGGAAGCAAGACGGCGGCAATCCGGGCCTGCTTCCGGCGCCGGTCTTCGGCAAAAGAATGGAGCTCCCGGTACCCGCTACACGCGGCGCACATTTTGATCGCCTCAACCTGGACCTCGTGAATATCATCGGTATCGTAGTATAGATGGCGTTTCCGCCGGTAATAGTTACCCCCACCAAACACCGCCGCCGGATCGATCTCCTGCCGCCGGGCCCAAACTTCTTGCAGAAAAGCGACGTTTCGCACCACGGCTTCGTGCACCCGGCCATCTTTTTGCACCCCGGGCGGCAGTTCCGGTTCACGCACACCCGTATAGTCCAACCCGGCCAAAGCCAGGATAATGCCGACATTGACGTAAGGAAGGGCCCCCTCGATCGAATATCCCCCTTCCAGCACCACCAGATCGGGAGCCAAAAGTTCTGTTAAACGGGCATAGCCCTGTGCGGTAACCTTCATGTTGGTAATCGGGTCGGTAAAATGGTTGTCCTGACCGGCAGCATTAATAATTAAGTCCGGTTGAAAGTCGCGTAAAACCGGTAAGACCAGATGTTCAACGGCGTACAACACCTCGGCGTCACCGCTCCCCGGAGGCAAGGGCACATTCAGGGTCAAACCATACGCTCCCGGACCGCCCAGTTCGTCGACGGCGCCGGTTCCCGGGTACAAAGTCCGTCCGTCCTGGTGGATACTGATATGCAACACATCCGGATCGTTATAGTAGATATCCTGGGTCCCATCGGCATGGTGGGCATCGGTGTCAACGATCGCCACCCGGAGCCGGCCGTTATGTAACTTGCGCAAATATTCAACCATCACCGCTTCAATGTTGATCGTGCAGAAACCCCGGGAACCATGGACAATCCGCAGCGCATGGTGGCCCGGCGGGCGCAACAGGGCGAAGGCCCGTTCCGTTTGTCCGCTGACCACCAGCTCGCCGGCGGTGATGGTCCCGCCCGCGGCGATCAGATGGGATTCAGTGCAGACTTTTTCCACCGACGGTACACAGATATGGACCCGTTCGATATCTTGCCGAGTGGCGATCTGCGGCCGAAACTCCACAATCCCCGGCAGGTCCAGGAGACCTTCCTCCCGGATCTGGTCTCTAGTATACAGCAGTCGTTCTTCCCGCTCCGGATGATCGGGGGCAATTGCCCAGTCAAAGGCGGGAAAGAAGACCAATCCCAATTTGGTTTTCGTTGCCATCTTCACCATTATAACCACTCGCTTCCCAATGATAACCACAACTCTTGTAAGCAGGTTTTCTCTGCCGACTGTGCTTTATTGGGCCGCGCCTGCTTCCGTGCGCCCTAGGGAATAACCCGGTGGATTCTGGGTTTTACCTGCGCCCGCAGGTTGAAGTTTTTCCCCACTGTATAGAAGTGGCGGACCATATTAAAAACTTCCTCTTCCGTAATCTCAATCTCGTCCGGGTCGACCGCCACCCCCATTTTCTTGGCGTAGTTCACCGCTTGCCGAATGGCTTCTTGACGGGCTGCTTCCCGATCGAAGGTGAACGGCCGGTCAATGGGTGCCTCGTAATCCAACTCGGGAACCACCATCTTCCCCAGCATGGTGTCGGCGCGCAGGGTAACCGCAAAAGTCGGACGGCTGGCCGCCGCTCCGATCGCATTGGCTGCTTCGTAGTGGGGCAGGACCTGATAAGGAAGACCCAGCTCGGCGCCGATCTTTGGGATAAAATAAGCCGCCGGTCCCCCCATCCCGATCAAGCGCTTCGGTTTGAGATCGGCGCCCGCCAGTACCTGCGAGACCGTGTAAACCGGCCGGTTGTTCAACTCGGCGTAAACGGACCGGATCGCTGCAGCTGCTTTTTGGGCAAAGGTGGCCACAATCTTCTCCGCCATCGCGCGCGATTCAAGCCCAAAGGGCGCCCCCATCGCTTGCAGGGCCGCGTGGGCCTTCTTTGCGTCGCCCAAAGCCGCCCCGCCCAGGACCACCACCGCATCGGTGGGTGTTACTTGCGGACCGCCCAGAGCCACCGGCGGGCCCACCCGCTGGGGGCCGATGGTCACCTGTTTTCCGTCAAAAGTAACCTGGCTATCACCGCCCAGGCCCAGGGACCGCGAGAAAAAAGCCGGGACCAAGGTGGGGTACCCCGCAATCACGGCACCCTCGCGTTCGGCGAGGGGTTCCCCGCCCGAAAAGACCGAAATTTCACTGGTTGTTCCACCGATATCAAGGGCCACCGCATCCTCGATCTCTGCCGTCAAAGCCATCGCCCCCATAAGACTGGCCGCCGGTCCGGAAAGAATCGTCTCAATCGAACGGTGGACCGATTCCTGCAAACCAAGGGTTCCACCGTCCGCCTTTAAAAGATAGACCTTCCCCAACTGGTACTGGTCTTGAACTTTTTCAACCATCCGGACAAACTCGGCCTGAATCGCGGCGATACTCGCGTTCAAAGCCGCCGTGGTAATCCGCCGCGGGAAATTCAACCGTCCGGAAAGCCGGTGTCCCAAGGTCACCGGGGCTAATTCCGGAAACTCCGCCCGGATCAGTTCTTCGATCGCCAACTCATGCTGAAAGTTGCGGGGCGAAAACTTCCCGACCACCGCCACGGCCTGGTAGCCGTCGGCCTTGACCGCCCGGACCGCCCTCCGGACCTCTTCCCGGTCCAACGGCCCTGCCTCCCGCCCCCGGTGGTCAATATAGCCCGACAGGGGATAAAGTTTGAAGGGGACCGGCAAATCCGTCCACCGCAAGCCCGGCCCAGGAATAATCAGCACCGCGGTCGGCGCCCCTTTCCCCTCCACAATCGCATTGGTGGCCAAGGTCGTACTGAGGTGCAGTTCAACCGGCCCCCGCTCTTTTTCCGGCAGGGCCGCGAGGAGCCGGGTCAGGGCTTCCCGCGTGCCCGCGTGGAGATTATGGTGGTCAGTGGGGGCCTTGACCGTCGCTAACACTTGCGCCCCCTTTAGTAAGACGCCATTGGTGTTGGTCCCACCAACATCAATCCCAATCCGATACGACATCAACCGCCACATCCTTTTGTGATCATCTTTTTCGCCATTTGTATTTTAAACTGTTATATGATAATAATATGCTTGAAAGCATTAACCGGCAGGTGAGTAAGGTGCACTTTGCAGATTTGGAGCTTACTGACCAACGGGTGAGGGCTGCTTTGGGGAAAATTCCCCGCGATCAGTTTATTCCGGAGGAATACCGGCCCTATGCTTACGAAAATATCCCCCTCCCGATCGGTTACGGCCAAACCATCTCCCAACCCTATATTGTCGGCCTGATGACCGAATTGTTGGCCCTCCAGCCGACCGACCGGGTTTTGGAGATCGGAACCGGTTCCGGTTACCAGACCGCCGTCCTCGCCGAACTGGCCGCCCACGTCTACTCCATCGAAACAATCGAACCCTTAGCAAAAAGCGCGCAAGAAGTACTTACGCGCTTGGGATATGACAATATAAGCCTGCGGACTGCCGACGGGTATTTCGGCTGGGAAGAAGCGAGTCCCTTCGATGCCATCATCATCACGGCGGCCGCCGAAGAAGTCCCTCCCCCTCTCAAAGCGCAACTGGCCGACGGCGGCCGCCTGGTCGCCCCCATCGGACCACCAGGCGGAACTCAAGTACTTTGGCGGTTCACGAAACAGAACAACAACTTCATTCGTGAAAACAAAGGATTGGTGCGTTTTGTTCCTTTTACCCGCCGCAATTAAAGGAAAGAAAACTCTGCTTAAGGGAAGCTTTCAAGGGATGCTGTTTAATTCCTTCAGCAATAAATCGTAGATTTTGTCCTCATCCATGCTTTTAATTTTTTCCAACATTTTTTGCTTGTACTCCAGTTCGGCTTCGGTCATCGTATGCCGGTTGTTATCAAAGTAGATGAGAATATTAGTGACCTCATCCAGGTTTTCTGGTTTTTTTAAGTGTCGCAGCAAACCAAACACCTTTTTTACCCCCAATACCCTTTTCGGTCAACCTCCCCACATCTTATATAGAATTCGACATATATATGGTAAAACCTGCTAATAACCCGGCAACATCGGTCTTTTTCTGCCAACGGCCCAAAACCGGACCACAGATGGCCCACTTTCTGCCCTCTTTAATCTACATACACGGCCAAAACAAGGTTTTATCCTTATTGGGCCAACTGATAAATGGCCAGCACGTCCTCCTTATCCAGCTTGACAAAGTTGCCAACCGGCCCTCTGGCCGTACACTTTGCCGCCATCTCTTCCAACCGGTCCGTACCCACCTTGAGCTCGGTCAAGGTCACCGGCAAGCCCAGCGAACGGAAGAACGTTTTCAACCTTTCGATCCCGGCCAGGGCGGTTTTTTCCGGATGGGCAAAATCCATCTCCACAGCCCAGACCCGGACCGCGAAACGGGCAAAGCGGTTCACATCCGTTTGGTAAACATATTGCATCCAGGCCGGAAAGATCACCGCCAGCCCGGCGCCGTGGGGGACATCATAGATCCCACTAATCTCATGTTCGATCATGTGCGAACCCCAGTCTTCCACCTTCCCCCGGCCCAACAGATCGCTATGGGCCACCGTCCCGGCCCACATGATTTCCGCCCGGGCCGTATAGTCCGTTGGGTTCTGTAGCGCAATGGGTGCATATTTGATTACGGTCCGGAGCGTCGCCTCACACAACCGATCCGCCAGATCCGTATCGGGGGTACGTGAGAAATAGCGCTCCATGATATGGGCCATAATATCCGCCACCCCGCACGCCGTCTGGTAAGGAGGAAGCGTATAGGTCAGTTCCGGATTGAGGATGGCAAACTTCGGACGGAGCAGGTCGGAGCCGATGTCCCGCTTCAAGGCCCCTTCTTCTTTGGTAACCACACTGGCCGGACTGGTTTCACTCCCCGCCGCCGCAATCGTCAACACCACTCCCACCGGCAACGCCGCCTTGATCTCCGCCTTCCGCGCAAAAAAGTCCCAGACATCTCCTGCGTAGGGAACACCGGCGGCGATCGCTTTGGCCGAATCGATCACGCTGCCCCCGCCCACCGCCAGGATAAACTGGAGCTGATGTTTGCGGCACAGTTCAATTCCCTCTTGAATTAAGCTTAAACGGGGATTCGGTTGCACCCCGGGAAGCTCAATAAAGTCCACACCAGCTGCTTTCAGTGAAGCAACCACCCGGTCATAAAGGCCGGTTTTTTTAATGCTGCCACCGCCATAGTGCAGTAAAACCCGGTCAGCGTAGGCTTTGGTCTCCACCCCAACCAGGGTTTCCGTACCCTTCCCAAATATAATCTTTGTCGGGTTGTGATAAACAAAATTCTCCATCTCTCTTTGCCTCCTTTCATCGCAGTTAAAATCTATAATGCCCAACAACAACTAAAATTTTATATTCGTCGTCAAAAGGTTACATACCTTCTTTCCAGCATTTTATTGCCCGGCCCCAATGGCAAACGGCCGGTACGGAACCGTACCGGCCGCTGTCAACACCTTTCCACTTGACCCCGGCTTCACCCAATCGCATAATAAACCAAGAGAAAAGTAGCCACCGAAACGATGGTCTCCGCTCCGAAGCCAACCAGAAATGGCTTGATTCCCGCCTTCATCCGTTTAAAATCGGTCGAGAGGCCAACCCCGGCAAAGGTGACCATGAACAGCCACTTGCTGGCGTTATTCATGATCTTGGCCTGGCCGGGCGTGATAAAGCCGACCGTGGCCAGCAGGGAGAAGGCCAAAAAACCAAGGAGGAACTTGGGCAACCGGCTCCAGAGAAACGCCGCTTTGTTTTGGACCTCCCCGGTAATGCCCTGGCGGGCATAGTAAAGGGCCATCAGGAGGACAACCACCCCCATCAGCGCGTTGCGGGACAGTTTTACCACCGTCGCGATGTTCCCCGCCGCCTCCGAATAGGCGAAACCGGTGGCCACCGCTTCCGCGGTATTGTCGATAGACAAACCGGCCCAGTAGCCAAAAGCCGGATCGGACATCCCGATCAGGGTACCAAGGGCCGGGTAAAGGAAGAGCATGATAGCGCCAAAGAGCAAAATGATGGCAATCGCGTAGGCCGCATCCTCCTCTTCCGCTTCAATCGCGCTGGTGGAACTGATGATCGCTGAGACTCCGCAAACACCAATCCCAACCCCGAGCAAACTCGCCAACTTCGGCTTTAATCCAAACAGCCGTCCTAAATAAGCAGCCGCGGTGATCGCAACGGCGATCTCAATAACCACCAAGACCAGCCCTTTGGCCCCGATCACAAAGATCTCTTGGAGGACCAGCCGGGCCCCGAGCAGAACAATCCCTGTCTTCATCCACAGTTCATAGCTGGCAATGCCGGGCGTAAAGATTTGCGGCAACGGCAACAGATTACGGACCAGCATCCCAATGGCGATCGCAAAAAGCACGTATTCACTATGGGGGACAAAACCGGCCACGACTTTACCGGCGTAGCCCACCAGCAGCATCAAGCCGATGCCGGGCAGATACTTAAGCAGCTTGTTGAGGTTCGCGCTTACCATGGCACCGTAGTGATGAGTCCGGCCTTGACGACCAACAGGAAGAGGCTGGCGAGAATCACCGCCCACCAGTCTTTAGTGAGCCTTTGCCAAAACCGCATCACTACTCACCTCCCTCGCCGCGAACGCCACATTTAACCGCCGGCTCCGTCAGGCACAACCCAAAGGTGTCGCCGCGCAGCCCGTAGCGCAAAGCGCCCAAAACCAGCCAAAACCGGCCGCCAAAACAAAAAGCCCGGTCTGTTTTGCCGGGCTTGAGCAGTACGGTATTCATTTGATAACCGCCATAAGTAGAAGTGGTCAGTTACCCTTCCGTACTTCAACTTCGGATCTCCGGTCAATGCGCACTATTTTGGTTTCGTCCTCACCTTTCCTATTGGTTACGGAAATCTTCATCCACTCGTCATCCAGGTCGATAGTGATGCCGCGGACCTTACCTTCCTTCGTATGCCAGCAACAACTCCACATTCTTGCTCTGGAGCTCCGTTAGCCGGATCTTCGCGTTGTCATCTTCTGGAAAATACCAGGACTGCCGCAAAAAATAGGCGGTCAGTTCCAGATCGGCAAACTTATACCCATGCCAGGCATAAATCGCGTTCCGTAGGATCCGCAACTCTTCTTTTGTCAGATCAGCCAGTTCCGTTGGGTTCAATTCATCATACAATAAAGTATGCATGGAAATTTCTCTTCCGGCCAGCGGATACTCGCTATACAAATAGTAGGGCAAGACAAGAATCTTCACCCAAAGATCAGTCTCGGGCACAAAATCAGTGGCGGTGAAGAAAAAACCACCCCGCCGGAAAAAGCACCTGTCGTAACGATCCTTTTTAAACTGCCCGTATGGAACCAATGCCAATTCCGGTTTACCAACAGAACTGTTTTCCGGGAGTTCAATCGTCAGGGAAAAATACTTAATCGGTCCCTTCCACTTTTTGGCCGTGGTGAGAACATAAGAAAACCCGTAATACGTACCGATGATGCCTGAATAGGAGTATTTATGATTCACTCTGGTATACCCCGGTTGAAAAGTAATCGTGGAGATGAAATACTCGGTACTTCCTTCCCAAGGCAAATCTGGATGTTTTCCGCTTTCTTCGCGCCGTGTAAAGGGGAGCGTTACCCCGTTAACCCGTGTTGTAAAACCGGTTATGCGGTGATTGAAGTCTTCATAGGGTACCGCATAATTCACAAAAGCAACCTGTTCCTTGCGCGGCTGGTCCGTAGGATTGTAAAAGATAAAGTCCACTTCAACATCCCATAAACGGGTGGTTTCATTGTAACTGATCACAAGGTTTTCCCGTTCAATCTGGATAACCGTCTCCGTGACCGGGTGGATCGTATCGCCCATGCTGAGGACAAGAGCGTCATTGGCCAAACCACTCACGGCCAACGTTAAGAGCAAGCCAATCGTCACCAATATCCTCTTGTGCACAAGTTCCCCCTCCCCACAAAGGAATTTTTAGTTCAGCACCATTTTGTGGCCCTTTAGGTAAAAGGCTCGAGCATCAATAGCCCGCATCGTGGCCAAAATTCCGTCCAGATGGTCATACTCATGCTGTAATAATTCCGAAAGATCGCCTTCCAGTTTCCGTTCCTGATCGCTAAAATCCATACCCTTAAACCGGATTCGACAGCGCTTATACCGTTTCACCCTGACCAGGAGTCCGGGGAACGACATACAGTCGTCCAAAACCTCCATCATTTCGTCATCTTCAAAGTGTAATGTGGGGTTGATGAAGACGACGGGTTCATCGATACACATATATATTAACCGTTTAAAGACGCCGATTTGGGGGGCGGCAATGGCCCGCCCCGCCCCATACTTTTCCCGGTACGCCATCAGGGTGTCATGCAGATCGTTAACCACCGCTTTTACCGTGTCCAGCTCGTCTATCTCCACCGGAGAACTGACCTGGTATAACCTGGGGTCCCCCAGTAAAAGGATCTCCCGCACCATAAGGAGTCACCCCTCTTCATTTATGATTTGAAACCGGCGCGCATCAACCCGCACACGCAGATAACTGGCCCAATTTAATTCCTTTAACGCACTGAATAGGTTTTCTTCCTTTGGCGACAGCGTATAAATTATTATGGAACCCAGCATGGCAACCATATAGGTTACAATTAATGAGAGAATCGGATTGGCCTTACTGGGAGTGGCCTTTAGAAAAAGATGATACAGGATGTTTGCCGTTATGATAAGGAGAATGGGAATAAAAAATAAATGGTTTTTCATATAATTACCCCTTTTTCTTTTTATCGTATTGCCGCCAACCATTCTTCGAGGTCACCAATAACCCGGTCAAAGTTTCCACCGAGGTCATGCCCATCGTTTTTTAAAGCACCGGAATTCACCTGCAAAACCGCAAAAAGAGCGGCGGATAAATTTTCCGCCACCATTCGGTATATTTTTTACAAAGCCGGAAACGTAAACATTAAGCCCCTTAACTAAGACCCAAGAGCAAAGGCAGGCTCTGCTTTCTGAACAAGCTTGCCATCGGTATTAAATACATACGAATAAAACCGTATAATCCCATCGCGTCCACGCTCACCAACAATAACGCTCAGAACACCAACCCGCGGCCAAACCTTGTTGTATTTTTCCACTAATTCCTGCCATGCGGGTAAATAGAACGACCGGTATCCGGGATGGGTCCAGCCTCCCAAACTGGAATTCCATTCGGACACGGTTATTAACACTCTAACTGGTGCGGTAAAGCAGCATAATTTGCACACCTCGTCATAGGTGTTAGCAATATCATTCTCTGTTTGGACAAACGCCCACGGCACACCGCTATCGGTGAACATCACGTAGTCAACACTATATTGTTCGCGCGTCGATCTCAGCTTGAGATTGCTCGCCATCCGCGGCAGAATTAACGAGAGGTAATACTCCGTTCGCTCTGTATCCGAGGACCAGGCTCGCTCAAGTACTTCCCATCCAAGTTCCTCGACCTCCGTCCGAAACGTACTGAAAAATTTTTTCCACGCATTAAGGGATTCCTTCTTCATCGCTATTCATACCTCCATCTCTTTTTGAACTCATAATATTTCTGTTTTGTAATTGCTTCAGTAAAATGAATGGTTACCCCAACCAAACCAGAATTTTTTGTGGACTTTATGCACTGATCACGTGTGCCGGCTTTCTATTTTGTACAGACACAACAAATCGTTTCCTTGGTAACTGAAAATTCCTTCCCCGTAAGATCACCCTAGAATGCAAATACCTTGAAACCTATGGGCTGAATTTTTGACAGGAGTTTTTCCCGGTGAAAAAATGGTCCCAGATATTATAGCAATTTACAGTATCTTCAGTTATAACAATATACTGTCTTAATTCGGTATTATCATTATCGTCATATTGATAAACGGATTTTAGAAAAAGATATGGCTTTACGCGCCAAAATTCACCCCCTTCATCGTAATGCCACGAGCGGCTTTCATCTTTTCTCATAACCCGGTGTAAAGACATCAAAATGAATTTTCCGTTCGGCCTTAATACCCGGTATATTTTTTTTTAATAAAATAAGCCTTTCCGTTCTTGATAAGGCTCCATAATCAAATCAATGTTACTACATCAAATTGTTCTATATATATAATCAATGGTAAGTAGTTTTGGTAGAGGATCAAGTCCAAATTAGTGTGTAAATTCCTCAGTTATCATTATGCTTATCCGATATAAGCAATATTACTTCGATGATTGATTTGTTTTTGCTCTTCTTGCCACTGAAGGTATTCGCTCATATCAAGATACTTTTTGCCGGCTACCCACTTGTCGTCAATCTCCATGAGCACGGCTCCGATCAGGCGGACTGCCGATTCCCGGTTCGGGAAAATACGGATAACTCGTTCCCTGCGTCTAATCTCTTCGATAAGACGCTCGACAGCGTTTGTAGTACGCAGACGCCGGCGATATTTTTTCGGCAGCATAAGGACCGCGGTAGCATCATCAAAGCCCATTTCAAGTATTTGCATGGCCTTGGGTGCTTTTTTCTCAAATGTCTCCAAGGTTTGATTCAATAACAACCGGGCAGTACCGATATCAGG
>JAAYHQ010000073.1 GCA_012727425.1 Bacillota bacterium
CCAGACCCTTTTACGATGAATCGGACAGAGAGATTCTAGAAGCTCTCTTCGATTCTACAAGGGCCTGGGCATAGGTTACTACCACTGACATCATACCCTTGTCGACCCGTTTTATCAATAGGATCTTATACGTGGAAATCTAATTCTTGCAAAAAACCCATGGTGACATTTTCACGGAATAAAACTAAGGCTTTTTACTGACATTTTCATAGACTATTGACATAACAAATTCCATCAAAAAAAGGCTGTCGCAATGGACAGCCTTTCCTGCTTATTTAAGTTCGACCGTAGCACCGGCCTCTTCCAGTTTGGCTTTGAGCTCTTCGGCTTCTTCTTTCCCGACCCCTTCTTTTATCGGCTTCGGTGCATTATCCACCAGTTCCTTGGCTTCTTTCAAGCCCAGGCCGGTGATTTCACGGACAACCTTGATCACGTTGATCTTCTTGTCCCCGGCCGAAGCGAGAATAACATCAAACTCGGATTTCTCTTCCGCCGGAGCAGCAGCGCCACCAGCAGCGGCCGGTGCAGCTACCGCCACCGGAGCAGCAGCGGAGACGCCAAACTCTTCTTCAAAAGCTTTCACCAGTTCATTCAGTTCCAATACGGACATGCCTTTAACGATCTCTAAGACTTCATTAATTTTCGACATTTAACTTCCTCCTTCAAATTTTTAATCCTAATAATAAAGGTCAGTAAGGGAGAAACAGTAGTAGGTTAAGCAATTTTAAACAGTTGCAGGCAACCTTACGCCGTTTTGAGCCGCCTTAAGCAACCTCTTCTTTCTGCCGCCGGACCGCATCGAGCACGTAAACGGTGTTCCGGATCGGAGCGGAAAGGACATAGACCAGGTTGCGTATGGGGGCCTGCAGTAAACCGGCCAACTGACCAAGCAGGACTTCTCTGGTTGGCAGCTCGGCGAGGGCCGCAACCATCGCTTGGTCAATCACTTTCCCCTCCAAAACGCCGCCCTTTAACTCCAGATTCTTGTGGTCCTTCGCAAACTCGGATAAAATCTTCGCCGGAGAAACCGGGTCATCATACCCGAAAGCGAGCGCCGTCGGGCCTTCAAGATAAGCATGTAAATCTTTGAGGTCCGCTTTTTCCGCGGCGAGACGGGTCAGGGTGTTTTTCACCACCCGCAGTTCGACCCCGGCTTCCCTTAATTTTTTCCGTAACTCCGTTACTTCTTGAACGGTTAAACCCCGAAAGTCGACCAAGACTACCGACTGGGCTTTGGTCAGTTTTTCGTAAACCTCATTCACAACCGCCACTTTTTCCGGTCTTGCCATTTTTTCACCTCCCTATTCGTCGCTCGTCCGTCCCGTTTTCCCCTCCAAAAAGAAAGAGCCCTTCCATAGACATCACGAAAGGGCTCGTCGTTAACGGACGAATCATCCCAACCTCGGCAGGCAAACTTTAAATCCTGGGTCTGGCCCGGATACCTGCTGTCTATGGTCAGTTTGCTTTATTTATATGCCGTTGTTGTCTGGTCAATCTTCCGCGTTTTCCGCGTTACTCACCGGCAACCGCCAAAGTCGTCGCCTGCGGCGAAATTTTAATCCCCGGACTCTGGCTTGACGAAAGGGTAATCGACCGCAGATAGGTTCCTTTCGCCCCCGCCGGCTTGGCTTTGATCACGGCGGACAAGAGCCGTTTAAAGTTATCAAACAACTGGTCGGCGGTGAAGGAGAGTTTCCCAATGGGCACATGGACAATTCCGGTCTTGTCGACCCGGTACTCAACCTTACCAGCTTTAATCTCTTGCACGGCTTTGCCCACGTCCATCGTGACCGTCCCGGTCTTCGGGTTGGGCATTAAACCTTTCGGGCCGAGGATCTTCCCCAACCGGCCAACCATGCCCATCAGATCCGGGGTCGCCACCGCCACGTCAAAGTCTAACCAACCTTTTTGGATCTCTTCAATCACATCTTCCGCGCCGACCCGATCGGCACCGGCCTCTTCCGCCTCTTTGGCCTTCTCACCCTTGGCAAAAACCAGCACACGGGCGGTTTTCCCGGTCCCGTGGGGCAGAACTACGGTGCCGCGCACCTGTTGGTCGGCGTGCCGGGGGTCAACCCCCAAACGAACCGCCACTTCGACCGTGTGGTCGTAATTGGCTTTGACAATACTCTTCAGTAGATCAATGGCCTCCCGGGGCTCGTACAAACGCTCCCGGTCGATAGCCTTTGCCATCTCAAGATACTTCTTGCCACGTTTCGGCATATTCTTTAATCCTCCTCGTTTCGTGGTACAAACGGATGTTGTGCTGCGCGCATCCTCCCACCCCGGGAGAAAGCTATTTCACGACAATTCCCATGCTACGCGCAGTACCTTCGACCATGCGCATGGCCGCTTCGACGCTGGCCGCATTCAAGTCCACCATTTTAAGCTCGGCAATCTCACGCACCTTGTCCTTCGTGATCGTGCCGACCTTTTCCTTGTTGGGAACTCCCGAAGCTTTCTCCAAATTAAGGGCTTTCTTGAGCAAAACCGGTACCGGCGGGGTCTTGGTGATAAAAGTAAAAGACCGGTCCTCGTAGACGGTGATCACCACGGGAATCACCATTCCGGCCTGACTCGCGGTCCGTTCGTTAAAAGCTTTGGTAAATTCCATAATATTAACGCCATGTTGTCCGAGCGCAGGACCGACGGGCGGCGCAGGAGTCGCTTTCCCGGCTGGAATCTGTAACTTGATTATTCCCGCTACTTTTTTGGCCATCGTCCCGACACCTCCTTCTCGACGAAAATCTCGGTTCTTAGTACTTTTCTACTTGGTCATATTCCAACTCCACCGGCGTTTCACGGCCGAACATGGAGACTAGAACCTTCAGTTTACCTCTTTCCGGATTGATCTCCTCGATCACCCCGGAAAAGTTTTCAAAGGGACCCTTAATCACCCGCACCGGTTCACCGATGGAAAACTCCATTTTGGGACGGGGCTGGTCAACGCCCATTTGGCGCAGGATCAGGTCCACCTCTTTCTGTTGTAAAGGAATGGGCTTGGAGCCGGGACCGACAAAACCCGTCACCCCGGGCGTGTTCCTGACCACATACCACGAGTCGTCGGTCATGATCATCTCCACCAACACATAACCCGGGTAGACTTTTTTCTTGGTCAGTTTGCGTTTCCCGTCCTTATACTCGTATTCTTCCTCCATGGGCACCAAAACCCGGAAGATCTGGTCCTCCATGGCCATGGAAGCGACCCGCCGTTCCAAATTGGCTTTTACCTTGTTCTCATACCCTGAATAGGTATGCACAACATACCAGGCTTTCTCCACGGACATCACACTCGTTACTTAAGCATTCTCAACTCAACTGGCGCAAAATCAAACTTAAAATTGAATCAAAAAAGAAGATGATCAGCGCCACCACCGCCACCGTCACTAAAACCACAGTGGTATAGGTGCTCGTTTCCTTCCGGTTGGGCCAGGCCACCTTCTTCAGCTCGGCCGTAACACTGCGGAAGAACCGGCCAACCCCGACCTTTTTTTTCTGCTCAGCCATGACTTATCCCCACCTTTAACGGGTTTCCCGGTGTATTGTATGTTGGCGGCAGAACCGGCAGTATTTTTTCAGTTCCAACCGCTCGGGATTGTTTTTCTTATTTTTGTTGGTGCGGTAATTCCTGTTTTTGCAGTCGGTACATGCTAACGTAATGCCTTCGCGCACCGTCCCCACCTCCAGCTAAAAATAGGCGAAAAAAATAAGCCTTTCGACATTATATCACCGTTCAAGATTATCACACCGCAAGAACCTTGTCAAGAGTTTTCGTGCTTTCTCCCGCTGGGCCCGCCCCATACAGCAGAGAAGCCGGAGTTCGCTCTCCAGAGCTTCCGGCTTCTCTCTGCCGTATCCGGTTTACTCAATAATCTTGGTCACCACGCCGGCACCGACGGTCCGGCCGCCTTCACGGATGGCGAAGCGCAGCCCTTCTTCCATCGCAATCGGGCTGATCAGTTCGATCGTCATCGTGATGTTGTCACC
>JAAYHQ010000074.1 GCA_012727425.1 Bacillota bacterium
CGGTATGACTGGAGGCCGCTGCCTGTTGCAGGCGGCTTTTTGTTTTTTGTTATGCGGTTGCATAGAGGCATTTTAGCCGAAGAGGGCTGCACGACAATTCATGACATTTTCTATAGAATAACTACAATGCGGCGGACGGAGACTTGACAAAAGAAGGAAACCATGTTACCATTTATTTAAAACGTTTTAAATACAATATGAATAGGTATTGAATCCGGTAAGGTGGCGAACCGATAAGCAATTTTTTTTGATGCCTGAATAAAAACGTTTTAAATCAAATTAATAATTAATATTTAGCATGGCCGTAGTGGTTTGCATTCCCAGCATAAATACATTCTTTCGGTCATAAAAAAGGCTTATTACTTCTTTCCAATTATTGCAAAGAAAGGAACGGATGATGGTTACGATCAAAGATGTGGCCAAAGCGGCGGGGGTATCGCCGGCAACGGTTTCACTGGCGTTGAATAACGACAAAAAAGTGAGCCGGGAAACCAGAAAACGGGTCCAACAGGTGGCCAAGGCCTTAAACTATATTCCAAATGCCCGGGCGAAAGCTTTGGTGAAGAAAGCGACCCAGATTATTGGTTTGGTCATTCCGGAGATCGACAACCCCTTCTTTGCCGAAATGGCGCAGGCAATCAAAGATTGCATCAAGGACTCGGACTACAGCATCATTCTTTGCGGAACCGACAACAATCCCGAGCTGGAAAGTAAATACGTCAACACCTTTATGAGTGGTCTGGTGGATGGGGCAATTTTTGCGTGTTTGACCGATGTCAACAATGAGCTCATCATGGAGCTCGCCCGTAATTACATCCCCGTTGTTTATGTGGACCGTTTGAACGAAGATACGCAAGTGATTCCGGTGGTCAAATCCGATTTGAAAGACGGCGCGTACCAACTGACGCGACACCTGATTGCATTGGGTCATCAGAAGATCGCGTTTATCGGGCGGAAAGACGAAGAAAGGTTTGCCGGCTATTGTCAAGGCTTACAGGAAGCAGGTTATCCGTTGGCCGAGGACTATGTCTTGGCCCCCAGTTATACTTTTGCACATGGCGTGGCGGCGGGAAAAAAGCTCTTGGGTTTGGCGGATCAACCGACCGGGATTGTTTGCTTCAATGACGAAGTGGCCCTCGGGTTAACCCAGTTCCTGGTGAAAGCGGGCAAAAAGGTCCCGGCGGAGTTCTCGGTGTGCGGGATCGACAATACGGTGTCCAGGTATTATAACCCGGAGATTACCACGATTGATGTGCCCAAGAAGGAGATGGGCAGGACCGCCGCTGAACTTCTGCTGAAGATGATCCATGGTGAGCAGCTCCAAGAGACGGAACATTTTATCCATTTCCCGGTTAAACTCATCAAACGAGCTTCAACGGCGCCGGCCGGTTCGGCGTAAAACCGTTTCGTGCGTGTATTAACGCCTATTTGAATCAAGCAAAGGAGGAGTTGAAGGCGGATGAAGAAATATCAACCGATCAACCCCAAACTGACCCGTTTTATCCATGGTGCCGACTATAATCCCGACCAATGGCTGGATTACCCGGAGATTCTGGCGGAGGATCTCCGCCTGATGAATCTGGCCAATTGTAATGCGGTGTCGGTGGGGATCTTTGCCTGGGCGGCACTGGAGCCGGAGGAAGGGCGGTTTGAGTTTGCATGGTTGGACCGGATCATGGATCAGCTGGCGGAGAACGGGATCTATGCGATTCTGGCGACCCCCAGCGCCGCCCGGCCCGCCTGGTTGTCCCAAAAGTATCCGGAGGTTTTACGGGTTGAAGCCGACCGGCGGCGGATTTTACACGGGAACCGGCATAATCATTGCTATACTTCGCCGGTTTACCGGGAAAAGGTGCTGACCATCAACACCAAACTGGCCGAACGGTATAAAGACCACCCGGCTTTACTGGTGTGGCATGTGTCCAACGAGTACGGCGGGGAATGCCATTGCGAGTTGTGTCAGGAAAAATTCCGGGAATGGCTGCGCCATAAATACCAAACATTGAAGGCACTGAACGACGCGTGGTGGACGGCTTTTTGGAGTCACACCTATACCGATTGGTCCCAGATTGAGTCACCGGCCCCCCACGGGGAAGGCTCCAATCATGGCCTGGCCTTGGACTGGAAACGGTTTGTGACCCACCAGACGCTGGACTTTTTCAGACATGAATGCAAACCCCTAAAAGCAATTACGCCGGACGTGCCGGTGACCACTAATTTTATGGGGACATACCCCGGGCTTGATTACTGGAAATTCGCGGATGCACTGGATGTGGTCTCCTGGGACAGTTATCCCCGCTGGCATGGGCGAAAGCCGGACACCCGGACGGCCGCGGAGACGGCTTTTGTTCATGATCTGAACAGAAGCTTGAAGCGGGGGAAACCGTTTATGCTGATGGAAAGCACCCCCAGTATGACCAACTGGCAAGAAGTGGCCAAGTTGAAACGGCCGGGGATGCATTTGCTCTCCTCCCTCCAGGCGGTGGCCCACGGTGCCGATACGGTCCAGTATTTTCAGTGGCGAAAAGGACGGGGCGGTTCCGAAAAGTTCCACGGGGCCGTGGTCGACCATGTGGGACATGAACGGACCAGAGTCTTCCAGGATGTAGCCGCGGTAGGTGCGGTTCTCAAAGGACTTGATCCGGTAGTGGGGACCACGGTGGAACCGGAGGTTGCGTTAATTTTTGACTGGGAGAACCGTTGGGCGTTGGAGGACGCGCAGGGCCCCCGCCAGGAGAAAAAATACGAGGAAACATGTCACCGCCATTATTATCCTTTTTGGTCCCAGGGGATTCCGGTTGATGTGATCAACGCCGATTGTGATTTTTCCCGTTACCGTCTGTTAATTGCGCCCATGCTTTATATGGTCCGGCCGGGCGTGGCGGAGCGCATCAGCCGATTTGTGGCCGACGGCGGTACTTTTGTGGCGACTTACTGGTCGGGGATTGTTGACGAGCATGACCGCTGTTTCCTGGGCGGGTTTCCCGGTCCGCTCCGGAAAGTTCTGGGGATCTGGGCGGAAGAGATTGATGCCTTGTATGATGGTGAAGTAAATTATGTGGTGATGACGGCGGAGAACAGTCTGGGCTTGACCGGTGTTTATCAGGCAAGGGAGTTATGCGACCTGATTCACCTGGAGGGCGCCGAAACACTGGGGGTCTACAAAGAAGATTTTTACGCGGGGCGTCCGGCGGTTACGGTGAACCGTTTTGGCAAGGGTGAAGCCTATTATCTGGCCTCCAGGAATGAGGACCAGTTTCTAGAGGATTTTTACGCGCGTTTAATCGACAAAATCAAGATCAAGCGGGTTCTGCCGGTCAAACCGCCCACCGGCGTTACGGCCCAGGTGCGGACCGACGGGGTGCGGGATTTTGTCTTCATCCTCAATTTCACGGCGGAACAACAAGCGGTGGATCTTGGGGGTGAAGGCGGGAAGAATTTACTCACAGGGGAAGTGGCTCAGGGCCAAATCCAACTTGACCCCTACGGCTGGATTATTCTGGAACGAAAAAAAGCATAACAAAAAGATGTTTTTGCGGAGAAACCGGAGAAAGCAGCAAGACCACCGTTGGGCTAACATCGGAAAGTCAGAGACCGCCTGAAAACAGGCGGTTTTTTCTTATTTATTGGCGTTTTCTTATTAATTGTTTAAGTTGGCGGAAGCAGGCAGGAAACAGGCGGTGTAAATCCGAAGCATATAGTAATTGACGTGCCTTTTTTCGGTGTTGAGGTAATAAATATTTATGGGGTAGTATATGGTATTTTAGGTTTCAGACTAAACCGTGGGTTTTAAGGTGCGAACAAGGGCGTGAACAAGTTTATAATGGGTTATGAAGTTATGCCTGATGCCGGGCAGTATATTTAACTTTAGCTTTTTAGGTGGGGTGGTGACGGGAATGGGGCGGAAAAACGAGCGGACGATTGCCGGGATCATTCGGCTCGTCTTTGTCGGCCTGTTGATCCTGGCCCAAATCTTCCTGGTGGCGCTCGTGGTGAGGCACCTAAAACATAACACGGTATATCTTTATTTATTGCTTGAAGCCTTCAGCCTGGTGGCGATCCTTTGGCTTCTGAATAATAGCGGGAATTCGTCCTATGCCGTAGTTTGGCTGGTGGTGATCCTGCTCTTACCCGTTTTCGGCTTTTTGTTGTATCTTTTGTGGGGCTGGGCCGCGCCCCGCAGCCGGAAAAGCCGCCGGACGCAACAGGCGTTAAGACGGGGGATACAGTTTCTAAAGCATGATCCGGAGGTCTATGCCGAACTGGAACAGGCCCATCCTTGGCGTAAGCGGATGGCCGGTTTTCTGATCCGGGAGGGGTTTCCGCTCTATAAAAACACCCGTTGCCAGTATTATCCCCTGGGTGAGTTGCAGTTCGAACAGATGATCCGCGATCTGGAAAAGGCCGAGCGTTTTATTTTTATCGAGTATTATATCCTGGCCCAGGGCCGGCTTTGGGAACGTATCTACGAGGTGTTGCGGCGTAAAGCCCGTCAAGGGGTAGAGGTCAGGATCTTATATGATGATCTGGGCAGTATTATTACGCTCCCCAACAACTTCATGGCGCAGTTGAAAAATGAGGGGATTCAAGCGTTGGCGTTTAATCCGGTCCACCGGTACGTCTCCCGCCTTTATATCAATTACCGCAACCACCAGAAGATCGTGGTGATTGACGGGAACATCGGTTATACCGGCGGGACCAATCTGGCCGATGAGTACGCGAATCTTTATCCCAAGTATGGCCACTGGAAAGACACGGCGATCCGCCTGGAGGGGGAGGCGGTATGGAGTTTAACCGTTACTTTTTTACAGATGTGGGAGGCGGAGAGCCGGGAAAAGGATGATTACCTTAAGTACCGTCCGTCCGTTAACATCACTGGTGACGGCTTTTACCAGCCTTTTGCCGACAGCCCGGTAAACAACCCCAACAATCCGGCGGAAACCATGTACCGGCAGCTCATCGCCAACGCCAGGGAGTACGTCTACATCACCACGCCCTACCTGATCATCGATGATACGATGGCGGAGACGCTCTGTACGGCTGCGAAATCCGGTGTTGATGTCCGGATTATCACCCCGAAGATTACGGACCATTGGTATGTGCATATCGTCACCCGCTCCAACTATGGGCGGCTGCTCAAAGCGGGCGTGCGGATCTATGAGTATAGCCCGGGGTATATTCACGCCAAGACCATCATCAGCGATGATGACCATGCGGTAACCGGGAGCATTAACATGGATTACCGGAGTTTTAACCTGCAATTCGAAAACGGGGTCTGGATCTGTGGCGCTCCGGTTTTAAAAGCTATCAAGGAGGATATTCTCGCCACCTTTGCGGTGAGTGAAGAGATTGATCTGGCCGCTTGGCAGCGGCGGTCCTGGCTGGTCAAGTCCTTGGAAGGGGTCTTTCGTTTGTTTGCGCCTTTGCTTTAATGATCGGCCATTACGCGCGTCACCTTTGCCGGCGGCTAATCTGTGCATGTGCCTACAACCATCTTATTATCCCGCCACTGGCTTAGTTTCACTTTTACGAAGCGCTTGAGGCAGAGCCGCGCGCCGAAGTTGGGCAACGGTTTTCCCGACTACCGTCTTCAACGGTAGTTTTTTTTTATGGAAAAGATTTGGCGGGTGCGCACCGATGGGCGTCTTGGGTCATATATTAAAAGCAAATATTAGCCGCGGGCAAAACTGTTGCCGGTGGCGAAAGGTAACGCAAAGCTTAACAAAACAAGGAAGGAGTGGAGCCGATGGGTGATCCCGAGATGACCCTGGCTTGCCTCCCCATTGGTCACCGGGCGCAAGTGGTCAAAGTGGGGGCGGAGGGATTGACCAGGAACCGCCTCTTGGATCTGGGTTTAGTCCCTTCGACGGTGGTGGAAGCCGTCCGGAAAAGTCCGGCCGGTGATCCGGTGGCCTATAAGATCCGGGGTGCCATTATTGCGTTACGGTCGGAGGAAAGCCGGTTGGTTACGGTGCGGCCGTTGGCGTAAGGAGGGGAAGGCAGTGAAAGGACTTGCGGTGGATGCCCGTGGGGTTTTCGCGAAGCTCAATCCAGCCCATAGCGACGGAGTAATCGCGTTGGCCGGGAACCCCAATACGGGAAAGAGTACGGTCTTTAATGGCTTGACCGGACTTAACCAGCATACGGGGAATTGGCCGGGAAAAACGGTGGTGCTGGCGAAGGGGAACTACCGTTACAAGAGCAAACTGATCACTTTGGTCGATCTACCGGGAACTTACTCGCTTTTGGCCAATTCCGCCGATGAACAGGTGGCACGGGACTTTATTTGTTTTGGGAAACCCGATGCGACCGTGGTGGTGGTGGACGCCACCTGTTTGGAACGGAATTTAAACCTGGCTTTACAGGTCATGGAGATGACACCAAAGGTGATCCTCTGTGTCAACCTGATCGATGAGGCCAAACGGAAAAAGATCGAAATTGACTGTCCTAAACTGGCGGAACTATTGGGCGTGCCGGTGGTGCCGACGGCCGCCCGAGAAAAAGTGGGCTTGGACAAACTGAAAGAGGCCATCCACCAAATGGTCTTTGCGCACCAACAGACCCGGCCCCGTCCGGTTCGTTATAACCAAGAGATTGAAGCGGCGGTGGCCAAAATCCAGCCGGAACTGGAGCCGTATCTCCGGGGGAAGATAGATGCCCGGTGGGTCGCGTTACGCCTCTTGGATGGGGACACCACCATCATTACGGAGATAAAAAAGTATTTGCGGGTGGAAAACGTGGAGAAGGCGCCCAGAGAGCAAGGCGAGCTTAAGGTGGTGAAGTGCTATAAGTAGTTTGGGAAAAGGTCTTCAACAGGTCATTACGGCCACAGAGACCCTTAGGGCCCAAGTGGGTCCGGTCCGGGATTTAATTGTGGCAGCGATCTATGACCAAGCCCGGCAGATCGCCGATCAGGTGGTGCGGCGTCGCGGGGCAGAGCATGATATAGACTGGAAAATCGATGGGATTGTAACGTCCAAAGTTTTCGGGTATCCGCTGATGCTGGGCTTGCTCGGTTTCATTTTCTGGCTGACGATCAGCGGGGCGAATTACCCTTCACAACTCTTATCCAATCTGCTTTTTGGTTTTCAGGATCGGCTGACGGCGGTCTGTCAGTGGCTGAACGTGCCCGCCTGGCTGCACGGCGTTCTCGTGCTGGGTCTGTACCGCGGCCTGGCTTGGGTTGTCTCGGTGATGTTGCCACCGATGGCCATCTTTTTTCCCCTCTTTACTTTTTTGGAGGACCTCGGATATCTGCCGCGGGTGGCCTTTAACTTGGATCGGCTCTTCAAACGGGCCGGAGCCCACGGAAAACAGGTGTTGACCATGTGCATGGGATTTGGTTGTAATGCAGCGGGGGTGACTGCCTGCCGGATTATTGAATCACCCCGGGAACGCTTAATTGCCGTGTTAACCAACAATTTTGTACCGTGTAACGGCCGCTTTCCACTGTTGATCACCATGTCCATGGTCATGCTGGGGGCATGGGCTGGTCACGCCAATTCCATTTCTGCTGCGCTCTGCGTGGCGGGAGCGGTAGTGCTGGGGGTCCTGGTTACCTTGTTTGTTTCCTGGTTTTTATCGCAAACACTGCTGAAAGGGGTACCTTCCACGTTCACCCTGGAACTTCCCGCTTACCGGTGGCCGAAGATTGGGACGTTGCTCATTCGTTCCGTCCTTGACCGGACCCTCTTTGTTTTGTTCCGGGCCGTCGTGGTGGCCGCGCCGGCCGGGGCGCTGATTTGGATCTTGGCCAACGTGCATATTGGGGAAAGCAGTATCATCGGGCATCTGGGCGGCCGGCTCCAAGGGTTCGGACATTTACTGGGGTTGGATGGCTATATTATCTTAGCTTTTCTTCTTGGCTTGCCTGCGAACGAACTGGTGATACCCATCTTGATCATGAGTTACCTGTCGGAAGGAGTCATGCTTGAACTCGACAGTTTAGAAGCTCTGCGCAGCTTGCTGGTGGCCAACGGATGGACCTGGTTAACGGCGTTAAATATGATCCTCTTTTCGCTCTTGCATTTTCCCTGCGGGACCACGCTCCTCACTATCCGCAAGGAGACCCAGAGTACGAAGTGGACCTTGCTGGCGGCACTGCTTCCCACCGGTGTGGCCATCGTGGTTTGTTTCCTGGTGGCTCAAGTAGTGCGGCTCTTCGGTTTGGTTTAGGTTCTGCGGGCAACATCTTTCGCATAGGCTAAAATGGACTTTGCCGGGGGCCGGTTTACGTGCCGGCCCTTTTGCGGAGGGAGCGGATTACGATCGAAATGATGTTGACCGAAAGTATGGAAGATTATCTTGAGATGTTTTACCGGATCGTTGCGCAGCAGGGGTATATCCGGCCGGTGGATCTTTCGAACGCCATCAAGGTGAAACCGTCCTCGGTGACCCGAATGATTCAGAAACTGGATGAAGCCGGTTTTATCAAGTATGAGAAATACCGGAATATTGCCCTGACCGAGAAGGGAATGACCTACGGCCGGTTTTTAGTTTGGCGGGACGAAAAACTGAAAGAATTTTTTCGCCTTTCCAAGGAGAATGTCCAAGTTGAGGAACAGGTGGAGGGAGTTGAGCATTACATTACCCCGGAGACAATGAAATTCATCCACAAGTTGATCCTTTATTTCAAGGCCGATCCGGCGCGTCTCCAGGAGTTGGAGGCGGTTGAATGCCAGGGGGATGATCCGGAACAGGAAGATCTACGGTACTTACGGGCCTGGCTGTTTCGGCATTCGGGTTGAGTTTTTTAAAATTGTACTTTTGCCGTAATTGATTATTCCTATCTACGCCAACCAAGAAGGCGTTTATTTGCATATCATAACCATATCCGGGCTTCACCACGGAGTGAAGGGCAGGGATCCTTAAGACGGGAAAAGCAGTTTGATGCCTTGTCGAGGCAAAAGACGATTTTAAGGAGGGTGAATTTTGGATAAAAACCACGGTCGTTCCGACCGGCCCTTTGCACCGGATAGCCGAACTGATTGTATCTTAGTTTGTGGGCAAGAAATCGACGGTTTAAGCCGACCGGTGCAAGTGGATGCGGAAGGTACCGTCAGCATCCTACCAAACGCCGCCACTTACGCACAAGCGGGAAGGTTTTTTGCGGTCAATTCTTCGCTTGTCCTCCCGACGGAGGGCGCGTTTATCGCTTTTACTTTTGAAAACCCGGTTGACAATGATCAAGCCATGTTTCTGGAACAGGTGGCAGCCGGGATCTTTGTCAATGAAGTCGTTGGGACACGTGTTGGCAACGAAGAAACCTTGGAGCTTTTGGTGGCGCAGATCCCTCAGGTCCGGGATGTCGACACAACGTTGACGCCCGTTAATAATCTGGTCGGTTCACCAAAGAGCAGTACTTTGCTGGTCCGGACAGTCAACGACTTTAATTTGGGTCCGGTGCACTTTAGTGCCATTTATCCCAGCGGTGAACTTACGTCGGATTTCCGGGGCCGGCTTATTCTCCCGCCGGGCCATATTTTACTGATTATGGTCATCGATCGCGCCCAAAATATCAGCAATGCTTTGCTTATAGCTACTGTTACCTGGTGGGAACGGCCACTGCCGAAAAAAGAGCGTCGCCGGAGACGGGCGCACGGGAAAGAAACCAAAACAGTGAAGAATGGAAAGGAAGAGAGGGAATGAACTGATCCCTCATTCTAATTCCGGTAAAATCGCATCGACGATTAGGTTATCGAATTGAGCTTTGTATGCTTCATATTCGGCTTTGCTCTTGATGGTCCAGCCGAGGAGCGGGACTCCCAATTGGCGCAGTTTTTTTAGCCGGGCGGCGGAGGTGTTTTGCACTTCATAGGCCACAAAATGGGGTTGGCTGATGACGTTTAGGAGCAGGTTTTCGAGGAGCACCCTTTTGTACCACGGTAAACG
Source organism: Bacillota bacterium (assembly GCA_012727425.1). GTDB lineage: Bacteria > Bacillota > UBA4882 > UBA10575 > UBA10575 > Capillibacterium. Next base: position 9,892 of record JAAYHQ010000074.1, read on the forward strand.
GGTGGTACCTGCGTATTCCACATCGTAATCACTGACTTTAAAGCTTCCCGCCAATTGTCCCCGGAGAATCTCCGGTGCGTTTTGGCGAAACCACTGAAGGGTAAAGGGGTTAAAGGACATCACGGCGAAAGGCCCCTGATACCGCTGCAACTCTTCGTAGAGCAGGCGTTCCATTTCGCCCACTTTAGCCTCGTTTTTCACTTCAATAAATAGGGGCACCTTGCCGGCAACCAAGGACAGGACGTCGCGGAAGAGAGGAACGGTTTGGTCTGACCCAAAAAGCTTGTAGGCGGACAGTTCGGAGTAGGTCAATTCACTTAGGAGCCGGTCGACGCCCATTCCACGCCGGAGTTTTTTGTCGTGGTAGACCACCAACTGCCGGTCTTTGGTCATGGTGACGTCCAATTCGATGGCATAACCTTCCGCCACGGCCCTTTTAAACGCGGCCATTGAGTTTTCCGGAATCCGCTTATTATTGTCATGCAAGCCCCGGTGGGCAATTAGTGGGTGGTAGAGCCAGCTTAAATCCGCCGGGGCCAGCACCTCGACCGTTTTGGGCAATTGGGTAAGCAAGTACACGCCCACGACGGTGATAATAATCACACCGGTGAACAGGAATCTCATTTTGGGCATCAATTCCCCTCCTCCGTCCATCTTTTTTCCTCTTGGCGTGCGGGGTGACGGCATACGCCGAAGCATTTTTAGCCCTTTTTATAATAATCGCGGTAGAGATTTTCGATCGAGCGGTCGTAAGTTCTCTCCCCGGCCGGCGAAAAGAAGCAACCGGGGACTTCTCCCGCGCGCCGGTGGTAAGCGACACACTCGCAGCATTTACCCCGGCGGGAACAAGGGTAAGTACAAGTACAGTTTACTTTCGAATCACAAGCCATTATACTGCCTCCTCCTATCTTTCTTTACGGAGAAGTTCGTGGTTCTAACCGTTGATTCCTCCTTATCGATGAGCCGGATTGAGCCGGATAGTTAATCCTGGCTTTCAGGAATACAGTTTTCGCTGTTCGCTCCCGGCGCCCGCCTTTGCCAAGTGGACAAATTAAACGTGCGGCCTATTCAAGCTAAAACCTGTGCGGCAAACTAAAAAAGAATTTCTGTTTTCAACAAGGGAAATAAGGGTCTCCCGCGAACTAGCAAATATAACAACAATAACAGTAAAGAAAGAATAAAAGAGGTGGAAGAATGGAGAAAACGTTGGTACTACTCAAGCCTGATGCAGTTGAACGCCGCCTTGTTGGCCGGATCATTAGTATTTATGAAGAAAAGGGGCTAAACATAACTGCTTTGAAAATGCTTAAACCGGACCAAGATATTGTGGAAGCCCATTACCAGGAACATAAGGATAAACCCTTTTTTCCGGCGTTGGTTACCTATCTGACGCGGGGAAAGGTCTGCGCTTTAATCATTGAAGGCGAGAATGTGGTCAACACGGTGCGTAAAATCAACGGGGCGACGGACCCGGCGGAGGCGGAGGCGGGTACAATTCGGGGGCAATTCGCCCTGTCGAAGAGTGAGAATCTGGTCCACGCTTCGGATTCGGTCGCCAGTGCGGAACGGGAGATCAAAATCTGGTTTCCGGAGCTGGCCAACTAAAAATCCGGTTGTTCCGGAACCTGCCTTGGCAATAATTATAATTAATCACCAAGGAAATCCCCCAAAAGTTGGCGGTAGGCTTTGGGGCAAGAATTCCTGGCTAGGAAATCCACCCGGAGGGTGGATTTTTATTATAAAGAACAGTAATAGAAAGAAGGAGATGGCAGGTGTTTGTCATAATTATATGTTAAATATAGGTTAAAAGCAAAGCTGGTGATGGAAGGCGGCCAGCCGCAGGCCGGAAAGAGGAGGTGGATCAACAAAGCAAATGAGACCGGCAGTTTCTGATGGGAACCGGTGGCAGCGCAAGCGGAGAATTTACGTGTGGCTTTTTTCTTACTTACTCTCCATTGTCATTACGGTGGTTGTTTACTGGACAGGCGGGACAACGAAAGCCTATGCCAACCTGATGTATATTCCCATTGTGATTATGGCGTCCACCCACGGTAAGTGGCAGGGGTTGATTCACGGGATCGTAAGTGGTTTGTTGATCGGCCCCTTCATGCCCTTGGATACAGCCCTGGCGGTAAGTCAGGAGTCGATCAATTGGCTTGTCCGCTTGTTGATCTATTCCATAAATGCCTTTGTGATTGGTTTTTTCTCCGACTATTACCGGCATGAGTACCAGGAAAGGGTAAACAAGGAGAAAGAGATTGCCGAGGCCAAGTTGGCCATGGTTTATTCCCTGGTTAAACTGGCCGAATCCCGGGATGATAGTACCGGTGCGCATATTGAACGGGTTGCGCAAATCTGCCGGTTGCTGGCCAGTAATTTACGGAACCGGAAAAAATACCAAGATTACATCGATGATGAGTATGTTGAAAAAATAACTCAAGTCAGTCCCTTACATGATATTGGCAAGGTGGGGATCCCCGACTCGATACTGCTTAAGCCGGGACGTTTATCGGCTGATGAGTATGAGTTAATGAAGACGCACACGACAATCGGGGCGAAGACCCTCTTGGAGGTGAAGGAGAAGTTTCCGAATAACCGTTTTTTGGATATGGCGATTGAGATCACCCATTTCCACCATGAAAAATGGGACGGTACGGGTTATCCTCTCGGTCTGGCGACGACCGCCATTCCCTTATCGGCCCGGATCATGGCGGTTGCCGATGTGTACGACGCCCTAAGGTTAAAACGGGTATATAAGGAAGCCTTTTCCCATGCCGAAAGTGTGAAAATCATCCACGCGGAAAGCGGTAAGTCGTTTGATCCGGACATCATTACGGTATTTATGGAGATTCATAATGAAATCGGAGCGGTCTTTGACCGCCTGAGCGGGCGTCAAGAACGGAGAAAAGCACAACTGGCGACCGGTGCTCCCGTTGGCTCCGGTACTTAATTGAAATTATAACTTTCCAAAATATTGTTCATGCTGCGCCGGATATGCTTATCCATGGCTTGTTTGGCTTTTTCCTGATTCCGGGCTTGGATGAACTGGAGGATCTCGCCATGTTCTTCGATGGATTTAAGGCGGTGCTCCTTGGCGACAGTGGTGCGGCCGATGGACGGACCATTCCACAGATTCATCAGGAAATTGTAGAGTTTTTGGTTGTTGGCGGCCTTCCAGATGGTGGTGTGAATAACCTGGTTATACGAAACGTACTCCTCGTGCGTCAACTCGTCAAGATGAACAAGGATCTTTTGCTGGTGCGTGACGAGGGAAGAGGTGTCCATCTGGTTGGCTGTAGCCCGGGCGACTGCTTCGCATTCTAGAAGAATACGCATTTCGTAGTGGTCGATGATAAACTTGGTGTCAATTTTTTTCACGACGGCCGTTCGGTTCATGCGTAGTTCGACCAAGCCTTCTGCCTCTAGCATCTGTAATGCTTCGCGCACCGGAGTACGAGAGACGCCAAGATTTTTTCCGAGTTCGGTGAGGGAAAGTTTCTGTCCGGATTGGAATTCACCGGCTAAAATTGCTTTCCGCAGGATGGAAGCGATCCGAATCCGTGCTGGCATGATTTCGATTTGTTCCAATTCCAAAGCCGTCACCTGCCAAAACATCTTAAATTATAACTATAACAACTATATCATTTGCTGATCTTGACTGTCAAATAAGGAGGAACACTTATCACAAGATTCCTCTTTTTTTATTTATTACCTTATTTGCCTTATTACCCGAAAACGCTTATAATTTAGTCTTCCTTTCTCTCAAGGATGGGGTCGAAACAGCGGCCGACGTAATTAAAAAGGCTACAAAATAGTTAATAGATGATTGACTTCCATATTA
>JAAYHQ010000075.1 GCA_012727425.1 Bacillota bacterium
CGTAAAGGGGGCCAGTTATTTAGCCAAATTATTGGCCGCCCGAGCCAGCGGGACGCTTTATGCCAGGCTTGATGAGCTTTTGGATGGTACCGTGTCGGAGAAAATATATGAAGAGATCATAGAAGTAATTCAGCTATCCGCCGCCAAGGTCAATAGGAAGCCAGAAGAAAGTAAATTTTACAACATACGAAGATCCCCAGTACCCTTTACTGGTAAAGCCTTCACGGAGGGCAGGAAAGCCATTCAACGGCTGGTGAGTAATCGAATAGCAAGTGAATTGGTATATAGATAATTCTCTAAAGGAATGGGCGTAACATTAACGCCGCGGGATGAAGTTTATTTGGGGTTCAAGGCCTAGCATGTTCTTCCTGAAATTAGCAGTAATGGGCACATAAAACATTTATTTTAGATAAACAGGTAATGGATGATTTTGTAAGAAAAAAGTTGCCCACTAAAACTTGACACATACAAGAAAAATATTTGTCTTGACAAGGGTACATCTTATACTGTAATAAGTAAAGACACGAGAAAATTTTTGCGTCGGAGCGTTTTTCTGTCGAGTATTAAGACCGACGCCGTATTCCCGTATTTTATTCAACGGATCTGATTGACAAAGGAAGTGTTTATTTTGGCAGGAATAAAAAAGACCGCGTTATTGATCATCATAATGCTGCTTCTTTTCCTCCCCTTGGAAACACCAGCCCGGCAAGGACAAGCGTCAGCGAAGGAAGAACCGGTGGTCTGGGAGAAAGACGGGGTTTTATGGGCCGGCAAAGCTTGGTCCACTAGAATCGGCGACCTGCGGCTGGCCTATTTTACCGGTTCTCCGGAAGAGATCGGCGCGCAGATGTTTCATCTTGTGATCGCGCCGGAGTTTGAAAAAATGATGGAGTCATTCGCTTTCATTAAACAGCAGGGCCTGAGCGGAGGCTTTTTGGAACGGACTTTTAAAAACTTTTATGCGAAGTTCAAATTTATCCCAACGTTTAAACGTCATATCCCCCGGGAATATATTAGAGAACTTAAGGGATTCGCCCGGGCCACCGGTGATCCCCGGCCAGGAAGGCTTGTTAATGACCTCTTGATGAGCAATGCCTGGCAGGATGTAAGCCTGGTCTATGGTGGATGTTCCTTCTTTGCCGCTTGGGGAGAAGCCACCGGCAATGGTGGAATGCTGGTCGGCCGTAATCTGGATTATGCCGGGCTGGGGCAGTTGGCGGAGTTTCAATCGGTTAATTTTTACGAACCAGAGACCGGTTACAAGTTTGTCACGGTTAATTACCCCTCAATGGTTGGCATCATGCATGGGATGAATGAAAAGGGTATTGTCATTGCCAAGGCCTATTCCACTGTCGTCCCGGAGGAAGCAACCGTGGACGGGATCCCGTTTACAATTATGCTCCGGCATGCTTTGCAATACGGGGGGAGTATTAACGAAGTTATTGACATCATAAAAAACACCCCACGGACCGTCGGTTTAAACATTTTGGTAGCCGATGCCGCCCGCCGGGAAGCGGTGGTGCTGGAGGTCTCCGCTTACCGGATGACCATTCGCCGTGCGGATCGCGCCGACGCAAACTTCATCTACGGCGCCAACCGGTTTTTAACTCCGTATCTCGAGGAATACCAGAAACCGGGCTGGCTCTCCTCGGCTTTCCGGGAAGCCCGTTTCGAACGACTGAAGCAGGTTTTTTGGGGCGATCTTACGGTGGAAGATGCCGTCCGGATCTTACGGGATAAAGGATCAGAAAATCCGGATGCGCCGGTGTTGTTACCTTCCATCCAGAATTATGCGACCATCGCCAGTATGGTCTTTGACCCTGACCGCCTGGAGATCTGGGTGAGCGCACCCGGTGGTTTTTTGACCACGGATCAGATTTTCACCGGCATCTCGGCGGCTGAGGTTTGGCGGACCGGGCAGCCCCCTACACCGTTTGGCTTCATTCCGGCCACGGAGGCGACCCCGGAGGTCCAGGCCTGGCAGCAGGTGATGACCGCGGCCGAAGCCTCCGACCAAAGAAAAAAAGAGCTTCTTACGCCGGTGGTGGAGCGTTATCCAAAGGCCGGATATCCCCTCTATTTACTTGGTATGACCTGTCTGCGGACCGGAGAGCTTCAGGCCGCCTTGGACTATTTGGAACAATGCGTCACCCGTGCCGAACTGCCCGATCCCTACTATTTACTGGCCGCCCATGCCTGGCTGGGCGTAGGTTACGATACCTTGGGCCTTCGGGAACAGGCTTTACAACATTACGAGGCCGGTCTGGCCGTTGAATTACTGGAAGATGTCGATCCCGTGTTTCCGCAGATCTGCCGGGTCGGGCTGAGATCCCCGTTGTCTATCAATGAAAAAGGCCAAATCAAACAAGCGCACCGCGAATAAGGGAGGTTGACCAAAAGTGAAACGAAACCTTTTGTCTCCTTTTCTCCTTGCTGCCGTTACGGTCATATCCTTTTTATCTTTTTCCATCCCCACCGACGCCGCCGGTGTTGCCACTGACGGTGCCCGCATTGGTGAAGTAGTAATTCTCGGTAACAGCCGGACCAGTAAAGAGGTAATACAAAGACAACTTCCATTTTCTGTGGGCGATTACTGGCAGGATGAGTACTTGGCTCTAACCCTCACCCGTCTTCAAGCGATGAATTGTTTTGACCCCCTGTCATTACGGGTCATCACCGAACCTTTACCCGGCGGTGAACTCCGGGTCGTAGTGAGGGCAAGTGATACCCATCTCCTCTACCTTGACCCTTTGGAGTTTGTAATCATCAAACTGCAGAATCTCTTTTCTAACTACTGCACACAAACCTTTTATAACCCCTTTGGTACCGGACTCAACCTGACGGTCGGCGGCGGTTGGAGCGCCAACCCCTGGGTCGGCCTGGGCTTCAACCAAGCCCTCTCGAACGGGTGGTTCCTACAGGGTAATTTACAGTGGTCCGAAAACAGTCGGCAGTTTTATCCCACAAACGATCCGCCCAGTTTTCATAGTACCGGCTTTTCCACCGGTGTTTCGCTTCTGCGTTATAACCGCGTTGACTGTGAATACGGGGGGACCATTAATTACAGCCCGGTTCGGGTCGCGCTCGACGGGGCTGATCGTCAGCAGCAGGCTTATTTAAGCTTTGGTCCCGATTTTAAATGGTCTCGGTGGTTTGAAGGCCAGTTGGCGCTCCGCTATGCTCTGGATTTGACCGCTAATTTCCCCCCTTACCCGGCGGTAATAGCTGTTTTACTCCACCGTCGGCCTATTGGGGAAAACCAGTTCCTTACCACGCTTTATGCCGGACATATGGCCAACTCCGCACCCCTTAACCGCCAATTTACCATCGGTGGTTTTGGTGCTGTGCCAATCCGCGGTTTTTCTCCGGCCTTTACCGGCCACACCTACCTGAGTGCCTCTTTGGAATTTAGGCATTCTCTTTCCGGGAATCTCTGGCTGCTCACTTATGCCGATTGCGGACGGGCCTGGTCTGATCATGAAAAAACCAGGGAATATGACTGGGAATCCGGCGCCGGTGTTGGGTTGGCGGTTGAAACCCCTTTGGGTTACCCGGTCCGGCTCGATTTGGCTCACGGGCTGACCGGCGGAGGCTTGGCCTGGCGGATCAGGCTGGATATGGATTTTTGATACGTGCCACCGGATGAACAAATATTTACTTTCCTATGCTCATAAATGAGTTTGCAGTTCGTCATAAATAAAGTAAGATGTACCCCTTGTCAAGACAAATATTTTTCTTTTCTTAGTGAACCAGATATTTCCATTTGAACCTTCGTTTTTCTTCGATCAGGCTGCAATCCGTTGAGCTAGATAAACTTGCATGGGAGTCATATAATTATAAGTCTGATGCGGCCTTGCCGTATTGTACTCGTAGATATACTCTTGAATACCAGCTCTAAGTGCTTTTGGTGTCGTGTATTCGTTTACGTAGATACGCTCGGTTTTTAGGCTTCTAA
>JAAYHQ010000008.1 GCA_012727425.1 Bacillota bacterium
ACATTGTTCGGGTTAAACTCCATATTCACCGAGATCTTCTGCCCAAGACCCATGAGGTTCGGATCCATGATCCCGAATTTGCCCAGGAGTGTGTTGTCATTCGGCGTATAAGAGACACCCATCGTAAAAATGCGGTTTTCGCCCTCTTTAAACTCCATGATCAGATCCATCACCCCCGGCTCGCCGGTGGGTTGCAGGCGGGGCGAAATATCGGAAAACAATTGCAACCTGGCCAGTTGCTGGACATCCTCCCGTAAAACATTAAGGTCCAGGATGTCGCCTTCTGCCAGTGTCATCTCGCGCGCCACCACAAATTCCTTCGTCTTCTCCAGTCCTTGGTACCGGATGCGGCCCAAGCGGGCCTCGTAAAGGTGGAGATGGACGACCCCCTCCTCATCAATGCGCATGAGGTCGCTAATCTCATCGGCGCTTCCCGTGAAGGGCGGGATAAGCAGCCCCTTCTCCTCATTGAAGTGCTGCTGCGCCATGCTCAGGTCATTCATCATTGTTACGTAGTTGAAAACATCTCCCGGTTTTTGGCGGAAAAACGGGAGAAGCTCCTCGGGTGCAATCCTTTCCAGCCCTTGGATTTCAAACCGGGTAATCTTCGGGTTTTCCACCACCCGGAAGACCACCTTCAAACCGCCCAGGAATTCTTCGGCGTAGGGTTCCACCAGGGCAAAATAACCCAGGTTCATAATCGCCTGTTGGTCCTGGGCCACCGCCTGCCGGTCAAGGGCTTCGCCCAAGCGTATATTGGTTATGGCCTGGAGAATTTGTTCCTCTTTCACCTGTTCGTTACCGGTAATCTCCACTGACAGAACAATCTCTCCAACCGCCAACACTGGTCCGCTCAACACTATAAACATGAAAACCACAACCCAAAGTAGCACCGGGATTTTTAAGACCCTCTTCACCGAATTGGCCTCCTTTTTTGTTTGGACTAAAGCTTTTTACGCCGCCGGTACCAGGAAAGAGCAAGTTTCCTCTTCCCGCTGGCCGTCCACGGTAAAGCAACGCAAAAAGCCGGTGAGGGAAGCAAGCTGGAAGCAATCTCAAGGAACACCAAGCATGAGCATTAAAAAGAAATTCGTGATTGGACACACCTTTCCCTTCTTGCTCCAAATAAAGATTTCCGGTAAATTTGGTGAAAACAACGCAGCGTACATTAAAAACGTAAATTATACTGAAATTCCCACTGCAGCCCTTCCGCGGCCGAGTAATTCCCAATTAAGGAAAAGTTGGGTACAATCTTCCACTCCAGCGTCCAAACCTGCTCGGCCAGAGAGCTTAAGTTTCTGCTGTACGAGAGGTAGAGATCTTCACTTAAGGATTTGCCCATATTCATCCAGAAGCTCCCTTCCTGCCGGTCCTGCTCCAAGGTGAGGAAATCAATGGGCATGACGCTCCGGAACTCGTCAAGGACACGCCCGATAAAGAAGTCCCCAACCATATTGATGTTCTCCTGAAACAGACTGGCGAAGGTAAGGGTGCCTTCCTCGACCCTTTCCGGCCAGCTTAGGAGCTTTAAGATTTCCTCCCGGCTCATGGGCGGATTGGAACTGGGGTTAATCACCAAACTGTCCAAATCCCCGGACCATCCGGCCGTACTCAGCGTTACTTCCGCCCCGCTCAGGTAACGGGTGGCTTCCAACTCCAGGTAGGGGTAGAGCTTATATTCGGGGCGGAATTCCGCTCGCAAGCTTTTAATCCGGAACGTATCACCCAGGACATTCACCCAACCGCGGCTTGAGACAAGCTCCCCGCTGAGTTCCGGTTTCCGGAGTGTACCGCCGACGTGCAGGTGACCGTTGAAAGGGATATAAGCCATGCCGTACATCCGGAAATAAACATCGTTCAAGGCTTCACATTGCAGATCCAGGTTCACATCAAAGGGCGGGACGCTCCCCTTTGCCTCCGGAAGCCCGATCCGGGCCTTCCGGATGGCCACCTTCCCGCGGAGAGTCGGTTGGACCGCCGGCCCGGTTAACGTCAGATCCCCGCTGACCAACCCATCCAGGAAAGAGGGGGACAAATGAAGGTTATCGCCGATCAGGCGCAGCGCAAAGCCCTCCAGCCGCAGGCCGTCCATAAACACCCTTCCGCCTAAACGGAAACGCCCGCGGCCCAGCCGTCCCTCCAGGTAACTTCCCGCCCGGTTGCTCAGTCCCCTAAACTCCAACCCTTGGTGGGAGAAAGAAAGGAGTCCATTGAGGTCTTTTATTTCCTGGGACAAACCGGCCACTGTTCCTCGCCCCCCGGCAATCTCCATCTGACCCACCAAATACGGTTTTCGCCATGTTCCGTGCAACGAAATCAGGCCGTCAATCGTCCCCCCTGTGATGTTGGTTCCGGTGAAGAACGTGTTCAGGACGGTGGCCTCCATTTTTACCGCGGAAAGCCCCAGATCAATCTGGCTGTACCGGTGGGGCCAGGCCGTTGGTAACTGCAGGGTGCCAAACCACTCCGGGTTCAACGGAATACTCCCTTGCATCGAAAGCCGGTTGGTCCCCAGATCCTGCGCCTCCAGAAACACCAGATCATCGTTGATCCGGCCGCGCAGCCCCAGCGAGCCAACGTTTATACTCCCCCAGACGATGTCCTGCAGCAAGGCGTCGAACTCGCCCTGCATCCCCTCGTCCGCTGTTGTAAGCATCAGTTCCAGGTTAAAACGGCCGTCCGTCGGCAGATCGGAACGCCCGGTCAATGCCACTAATGGCTTGAGCGAGAAGTCTTTAGTGCGGGCGGTGATGTCCAACTGGACGCCGGGACTGTAAACAACGGAGGCAAACAATTCCCCGCTGCCGTCGTCCAGCAGCAAACGGTTGACCGTAATCTTCTCGTCGGCGATCAGTAAGTCAAGCTCGCCACTGAGCGGAGTAAACCCATTGAGCTCTCCGTTTTCAAACTGGGTAATCAGACGGATTTGGAGGCGGTCCCACAGACCGAAGAGACGTAGATAACCCGTGACTTCGGCATCAAGCCGCAGGTTCGGCGCCCGTCCAACCATGAGTAACAGATCGGCCAGCCCCGCCCTTTCCATTTTGAGGCCCAGATCAAGATAGGGTGCCCCCCCGGTCCAATCAACCTGACCGTAAACGGTCAATTCCTCCCCGCCACGGCGTACCCGCAACCGGTCGCAGGAAAGTCTACGGTCGGCCCAGGAAAGTTCGCCCCCGATCCAGTCCAGGGCAAACCCGGCAAAAGCCGGTTCGACGATCCTCAGCTCCCCCGCAAAGACCGGGTTTGTTAAAGTTCCCTGTAGCTTTCCTCCTCCCGTCAGCGTGCCGGATATTTTCTTTAGGAACTCCGGATTTTGGAAATAGCCCCCGAAAAGTTGGTCCAGCGCGACCAGGGGAAAGTTCGCCGCCGCAACGGTCAGATCCAGTTGCTGATCGGCCCCGATCCGCCCTTGACCCTGCAGACCTAACCCGCCGGAACCGAGTAAAAGCTGATCCAGATGGAGCGTTCCCTCCCGCCAGCAGAAAGCAACCGTCATGTCTCCAAAATAATAACCGTTAAGCGCCAGCGTTGTACTGGTGGCTTCCCCCGAAACCTGCGGTTTTTCCCAACCTTCGACTCGGAGCCGCACATCGGCCAAACCCGCCAGGTTGACCGGGGAGAAATCGGGAAAAAGGGCGGTGAGCGTTTCCAACAACAAGGCTTCACCATTGGCCTCCAAAGCATAAGCGGGCTGATCCACCCACGCCACCTGCCCGGCCAGTTTGATTTGGCCGGCCGGAGTTAACAAAAAGGAATCGTTTAAAGTCAGGCGTCCGTGTTCCGTCTCCCCTTTGAGCTTCAAAACACCAAGTTCCTGACCATTACAGGTTAAATCATGGATTTCCAGCCAGCCGGCACCCTTGATCCGTTGACCATCTGTCCAATTCCCCTCCACCTGTAACAACCCATTAATGTCGCCACTGAAACCGGCAAAGGGCGGGGGCAACAGGCGGCCATCCGGTTTAAACCGGTGCAGCAGAAGGTCCCCCTGGAAATCACCGGTTCCGGGTTGCAGCGAACCGGTGGCGATCAAGGCTCCTTCTTTTTCCTTCAGGGTCGCCCGGACCGCCAGGCGGTCCCGGTCGCCACGCAGCAAAAGTTGGAGCCGGTCATAGTGGAAACGGTCCACACTGCCGGCGGTGACCACCAACTCCGCCTCGCCCGCCAACGCCGAAAGTTGACCGTCGAAGACCAAATTCAGATCGGCCGTCCCGGTCAGCGCGGGGAATCCCGGCCGGTAAAACGCCGGCGGAAGTTGGTCCAGTACAATCGCCTGCGCCTGTACGGTCAGGCGCAGGCGGGGATCACTGGTCAGCCGGTCCAGCGCACCGTGGACGGCAACTTGTCCGCCAAAAGCCCGCGCCGTCAACCGGTCAATCTGGAGGTGATCATTGGCCCAGTGGTAGACACCGCTCAAGTTGAGGACCGGTACGGTCACTCCGGCCACCTGTAGTTGCCGGGCGGCCAAATCGCCTTTGATCTCCGGCGCCGCAAGACAGCCCCGGACGTAGAACGTGGCATCAACCTCGCCGCCGGTCAAGAAATAGCCTTCTAAAGCCAGGGTCTCAAGGGGAAAAGCTTTGATCTCGCCTTGCAAGTCCACAGTCGGATCGGACAAATCAAGGATCCGTCCATGCAGGAGGAAGGGCGCCCTCCCGATGCGCCCCTGCAGATAAGACAGATGGAGCCCGTCACTGGACAGCCGGGCCAGGAGCCCCAATTCGTCCAGGACAACGGGATACCCGGGCAGGGTCAACCGGCCGTTCATCAGACGCACTTCCCCCGCGAGCTGCGGGGCGCTGAGGTTACCGCCAATTTGCAGGTTCAAATCGACCTGCCCCGCCAATCCCACCGCTTCAAGCTGGGGAATGACCCCGGCCCAATCGGCCAGCGGTAAACCGGTCGCATACAGATTCACGTTCAGATCAAGGGAGGTGGTCGCCAGTCTTCCTTTAAGGCTAATCAAACCGTCACGGTAATTACTCCGCAGGTTGCGGACGGTAATTCCGGTGGACGAAACCGTTAGATCAGCGTTCAGGTCGGTCAAGGGATGGGGTAAAACCGCCAACTCCCACCGGGACCCGCGGAACGCCATCCGGGCCGTGTCCATCTTCACCTTTCGGTTCTGAAGTAACAACGCCACCGCGAAATCAACTTTTCCGTCCACCACCTTGCACTCTTGTTCGTACCCGAGGAGACGAAAGAGCTTCTCGCCCCACAACGGCGCCAAAGCGGCGCCGGCTTTAACCTCCATCTTACCCTGGTGGCGTTGAACGTCATAGGCCAGTTCCACCGCTGCGGACGCCCCCGGGTCAAGCATGCTTTTTCCTTCGGCGGTAACCCGGATCTGGGCGGGGCGGCGCAGGTCGATCTGACCATTCAACTGTTCAAAATTGCCCCAATCCCAGTTACGCCCGGTTTCTTCCATGATTAAGCGGCAATCATATAGCCCGATCCGGACCGGCCACAGACCGCCCCGGTCCTCACTCCCGCCCCCGCCGCTGTCCCGGCCAAAACGGAAATGATCGAGCGCCTCCCACAACCAGACCGTGGTCGCCATCAGGTCAAGGTTACGCATGCTTTTATTCAAGGTCCGGGTGGTCAATAGTTTAAACCAGTCCAACCCGACGCGGATCTTTCCCGCCGTCAAAACCGGTTTCCCCTCGGTGGTACGGATCGTAACCCCCCGGAGCTCCGGGGCGAAAAAGAACAGACCAACCTCGTTGATCTGTACGTCCGCAGTGAGAAAACCGGACATCTCGGTCTCCACCAAGTTTTTGATCCGTCCGGCCAGCGCGGTCGAGGGGAAAAGCTTCACACCCCAACCGAAGATAACACCGGTAAAAAGAAGAAAAAAGACAAGAAGGAACTGGATTTTCCCTGTTTTCAACCGCAAACCCTGTTCCCTCCTTCTTTTCCTTATGTTTCAGCTAAGCGTTTGGTGTTCATTCGGTCCCGGCTGGCCAACGGAAATTGAAATTAACCCGTATTGCATTCATCTATATCTAAACGAACTGTTACGAAGTCCAGTTCCCATCATTTTTGTTACTACTCGGTATCTTCGATCCTGCCCCCGGCCTCATACCTCAACCACAGCGGGGCGTCCGGTCCGGGCGACGGTAAAATTTCGATGCTGATCTGTTCTTCGCCGACGACAAAATAGGGGGTGTCCATGGTCTGGTAGTTGCGGGTCGGCCCTCCCTCCGGTGCTTCCTCCCGTGCCGCCGCCGGATCCTCCGCGCGCGTTTCCGTTAATTCCGGTGTCCGCCCCCTTTCCGCCGGCAGAAACTCGGCGACCAATTGGTTATTCTGAATTCGGGCGCGGTAATCCGCCAACCTCTCTTCCAGGCTGTTACCGGATTGGTACCAGTCCGCATTATAGAGTTCTTCCTCGCCACTCCCCTGTTCCCCGGTGACGTAACCATGTTCACTGCCATAAACCATCAATACCCATTCCCCCGGTGTCTTGGGTAATTCGACCTCGAGGGGCGTTTGGACCACTTCACCCCGGAACGGAAGCAGATGCACCGTAAGGATGACCTTTTCCCCCGGCGCAAACTTGGTTTTGGGCAGTTCAACCTGGAGAATCTTTGCGCGCAGCAACTCCGGACTGACTTTTACCCGCACCTTGACGCTGGTCAGTTCCGGATGGACAAATTCGTTCCCCGTGATCACCCGAAGGAGCTCCGCCAGCTCTTGCAGCGCCGCTGCCGCCACGTCCGGTCCGCAGAAAAGATTTTCCCGCTGAAACCGGGTGAAATTCCCCCCCTCGAGTTCAAAATAGACGGTGGCGGTGCCGGAACCAATCCGGTCCAAGGTCCGGTCGATCGCGTCGAGGACCCCGGCCAGGACCAAGCCGGGAAGCAGGTCTTCCTCATTGACCACGGTAAAGGCGTAGTTGCGCACCAGACCCGACTCTACATCGGTTACTTCAGTGGTCACCTCCACCATCCGCGGCAAAACACCGATTTCCCCGGCCACGCCCGCCCCCCGGTCTTGGGTAATCCGCCCGCTGCAGGGCAGGGCCTTCCCCAATTTAAAAGGCAGGTCCTGACTGTCAATAATCCTCACAATCTCGGCTCCCCCCACCCCAAATTCAACCGGGCCGCGATTCATGAAAGGATGGCCAAAGCCGAGGAACTCCTGCCCCTCCCGCCAGGTTAAAGTCCCCAGGGCGTTCACCGTATAATCACCCTCCACCAGAGTGAGGGCGAGGGCACTTCCCGGTTGCAACGGTGGACTCTCCGCCGAAGCCTTCGGTGCTTTCGCCGCCGTCAACGGGAGGAAGGTAGGGCGCAACCCATAAGAAGCTCCGCCCCTTTCCGTGCTTAACGTAAAGGCCCCTTGTTCTTCAAGGACTTTGAGCAAGTACTGGCCGGCCCGGGGACCATAGCCGGAAAGAAAGAGGGGGGTGGCTACCGGCCGGGCTTGGAGCCAACTCCCACCGGACGGTTCTTCACCAAAGACCACCCCGTTAAACCCGGAGAGCTCTCCTTCAATAAACTCGTAGGTCCCGGACGCGGTTTTTGACCACAAAGTAAGCATCTCTTCGATCGGCGTCACCACAGCGTACCGGTGATCGGTATTTTGAAAACCATAACCTATGGCCCCGATCAGTCTGTCCCCGATAAAAACCGGGCTGCCGCTCATCCCGGCCGCCAACGTTTCTTCGCCGGTAAATTTGATCAGGATCAGATGGGCAACGGAACCGCTGCCTTCCAAAATACCGACGATTTCCACGGGAAACGCTTCCACCTGTGTTCCGGTAAAAACGGTTAATCCGTAACCAGCCATCCCGGGTCGTAATTCAGACAAGGGAAGAAACGCTTCGCCGGCCTGAACCTGCGTTCCGCAGACCAAAAGGGACAAGACCACAAGAATGGCTTTTAGCCGCCCGCTTCGCACTTTCATCCATTAACGCTCCTAAAATCATTTTTTATCATAAACATTCATGACAGTCACGGCACACGCGCAAAGGAGATGAAAACTCCAACACGAAGATCTAGCTCCGTTCGGTTTATATTCTTTTTACCCCCCCAATATCCTGCAAGTTTTTCCCGGAAAAAACCTGATGTTAGGAAGAGAAAGCCCCCGCGGGGAAGAATAAAACCAGTGAAGGCTTTCGCCGCTGGATCCGATACAAAAAGCGGTCAAAGCGTTGCCGGGAGTTCCAAAACCGGAATCAGCGATCATGAATCATTATATTACATCGGAATATATGTAAAAAATTAATACCCAAAAATATTCTTAAGATTAGATCTTTGGGAGAACAGAATTTGTTAGGATGGAGGACTGATCATGACCGAAAAGGAAACCCCGTTGCGTTTCAGTCGGATGGAGCAGTTGATCGGCCCGGACGGCGTCACCACTCTCCGGCAGGCCCGGGTCGCGGTGGTCGGAGTTGGCGGTGTCGGTTCTTTTGTGGTGGAAGCCCTGGCCCGCGCCGGTGTCGGTTGGTTGGTGCTCATCGACCACGACCGGATCGAACTTTCCAATACCAACCGCCAGCTTCACGCCTTAACCGGCAATTACGGCCGGCCGAAGGTTGAGGTGATGGCCGAGCGCGTTCAAGCAATCAATCCCGAGATTATCGTTGTGCCCTGGCAGGTCTTCGTCGGAAAGGAAAACCTCCCCGCCGTTCTCCATGGCGACCTTAGTTATATTGTCGATGCCATCGATACGGTCAGCGCCAAAATCGCCCTCATCCAGTATGCACTGGAGCGGGAGATCCCCGTGATCTCCGCCATGGGGGCCGGGAATAAACTGGATCCTTTGGCGCTTCAAGTCGCCGATATCAGCCAAACCCACACCTGTCCTTTGGCCAAAGCCGTCCGCAAAGGACTGCGCGCCTGTGGGATTACCACCGGTGTTAAAGTGATCTTCTCGACCGAACCGGCCGTCCGTCGCCCTCAAGAAAAAACAGAAGCGCCCACCGCACAGCCCGGCTGTGTTTCCTGCCCGCACCAGCCGGCGACAGATAAATGCGCCTGTCCCCGCCGGCGGCCAACTCCGGGGACCATCTCCTATATGCCCGCCACGATGGGGCTGGTCGTCGCCGCCGAAGTCATCCGCGACCTGTTGGGCCTGGCACGCTGATCAGAAAAAGGGGGGTACCTGACCCCCCTCAAAAGATGACACGGCGCGCACTTTCGTCATCTTTTCGCCGCAGCTGGATTTGAATGAAAAGCCAACATCCCGGAAACATACAGGTTAAGGGCAGTACTCACCCTCAGCGGGATGCTCCGACTTTTGGCGCCCGTTCATCCAGCTGCACTAAGAGTGTATGCCCTTTCCCTCTTTTTTATGTATGGTATTTTATTCCTTGCCGGTTATTTATTTTGTTTCTTTTGGAGCTTCGCCCACGTATCACGCAGCGGGACGGTCCGGTTAAACACCAGTTTCTCCGCGGTCGAATCGGGATCAACGCAGAAATAGCCGAGCCGTTCGAACTGGAAACGGTCCCCCGGTTTGGCGTCGCGGAGAGAGGGTTCAACCATAGCCGAAGATAAAACCTCAAGCGAATTGGGGTTGAGACAAGACTCGAAATCCTCGACCGCTCCCGGATCCTCCACGGTAAAGAGGTGGTCATACAGCCGAACCTCCGCCGGCAGAGCGTGGGCCGCCGAAACCCAATGCAGCGTCGCTTTCACCTTCCGGCCGTCCGGAGCGGAACCCCCCTTCGTCTCCGGATCGTAAGTACAACGGAGTTCCACGACCTTCCCCGACTCGTCTTTGATCACATCGGTACATTTGATAAAGTAGCCGTAGCGCAAACGAACTTCCCGCCCGGGGGCCAAACGGTAAAACTTCTTGGGTGGATCTTCCATAAAGTCGTCTTCCTCAATGTAGAGAACCTTGGAGAAAGGTATTTTCCGGACCCCCATGGCCGGATCTTCCGGGTTATTGACCGCTTCCACCTCTTCCACCTGACCTTCCGGGTAGTTCTCCAGCACAACTTTGAGCGGTCGCAAAACAGCCATCACCCGGGGTGCCCGTTTATTCAGATCCTCCCGTAAACAGTGTTCCAGTAAGGCGATATCCACCATACTGTTGCTTTTGGCCACCCCGATCCGTTCGCAGAAGTCCCGAATCGCAGCGGGGGTGTAACCACGGCGGCGCAGTCCCGCAATGGTCGGCATCCGCGGGTCATCCCAGCCCCGGACGATCCCCTGTTCAACCAGGCGTAACAGCTTGCGCTTACTCATCACCGTGTAAGTGAGGTTTAAACGCGCAAACTCAATCTGCTGCGGTTTGCGGGGGACGGGGAGATTCTCGATAAACCAGTCGTATAACGGACGGTGGTCTTCAAACTCCAAAGTACAGATGGAATGGGTGATCCTTTCCAGCGCATCGGAGAGCGGGTGGGCAAAGTCATACATCGGGTAGATGCACCACTGGTCACCGGTCCGGTGGTGGGGCACCCGTAAAATCCGGTAGATTACTGGGTCCCGCATGTTCAGGTTGGGCGAGGCCATATCAATCTTGGCCCGCAAGACCCGCGAACCGTCGGGAAACTCTCCGGCCCGCATCCGGCGGAAAAGATCCAGATTTTCCTCGACCGTCCGGTCCCGGTAGGGACTGTTTTTCCCCGGTTCGGTCAAAGTTCCCCGGTAAGCCCGGATCTCCTCGGGACTCAAATCGCAAACATAAGCCTTTCCGGCTTTAATCAGCATCTCCGCATACTCGTAAAGTTGTTCGAAATAATCGGAAGCGTAATACAGATGCTCGCCCCAGTCAAAGCCAAGCCAGCGGACATCCCGTTTGATCGCCTCAATGTATTCCACATCTTCCTTGCTGGGGTTGGTGTCATCAAACCGCAGGTGGCAACGGCCGTTGTACTCCGCCGCCAACGAGAAATTAAGGCAGATTGATTTCGCGTGTCCGATATGTAAGTAACCGTTGGGCTCAGGGGGAAACCGTGTGACCACTTCCCCGTCGTTCTTATTTTGCTTCAGGTCTTCCTCGATAATATTGCGGATAAAATTCGACCCCAGATTGTAATCGGATCCATTCATTGTCAATCTCCCCCTGCAAAATGATCCTTACTAGGTTCTATTCTACTCTGCTTTTTCCTGCCGGTCAACGGAAACCGCCGTTTTTACGTTGGCACCATCCGCCGTCAATCCGTAACCATAGTATATCCGAAAACCGGCCGCCACCGGAGAATCAGTTTTTCCGGTGGCTCCGGTAAAGAAGCAAGTCCGCTTGTCCCTTGCACATAAAAAGGGCGCGGCAACCACGCCCTGGTAAAATTGGCGGAAACGGCATTGGTAAAAGCAATCCTCACGTCCCCCGCGCTACGCCCAACAAGTTAAGCCGCCACCGCTTGGCGGTTGGCATTAATGATATCCAAAAGCACATGGACCGCTTCCTCCAGATAGATATCGGTCTGGAGTTGATCCAGCCATTCCTTTTCCCGGGCGGCGTGGACTTCGTCTTGCGCTTTGCGGCCGATGAAATTCCAGTCCGCCCCGATCGTCGGCGTCGCATTGAACTTCTCGGCTTCCAGTTGTGCCTGCCGCTCTTGCTCGATAAACGCGGCCAGTTGCAACGGCTGTCGAGTCGCTTCCCGTTGTTTCCGGACCCGCTCGATGTTTTTTTCCACTAAGGCAAAGCCCGGATGGGCGGCAATCCGCCGGGCACTGTTGGCCTGCAACTCCGCCAAATTCCAATGGGTACCGGTCCATGGTTTGTAGGATAAAGGCGCCACCTGGTCCCAAGGCAGCGCATACTCGTAGTACCGCTCACCAATCTCCAGGTAGGAATAGGGGTCGGGCAAGACCACATCCGCTTGTACCCCTTCCTGCTGGGTTGCTCCGCCGTTAATCCGGTAATACTTCTCCTCGGTGAATTTTAAAGAGCCCAAAGGCTTAAAGGCAGCATAGCGCGGATAGAGATAATCCAGGAAGTGATCAAGGCTGATCATCCCTTGCACCGTCCCCTTCCCAAAGGAATGGGCGCTCCCGACAATCACGGCGCGACCGTAGTCCTGCAGAGCGGCGGCCACGATCTCCGAAGCCGATGCACTCAGCGAATTGATCATCACCACCAAGGGTCCGTCATAAACCACGTCCGGATCCGGATCGTAAAAGACGGTAATCTCCCCTTTTTTGTTCTTCGACTGCACAATCGGGCCGGATTCGATAAAGAGCCCGGCCATTTTGACCGCATCGTTCAAGGCGCCACCCGGATTGTCCCGGAGGTCAAGAATAATCCCGGCTACATTCTCCTTTTTTAAGCGCTCCAGTTCCTTCCGGACATCGCCCACGGAAGTCCGGCCGTTGGGGTTATTAAAGTCATGATAAAACGAGGGTAACGCAATATAACCCACTTTGGGCCCAGTTTTCCCGGTATCAATCACCATCGACCGGGCATATTTCCCTTCAAAGCTCACCACATCACGGATGATCGAGATCACTTCAATCTTGCCATCCGGCTTCTTGACGGTTAATCTTACTTCGGTTCCTTTTTTCCCGCGGATCAACAACACCGCCTCGTCCACCGGCATATTGGTCAGATCGACCGGCTCTTCATCTCCCTGGGCCACTTTGAGAATAATATCACCGGCTTTTAATTGCCCCTGCCGCCAGGACGGTCCACCCGGTTCAATACTGACGACTTTAATATATTCGCCTTCTTCCTGCAAGGTGGCGCCAATCCCTTCCAAAGTACCGCTCATCTCGATGTCAAAATCCGCTTTTGCCTTGGGGGCCAGATAGCTGCTGTGCGGATCAAAACTGCGGGTTAACGCATTCAGATAGCGGGCATAGCGGTCTTCCTCTTTTTCCTCGAGGATCCGCCGGATAACGCGGTTCAGATCTTTCTTCACCTTCGCCCGGGCTTGCTCCTCCAGTTCCGGCCGGAAGGACTGGCCCTTAATCGCCTGGAATTTCCCGGCCAAGGTCTCCGCGGCGCTTTCCTCCGCCAGCAAAAGGTCGAGATAGACGTTGAGGGTCTGGGCTTTCACCAGTTTACGCCATAACTCCTTGAGGGCGGTGGCATCCTTCGGGTAATCCCTTTTCTCCGGATCAAGCTCGATATACTCCTGGACCGTAAAATCCAGCGGCTCCGCCAGGAAAGTGTCGACATAGTCTTGTACCTCCTGGAGGCGTTTGCTCAACAGCGCCCAGGAGAGTTCGTAAAATTTGGTGGTCCCCTGGCGCATCTCATCATCGAGCTTCGTACGGTAAGGCGCCAAGGTTTTCAGATCTCCTTGGGTAAAAAAGCGTTTATTATAATCGAGCGCCTTTAGATACAGGTCAAAAGCCTGCGCTGACCAAAGATCCGGATCGGAAGGAGAGGCGTAATGCCACGTCGTGAGCGATCCCATCACCAGCTGGGTCAGAACCTGTTCCCGGCTGGGCTCCTGTCCGGTCAACGAAGCCGTCAAGACCAATAAAATTAGAACAAGACCAATAATAACGGGGAACGCACGGAAGGAAAACCTTTTCATCTTTATATCTCCTTAAACTTACTGCTCCGGTCGAAAAAAGAGCCGGAAGACAAGCAATTTGCCTCAAGAAAAACACATCAAAACTAATAATAACAGAGGAACCAAAGGCCGTCAATCTTCTCTTCCCCCGCCAAATCGGACCAACGGCCCTAATCTTTACCACCCCTTGACTATTTGTTCCCCAACGGATAGATTTAAAGTACTGATTAACTTCTTGCGGGTGATACCATTGATCACAGCGGTCAATCTGGCCAAAGCCTACGGGGAGCAAGTCCTCTTTACCGAAGCCACCTTCCGCATCAACCCAGGTGAACGGATCGGGCTGGTCGGCCGGAACGGTCACGGCAAAACCACCCTGCTCCGGCTGTTGGCGGGGGAAGAGGAACCGGATCAAGGCACCATCTCCATGCCCAAACACTACACCATCGGTTATCTTCAACAGCATTTAAAGTTCAGCCGCCCCACCCTGCTGGAAGAGGCCTGTCTCGGTCTACCCGCCGGCCAACAGGGGGAAAGTTGGCGGGTGGAAAAGATCCTGCTGGGACTGGGGTTCTCCAAAGAAGACTTTACGCGCCCGCCGGAAGCGTTCTCCGGTGGTTTTCAAGTCCGTCTCAACTTGGCCAAAATTCTGGCGGCCGAACCCAACCTGCTTCTTCTGGACGAACCCTCCAACTACCTGGATATTACCTCCATCCGGTGGCTGGTCCGTTTCTTGCAAACGTGGAAGAATGAACTGATCCTGGTCACCCACGATCGACAGCTCATGGACCAGGTGATCACCCATACTTTGGGCATCCACCGTCAAAAACTGCGTAAACTGGCTGGCAACACCGCAAAATACTATGAACAGATCGCCAAAGAAGAAGAGATCTACGAGAAAACCCGGATCAACGAAGAGAAGAAACGAAAAGAGATCGAGACTTTTATCAACCGCTTCCGCGCCAAAGCCACCCTCAGCAGCCGGGTGCAATCCCGCATTAAAATGCTGGAAAAGCGGGAGCGTCCGGAAAAACTCGCGAAACCGGAAGTGCTGGCGTTCTCTTTTCCCGAGGCCCCGATGCCGGGCAAAGTGGTCCTGGAGGCGAAAGGGCTTTCCTTCGCTTACCAACCGGCCGGACCGCTTTTAATCGACAACCTCAGTTTTACCGTCGGCCAAAACGACCGGATCGGAATCATCGGTCCGAACGGGAAGGGGAAGACCACCCTCTTACGGCTCCTGGCCGGGGAACTTAAACCGACCAAAGGGTTCCTCCGCGGCCATCCCGCCCTCCAAACCGGTTATTTCGGCCAAACCAACGTGGAACGGCTGGATCCCCAGAAAACCATTCTCGAGGAGCTCTTGGCCACATCCCCCGCATGTACGCTGGAACAAGCACGCAAGATCAGCGGTGCCTTTATGTTCAGGGGCGACCTAGCCCACAAAAAAATCGCCGTCCTCTCCGGGGGCGAAAAAAGCCGCGTCCTGCTGAGCAAACTGCTCCTGGCCCCCAGTAACCTGCTGCTCCTGGACGAGCCCACCAACCACCTGGATATGGAGGCCTGCGATTCACTGCTGGAAGCGTTGGACGCCTACAACGGGGCGCTGATCCTGGTCACCCACAATGAAATGTACCTCCATGCGCTGGTCAACAAGTTAATCGTCTTCGACCGCGACCGGGTCTTCTTTTTTGACGGCAATTACCAGCGTTTCCTTGACGAGATCGGCTGGGCGGACGACCGGGAGGACGCCCCCTCCCCCAAAGCGGAAACGGCACCCGCCAACGACCGGAAGGCCCTCCGCCAGGAGCGGGCGGAGCTCATTAACCGTCGCTCGGCGGTGTTGACACCGCTGGCGGCCAAGATCCACCAATTGGAAACGGCCATTGCCACCCTGGAAGAAGAACTGGAGAAAAATAACGCGGCTTTGGTTGCCGCCGCAACCACCGGCTGCGGCGAGACCATCGCCAAACTGGCCAAGCGCAATGCCGAAATCAACACGGAAACCGAAAAACTCTATGCCGAACTGGTTAAAGCCACCGACGACTACGAACGAGCGGCCGCCGTCTTTGAAGCCGAATTACGGAAGCTGACTGCGGGGTAAACGGCGGCGCACGACCGCGCCAACCGGTACCGGCCGGTCCACCCGGAAATAAACCCGGTAACTGTTATGCCCGGCCGCCAGCGGTTGGCCGTTCTCGTCGGTCATGGTGGTGGAATCAAGGGCCAGTGTCGCCTCCGGCAGCAACAGTTCCGTCTCATCCCCCGCGGTCAATTGGTTCCGCAGCTCAACCAGGATCTTCCCCTCCGCCGGCCGATACTGGAGGACGGTCCCGGCCAGACCGTAGCTCCGCCGGTAACTCTCTTCCGTATTCAGCCCGGCAAACTGCTCCCCTTTGTGCTTCAAGTAAAACCCGGTGGTATAACCCCGGTTGGAGACCTTGTCCAGTTCCGCCAGCCACTCCGGTGCACAGCGGTACCCGTC
Source organism: Bacillota bacterium (assembly GCA_012727425.1). GTDB lineage: Bacteria > Bacillota > UBA4882 > UBA10575 > UBA10575 > Capillibacterium. The sequence goes on from JAAYHQ010000008.1 coordinate 15,918, forward strand.
CGGATCTTTCAGCGCCGCATCCAACGCCCACCGGTAGGTCCGCGTCACCACGGCCACGTAATAGACGGTCTTCATCCGCCCCTCAATCTTCAAACTGGAAACCCCGGCCGCCAACACCTCCGGTAAATACTCGATCATCCGGAGATCCTTGGCACTCAGCAGGTAACTGTACCGCTTGTCTTCCGTGACCAACAACGGTTCGTGCGGCCGGGAACGCTCCGTCAGCATATACTCCCAACGGCACGGATGGGTACATTCGCCCCGGTTCGCGCTCCGTCCGGTCAGGTAGGCGGAGAGCAAACACCGGCCCGAGTAGGCCAGGCACATCGCACCGTGGACGAAGATCTCCAGTTCAACCTCGGGCACGTCCCGCGCGATAGCGGCGATCTCCGCCAGGTTCAGTTCCCGGGCCAAAATAATCCGGCGGACCCCTTGCGCGTGCCAAAACCGCACCGCTTCGGTGTTGGTAGTGTTGGCCTGGGTGCTAAGGTGCACCGGCAGGTGGGGGGCCACCCGCCGGACAACCGCGAGCACCCCCGGGTCGCTCAGGATCACGCCATCCACCCCAATCTCCGCCAGTTCGCCCGTTTTTTGTTTGACCAGTTCCAGATCGCTGTTTTTGGCCGCAATGTTCATCGCCGCGTATACCTTTACGCCCCGCTGGTGAGCAGTCCGCACCCCCTCCGCCAACTCCGCCGTCGTCATCTCGGCCTGCTGGGCGCGGAGGCTCAGTCCCTCCACCCCGGTATAAACCGCATCGGCGCCATAAAGGATGGCCGTTCGCAGTTTCTCCAAATCCCCGGCCGGGACCAGTAACTCCGGTTTTTTCATCGTAACTCCTCCCCGCGGTTCTTCCACCACTTTTCACCATCAAGCCTAATTGTTCTTGCCCAATAACCCCGCTAAAATAGAGGTGCGCACAATGATCCCTAAAATACGCCGTTCCGCGTTGACAACCACTATCGGGTACTTCGTCTTGACCCCTTGATCAAGCAAATCTTGGATCGAAGCTTCTTCGTCCGTCGTATAATAATCATGGCGTAAGATCTGTTCTAAAGAGCGGCCCTCCTTCACTGCGGCGATACAATCATCAATCGTGACAATTCCCCTGAGTCTCCGCTCCTTATCGACCACAAAAACACTGGAAATCCCGTTGTCTTGCATCTCTTTGATCGCGCCCCGCACCCCGTCCTTGAGGGAAACTAAAGCATTAGCCCGTTGCATAATATCTTTCGCCCGCACGATCTTTGTTCGATCAATGTCCTTAACAAATTCGGCAATGTATTCATTGGAAGGGTGGTTCAAGATCTCTTCCGGGGTCCCAATCTGCACAATAGAACCATCCTTCATCACCGCAACGCGGTCCCCCAACTTGAAGGCTTCATTCAGATCATGGGTGATAAAGATGATTGTTTTCTTCATCTTCGCTTGTAAATCCAAAAGCTCCGACTGCATTTCCCGGCGGATCAGGGGATCCAAGGCGCTAAAAGGTTCATCCATCAATAAAATGTCGGGGTCATTGGCCAACGCCCGAGCTAAACCAACCCTTTGTTGCATCCCACCGCTCAGCTCCTGGGGCATCTTATCTTCCCAACCTTTCAGCCCGACCTCCGCTAAAGTTTTAAGGGCAATCTCCCGGCGTTTGTTTTTAGCGACTCCTTTAATCTCCAAGCCGTACTCGACATTGCCTAAAACTGTCCGGTGGGTGAACAGGCCAAACTGCTGGAAGACCATGGCCACTTTTTCTTGGCGAAATTTCCGGAGCCGGTTTTGGTCGTATTTAACAATATTCTCCCCATCCACCAGGATCTCCCCGGCAGTCGGCTTATTCAACAGGTTAAAACAGCGGATTAAGGTTGATTTACCGCTCCCCGAGAGGCCCATAATAACAAAGAATTCACCCTCATAAATCGTAAACGAAACATTGTTCACCCCAACGGTTTGACCGTATTTCTGCAGAATCTCCCTTTTCGTCCAGCCCTTTTTAAGCCGGTCTAGGGCTAACCGCGGCCTTGAGCCAAAAACCTTTGTTAGATTCTTTACTACTATTTTTTCCTTCATGCTCTAACCTCCTCTCTGCTTTTTGCGGGCTGTCGGGCGGTTGGATATTCTCTGGGTTACCCGGTCAATGATAATCGCCAGGAAAACGATGCTGATTCCCGCATCAAAACCCATGGCAATATCCGTGCGGTTAATCGCAATTAATACGTTTTCACCCAGCCCTTTTGCCCCAATCATCGAGGAGATTACCACCATCGACATGGCGGCCATTGTTGTTTGGTTGATTCCCGCCATAATCGTGGGGATGGCTTGTGGCAACTCAACTTTCGTCAGTACTTGCCAGCGGGAGGAGCCAAAAGCATAGGCCGCTTCTTTCATCGTCCTTGGTACTCCCCTGATCCCTAAATTCGTTAAGCGGATACAAGGCGGAACCGCATAGATAATCGTCGCAAACACAGCCGGAACTGTTCCTAAACCAAAGAAAATCATGGCCGGAATGAGATAAACAAAACTGGGCATCGTCTGGGCCCCATCAAGCAAGGGCTTGACAAAGGCCTCCACTTTGTTGTTATAGGCCATCAGGATCCCAGCGGGAATCCCAATCGCCACTGAAATGAGCACCGCGGTGAGAACAATGGAGAGGGTAAGAAGTTTATCTCATTCCGGCCATGATTCAAGCCGGAATTAGCCGCAACCGTTACTTTCACCCCCGGGAATTCACAGGCGTAACCGGCCTCCCATTTATCGCTGGAATATGGTTCATCGGCGAGCAAGGTCAGATCATATTTACCGGTAATCCAGGTTGGATCCCAGTAATATCCGACCCACGGTTCCCCCTTCTCATAGGCGGAAACCAGTGAAGTATTGAGTGCCGTGTCCGAACCGGGGTTAAAGTAGTCATACCTTTCTTGCAAATTATATGTCTCCATTTTGGTCCGGAGGATCCGATCCGCCGCCCATCCCGGCGGTGAACCATAGATCCGGCCCTGCGCCGGGTTGTCGGGATCCCGGAATATTTGCCAGTAACGAGGTAAATCTTTAATCGATTTTAAACCAGGAGCCAAGGGCGGAATTCCCCGCTCCGGATCGCCTTTAATCACATAGGTCGGAACATATAAACCCTGGGCATTATCATCAAAGTTAACTGATAACTCAATGATCTCGCCCTGCGCGATTCCCTCCTGGTAGAGTTCGAGAATGTTATCCGTCCATGTTTCCATACAAATATCAATATCCCCTTGCCGGAGTCCCTGAATGACGATGGGGGAAGAACCGGTCAACACCTCCGTTTTGTATCCGTACCCCTTTTCGATGATCGTAGCGGCAATCGCATTATGGATTCGGATACTATCCCAACCGGCATCGGCCAAAACCAGCGTGGGCTTTTCTCCAGACCCGTGGTGGTCGGCCGCCCTTGCCCCACTACAACCCAACCCCAGGGTAATGAGGACCACTCCTAGTCCAAGCAGTATTTTTTTCCCTTGAAAGCAGATAATCAATCACTCCTTTTCTGAATGGCTTGTGGTTTTTATATTATTTCCCCTCCCCTTCGCGTAATCCGAAGAAACCTGGTCTTCTTAAATAAAAAATCACCTACAAAAGTAAGTGACTTTAAATTAGGTATAGATTATAAAAACCTAAATCCCCAACTCTTTTAGATGAAAAGATTTAAACTTTCCATCTAAATTGCCATGTTTTATACTATAACACAGATTGCTTTCCTGCGCAAATTACCCCGGCCCGAAAAACGGCAATAATCGTTCCGAAAAACAGCCGGTGTTCGCAGGATAATAAGGAAAGCAGAGACTCTTCAGCAAAATAATTCGT
>JAAYHQ010000009.1 GCA_012727425.1 Bacillota bacterium
GATAATATACTGGCGATTACTAAAATTATGGCGCCGCCAATTCTGCTTGAAATCTGTGCAAACGGCATCAGCTCCATTCTCCGGGCCGCCCCAAGCGTAGCTACATCTCCAGTTCCCCCCATGTTTGACATACAAAGGCCTGCGGTGACCGCCGATTCCAAGGGATAAAAACCGACCAATTTCCCGACGAACCACGCCCCCAGCACCGCACCTAATACGGTTGTAAAGATCATTACTAGGTATTTAATGCTCAATGACTGGAGTACAACGCTTAAATCAGTATACACGAATCCAATTCCAAATAAGACGGCCGGCAGCGTCACTTTCAAAACAAAATCATACCATTGAGCGATTTGTTTTTCTAATTGTTTGGGGAAAACACCGGTAATTTTAGCGATCGCCACGGAAATAATCGTCCAGGCATAGTAGTGAATTGCTGGTACGAATTTACTAATGATTATACCAACCGTGAAGAAAACCCCGGTGATCACAAACCCCGTCCCCATATATTGGTAATTGACCGGTTCTTTCGCCACCTCTTCTTTCTGTAAAGTGTATCCTTTCAAGATCATTCCTTTTCCGGTTGTGCTTGGAAATTTTTCCCCGACCTTATTTAAAAGACCGGCAAAGACGATAGATAAAGCATTCCCAAGCGCAACCGCCGGCATTAATATTGACAAGTAGTAGCTATTATCGAAAGACAGCGTTGCGCTGTAGATTTGGGCAGTTGGTACGGCACCCGCGGAAGTACCGCCACCCATGATTGGGAGGGCAATAAACAAGATTGCCTCTCTCCATCCGTAGCCGAGAATCTGACCAACAATCCCGGTGAGCCCAAAAGCAGCAATAATGCCGGCAATTAGCGGGAACAGATACCTGCTTCCTGCTTTAACCAGAACCTTCCGGTCCATCGTCAAGATGCTTCCACAAATCAGCGCCGCCACGGCGAGACCGATATAGTCCATCGGTTTAATAAAATCCACAATTGAATTGGTCACTTTTTCCGGAAAGATCTTCCAGTAGGCCAGCATTGCGCCAATAAAAATGGTAACAAATGGACCGCCGCCAAAGTATTCTTTAATTATTGGTAAGTTGTTACCAACCTCTTCTAAAAGGAGCCCGAACAGGGTACAGATTACGAACCCCCCTAAGAACCCCCCGGGAGTTGCGTTTAACAGAATACCGGCAATCAAGATAAATAAGAATATCAGGTAATATTTTGCTTGGATAAAACCAAAATACTTTGTTTCCAGAAAACCTTTCTTCGCTATGCTGTTGTTCACGACAAAACCTCCTTCTTTACCTCTATCGTCCTCTTTTTCAATTACCGATTCTGCTTCAACCGTTTGGTTTTTATTAAGACCTGACCCAACCGGGATCGAAAATACCAAATCTACTGATCAACTATCGAACCATCAATATGCAAGCGCGTGTTTATTTCCCGGCGTTGATAGGGATATTTCTTTTCAACGTCTTCTACTAAATCAATGCCAATCCCTGGTGTGGTCGGAATCTCAATGAAACCATTTACTACCTTTGGAACCCAGGTTACCAAATCACTCTGTTTGAAATCAGCTTTTTTGAGCGACTCCGAACTTGTAAATCTCTCCGTGGCCGAGATGTTTTCATGATCAGGAAGTTCCTGCAAAGCAAAGTTTTCAGTCGACACCGCAATCTGAAGACAAGCAGCAGTACTGACAGGGCTTAACGGATTATGGGGTACAATTTGCACGCCATGGGCTTCGGCAATTGCGGCAATCTTCTTTGTCCCTGTAATTCCACCACACAAACATACGCTCGTCCGCGCATAAGCCATTGCGTTTCTTGACAGGAGCATTTCAAATTCCTGAATGGTGTGTAGCCTTTCTCCCGTCGCAATCGGAACATTGACTCTGTTGGCAATGAGGGCCATTGAATCAAAATTATCCGGTGTTGTCGGGTCTTCCAAGAAAAATGGATTGTATTTTTCTACTGCATGAGCAAACGCAATGGCTTCCCCGGGCTTCATCCTTCGGTGAAGTTCCAGACATAGATCAACGTCATCCCCGACAGCCTCCCGAATTAACCTCACTCTTTCGACAGCCTCATTAATCATTTTAGTGTAAGGTAAAAAATAGGGCTTACTTCTCGGCTCATCCAAGAAGGGGGAGAGGTGTCCTATCGCGTTATAGCCCAACTCTTTAGCTTTCACACAGTTTTTCACAAGTTCCTCAGTGGTTTCTCCAAAAACATGATAATAGGTTCTCACTTTATCTCTGCATTTGCCGCCGAGGAGCATATATGTGGGTACATTAAAATACTTTCCGGCAATATCCCATAAAGCAATATCGATGGCACTAATCGCACCCATAATGGCAGCGCCCCGGAAATGAAAACACCGGTACATATACTGCCAGTGATGTTCAATTTGTAGCGGGTCTTTTCCAATTAAGTAAGTCTTTAGAGTATTCACTACTTCTGCTGAGGCATCGAGGAATCCCCAAGCCCCCGATTCGCCGATACCGGTAATTCCTTCATCTGTAAAAACCTTGACGTACAGGAACCGGTTGGCGGGGATAACTTTAATGTCCGTAATTTTCAAATTAGTCACTCCTTTTTTTATTTTAATTGGTATGACCTCATATCACTTTTCATTATAAAGACTTTGTTAACACCTGTCAATATTAATCTGCTCCTAAGTTAAAATCAGGACGCTGCAATATGACCAATTGTCTTCCAAAGAGTAACTTAGACTCACCAATCTGCGTTAATTCAATTATTGTTACCAAAAAAACCCCCATGAAGGAAGCGGAGGTTTTTGACACAATCCTTGCTCAAGTTTTTTTGTATCGAACCCAAATATAGGCTATAATATTATCTTGAAGAACGAAAGGTTTGTTCCCTTTCCGGCAAGACCAAGGGTTCCAAGGGGCGCAATTATCGGGGCTGGGCCATACGGCGCTGGGCAAAATCGCCGCCAAGTATAAATTTTTCTTTTAAAAGCTATTACGTAGAAAGGTGAATGAAATTGCAGTCGATAAAAAGAATAGTCATCCACGAGGCGGTCGTCTCGGAAATTTTAAAATACATAAAAAACAATAACTTACAAAAAGGGGACAAGCTCCCCACGGAAAAAGAACTGACCGAGTTGTTGCAGGTAAGCCGAACTTCCGTAAGGGAAGCACTCAAAATATTAAAGGCCAATAATATCGTCAATATAATCCACGGTAGCGGAATCTATGTAAATACACTCGATAGTTTATTTCTAAGTTATTATGATACGGATCAGGAGTACAAAAAGGTTTTATTACGCCTCAAGGATCTGGCCCAGGCTAGAATATTAATCGAAACGAATAGCTGTATAGAAGTTTCAAAAAAGATCACCAAAGAACAACTGGATCGACTTTACGAACTGGAAGAGGAAGAAAACCGGATCCTATCAAGCTCCAAAAACAATGCCAATAATTTGTTTGTTAGCTTAAGCTTGGAATTGGCAATCACCGAATTACATGGCAACCCCTACTTGTTTGATTTTCATAAAAAAATAGCGGAATTATGGAAAAAATATCTGCTCGAGATTAAATCCACTCCCTATCCACCCCAAATCCGACACAAAGATCACATTGGCATAATCCAGTCGATTGCTTCGAAAAATAAAACTTCAATTCAAAAAAATGTCCGTAACCATATTCAAAGAATGATTGATGCTGTTGATCAGTTGCTCAAAGCGCTTTAGGTGTTAGGTGTTGGGCTTCAGATTCGCGCGGAAGTTCTCCCCTCCGGCCATGCCAATCCAAAGGTTGTAACCAAAAAAGAAGCAAAAACGACACCTCCAAGGGATACATCTCTTTTTTTTGTTCAAACTATTGGTTGGAGGTGTTGATTATGAATTTAAAACTAACGAACAAAGAACGCCTGCTCCTGCAGGACCAAAAGAACCACGAGGAGATCTGCGTCCAAAAGTACAATGACTATGCCAATTTGGCGTCCGACCCCCAACTGAAAGCCCTCTTTAAGCAAAACGCCCAGACCGAACAGGAGCACCTGAACACCATCAATCAACTGTTAAGCGGCCAGATCCCCAGCATGAACCAGGGACAAGGCGGCGGGCAGCAAACCCAAGCGTCCATGTCAATGCCGCAGCAACAGTCCCCGCAGCAAATGGCCCAACCACAAGCGAATAGCTTCCAAGGCCGGAACCAGTCCCCCGGGTTCCAAACCGATCAGGATCTTTGCACCGATATGCTGATGACGGAGAAATACGTCTCCGGGACCTATGACACGGCCATCTTCGAATTCAGGGATCCCCAAGTGCGCCAGATCCTTAACCATATCCAAAAAGAAGAACAACAGCACGGCGAAGCGATCTTCAACTATATGCAAAGCATGGGTATGTATAATCCGCAGTAAACCGGGTAAGCAACCACTTCTTACAACGGTGGGAAAAGAAGGGCTTGCCATTTAAACAGCAAGCCCTTCTTTATATATTTCTTTTCCTGCCCGCAAAAAGAACATTCGGACGACAAACAAACAACCGCAGCTCTTTTGGCACAGGGTCAGCTCTGCCCGTATGTTTACCGGGGCAGGGCGGAGAAGACCCCTTCGTCCGCTCCCGACTGGTGCTTTTCGTATAAAAAGCCGGGCCGTCTTTGGGACGGGTTCAGCCAAAGGGCCAAGACCCGTTCCTGCAGGTACTCGTCGCCGCTTTGCCGGACCGCTTCCCGGAAGCGGTGCCAAACATCCTCCCGGACCAAACTGTAGGGCCCCGGCAAGGTGATCAGCTTCCCGCTTTCCCACCGGCAACCGGGGGGCAAATAAGCGGCCCACTCGGCCGGGGTGATCCCGTAAGCCACCCGCCAGACCAATTCTTTCGGCCAGTGGGCTTCCGGTTCATAATGGAAGGCCTCCCGCAGCGTTCGGTACTTATAGTAGAAATTCAACCCCCGATGGGCAATGACCATCGGCAGTTCCAACCCGGCCAACACCATGGTCACTTCCTCATATAAACCGTAATCCGGGTCCAACCGTTCCGGGTGGGCCAGGCTGAAACTAAAACCCGGCGAAACAAGCCCGGTCAGCGTCAGTACCAATAAAACCCAACCAACTGTGGTCCGCCGCCAGGAAAATGGGGCACACCGCCCGGCGTCCCCCAGCAAACCACCGCCGGCCAGTAAAACGAGGATGACCAGGGGCAGGGCCAAACTGAGCCGTTCCGGAATGCCCATAATCTCGGTGGAACCAAGAGGGAAAACCAGTAAAAAGAGGAGAAACGGCCACCAAAGCCCGGCAGCAACCGGCCGGCCATCATCTTTCCCCCGCCCTCTTCGCCACAAAAGCAGGCCCGCCACCACCATCGCGAGCACGCTTTCCGCCTTTAAAGCCAAGGGAATACCCTCCCGGCGGAGAAAGGTCAGGAAAGACGGCTGCATTTCTTCCCAGTTAAACCGGGTAAAATCCGCCCAGGAAAAATAGGACCCCTGCGCGATGATAAGGCCAAAAGCAATCACCAACAGCAACAGACCGCCGGCGGCGAGCAACACCCTTTTCCGGCCCCAGTCGGCCAGCAGGGCGACCACCCACCCACGTCCCTTCTTGCGCCAGAGCGCAAACAACAGTCCGGCCGCGGCCAGACCGGCAAAGCCAAAACAAGCCCGGTGGGTAAGGCAGGCCAAAAGCAGCGCCCCCACCGACACCGGCCAGTAACGCCGGTTGACCAACCCCACCGGCCAGAGGGGCAAAAAGGCCAACCCCAAAGCATACTTGGGAAATTCGATACAGGTAAAAAGAAAAGTCGGACTCAGCAGTGCCCAGAGAAAGAGAAGACCGCCGGCCGCCGGCCGGTCCTTGTTTTGCTCTGCCATCCACCGGCTGGCCAGAAAAAGATTGAGCGCACCGGCCAGTTGGATCAAGACCATCCACAAGTTGACGGTTTGCTCATACCCGAGTCCCGCCCGGCAAGTAAAGGCCATCAACGGGAAAAGGAGGGAGGCATCCGGGATCAGGAGTTTCCCCAATTCCCGCAGGGCACGGATCTGCAACGCATAGTAATAAGCATCGGCCCCCCGCAAAAAGGGAGCGCGCGTCAGGAAATAATACCGGCTAAGTTGCAGTCCGCCCCCGGCCAGCAACGCGGCGGCGGTTCCGATCCACCGTCGCCTTCCGCCGGGCCGGACCGGCCCGGCGTCGGTCCCGTTCCCCGTTTCCACTGACGTCACGGCCGCACCTTTTCCGTCTTTGCCTTTATTTTTACCGCGTTTGACATTCGTCCGCCTCAGCAACTTGTCGCCCCCCGTTTAATACCAATAATTGTTATAAGTCTGGAGGGTACGTTCTTCCGGGAGAAATAAGTCCACAAACAAGGGGGAAGCCAGCAAGATCGCCCCTTGTTCACAGGCGACCGCGTAGGCTTTTTTAAATAATTCTTCTTCGTTTTTCCCTTTGAGGACCACTTCCCCAAACGGCTCAATCCCCAGCCACCAGAGGTTAAAGTTTCGTCCCGCCTCACGCCAGTAGCTTTTTCTCTCCTCAAACATAACCCGAAGATACTGGCAAGCCTCTTCATAAGTCAGGGCGGCCACCGGTTTAATGGTTACGTTGGCCTGGAAGATGCGGACCGCCGTTTTTTCCCGAACCGCCTGGAGATATTCGCTGGCCCGCGGATTTGTGATGTAACGCTTCCCAAAGATCCGTACACCGTCGGCGGTCGGTTCCCAATTCCCTTCCATGATCTCCTGATTGCCACCACAGTAAATGACAAAGGAACCGTTGGCCCGGAAGCGTATCCCCCGGTATGGATAATAGCCGAGATAAAAGTCGGATTTATAATACTTGTCCGCTTCATCACTCAATCCGAACATATACGGGGCCAAGGAAACATCCACCACCGCCGCCAGGTTTTCCGTGATCTTTATCTCCTGAGGTGGGGTTTCCAGCAGCACAACCCGGTCGGCGGCATCCAGGAACCGAAGCTCGGAAAGGAGCAGATCTCGGTAGGACCCGCCGGGGTAAACCGCAGTAATCTCCAGGTCCAAGTACCGGACGCCCTTTAAGAGCTTGGGAAAAAGGATCCTCTGCCCATCCATCTGGTCCTTAACGGCAATAACAAACTCCTCTTCGCCTTTGTTAGCAATGATCTTCAATTTTGCCGGACGGGCATTGGCCAGATAATGCGTTCGTGACCTTTGGTAACCATTCCACACCATCAACCCCGTCAAGTTCTGCGGCTCCGCAAAGGTAATCCGGATCTGTTCACCTACCCCATCGGTGGTCTTTCCCTCCGTCGACCAGGCAAAATCCAGCCGGGAATCGAAAAGGTTCAGAACACTATAGGCCGTTTCCGGAGCCAAAGTCGAGGTGGCAACCGCCTCTCCTTTTACGGTTTTCGGCAGTTCAACAGGCAATGGTTCGTCCCTTCCTTCCCGCTTAAAGCGAACGGAAACGATCTCCGGCTTGGTTTTGGCCCGTTCAATCTTGATATAGACCGACCGGGCCTTGATCCGTAAAGGCTCTCCCCACCAGATCTCCCAATCGGCACCACCATAGGTCCCAAAGGTGTATATGTAGTAAGCGCCGCTCTTTTCCCGGGATACTCCGTACCAGCGATCCTCTGTAGCCTCCTTCTGTTCCGCCGTCAGGATTTGGCCATCCAAGTATAAGCTGAATTTGTAATATTCATCGTCGCCATGGCGGATCTTTAACTCGATCCAATCGAGTAAAACCGGCTCCGCAAACTGGAAAAAGAGGCCTTCGTTCACTCCTCCGTCGCGACCGGCCGGCCGCCACCGCCCTTCCCGGGAAGGATCAAGCAAATAGGGAATGGGCAGTGAATCAGGGCTCGCCGACGTGGCGCTGGCGCTGATAATTTTAATGGGCTGCTCCGCGGCGGCGAGCAGGTTCCCGCCGAAGGCAAGCAACAGTACGACCAGGAGGAAAAAGAGACGGGCTTGTCCTTTCCACCCAAAGCGTTTTTGGCGCAAAACGGTTGGTTTGGGCCGACATCCAAACAACGAGACCACCTCCACGAGATCTTCAAGATCACCAATGCGCCCTTTGGCGCAATAAAAATGATCCTTATTTAACTTCCACCCTGGTTAGAGCCGTGGGTTTCCTTGCTTTCACCGTCGGCCGGCGCCGCGGTGGAGCCAGTCAAGAATGGTTCATACATCATCAACGCACAGTTTTCCGTGATAAACTCGTCCCGGACCAGCCGGTCCCCGTGGAAAACTCGCCGCCGCAAACTGTTCCGGCGGAGATATTGCCCGGTGTAGGCTTGGGTAATCTGATGAAAGTCTTCATACACCTCGTAACGCAGACCGCAATCGCGTTCACACCGCCACTCCCCCCTTAACTGGGTGGGCGTGATTTCCAAATGCAACTGAAAAGTTTGGTCCGTATTATTTTTAATCTGTAAATCGAGGGAGGGAAAGGCACAGGTCGCCCCCGAACCAAAGGGCTGGGTCCGTCCGCTATCGGGGAACACGTCATAGCTGTGCCGCCAGCGTTCAATTACGGTTAACGGCGTATGCAGGGTCATCCAGTATATCAAGTTGGTCAACTGGCATAAACCGCCGCCGATGCCCGGTACTATTCGCCCGTGGTTCAACACCATACCCTCAACATAACCCCGTCTTCTCGTGGGTTTGCCGACCAAACGCCAAAAAGAAAAAACCTCGCCCGGACGTAAAACCACCCGGTTCACGCGCGGAACCGCCCGGCGCAGATTGGTCACTTTGTTTTCCTGGAGCCACATTTCCAACCGGGGGAGGTTGCGGTACAAAGGGGTTTGGTGCCTAATTTGAACCACCGGCAATAAACGGGCTTCCCGCCGCCGGGCAAAGCGCTTGCCGGACAACCGCCAATCGTATTGCCTTTTCAGCCAGTAGTAAAAACGCCCGGCCAAAACACGTAATCTCGACTGTTTCTTCATGCGCACCCTGATGCTCAACCCGGTTGCACCTGCCTCAATGCTCATGCCCAAACCACAAAGGCCGCCCACCGGCCGTAATTGTTTGTGTCTATTTGCTTATTGAAAAATATGCCACAGCAGTTAATTTGTCAATATTCACCATTGGCTTCTCGATTCCTGCCAGCAACAGGAAAACACAAACCCGCCCTTTGTGGCGGGATGTCGAATTTTTTCTTTAAACGCGGTGTCCACTTTTACTACCATTTGATTAAGATATTATGTCAGGGATTAAGCTTTTTTATCTTGATACCGAAACATATAATGAAACTTTTGTCGTTATTATTGTCATTAATAACATATAATTTACGAATAATGTCGAAAGGATTGTGAACACAGGATGAAGCTGAAACAGAAGATCTCCATCGGAACCACCATTCTTTTATGCCTGATCGGACTCGTCTTTTTCCTCGTGGTCAATTACCAAGTCTCCAAACTGGTCAATTCCCATCTCACCCAAGAGCTTTCTTCGATCCTCAATTTAGGTTATCAATTGTTGGATGAGGTCTATCCCGGCCCCTGGCGTCGAGAGAACAACAGTCTCTACAAAGGTGACCAGTTAATCAATGGAAAATACCAAGTCGTTGACATCATCCGCAACCAGACTGGTGCCGTAGCCACGCTTTTCTTGGGCGATACCCGGGTCGCCACCAACGTCACCCTGGAGAACGGGGCCCGGGCCACTGGTACCAAGGCCGCACCAGAGGTTGTGGAGACGGTGCTGGTCAACGGCCGCGACTTCACCGGCGAAGCCGATGTGGCCGGCCGACCCTTTCTGACCCGTTATACCCCGCTCCGGGATGCCAGCGGCAAAGTAATCGGAATGTGGTTTGTCGGAGTGGAAAAGAAACAAGCCCAGAAATTAATCGGCCAAATCAACCTCTGGTTGGGCTTGATTATTCTCGCCGGTATAGGTTTAGGAATCGGAGTGGCAATCATCTTTACCGGTTATGTGCTAAGACCAATCCCACTCCTGCTCAATGCCTTCCAAAAAGCAGCCGCGGGCGACCTCTCTACAGAACTCCCGATCTTATCAAAAGATGAGATCGGTGAGCTGGCCTCTGGTTTTAATCGCTTGTTGCAACAACAACGGGACTCCTCCGTTCTGATTCAAAGCATCGCCGAAAAAGTCAGCAATAGTTCGCTCCAAATCGCCGCCGGCAACGAAGACCTCTCCCAGCGGACCCAAGAAGAAGCGGCTGCTCTGGAAGAGTTATCCGCCACCATGCAGGAGATGAGCGCCACAATCCAACAGGTCGCCGCCAACGCCCAACAGGCCAACCACTTTTCCCAGACCACCCTAGATGTGGTCAAAGAAGGCGAAGAAGCCATCGCCAACACCATTGCCGCCATGGAACAGATCTCGGCCAGCAGCAACCAGATCGCCGCCATCATCCAGGTGGTTAACGACATCTCCTTCCAAACCAATCTCCTGGCGCTCAACGCGGCCGTTGAAGCCGCCCGCGCCGGTGAGCAAGGACGGGGTTTTGCCGTCGTCGCCGCGGAAGTAAGAAGCCTGGCCCGTCGGGCCGGGGAAGCCGCCCGGGAAATCGAGGCGTTGATCACAGAAAGTGTTAACCGCGTAGAAAACGGCAACGAGATGGTGCAAAAATCCAGTACCATCCTCAACCAGATCGTCGAAAACACCAAGCAAACCTCGGCGGCCATCAATGCCGTTGCCGATGCGATTAGAGAACAGACCAGTGCCACGCAGCAGATCCAGTCTTCCATCAATCAACTAAACCAGGTCACCCAGGATAACGCCGCCATGGTAGAGGAACTGGCTTCTTCTTGTCAATTCTTAAAAAATGAAGCTGAGCGTCTAAAAGAGATGCTGAACCAGTTCCGAGTCGCCAATTAAGGTAGAAACAAACACCGTTGCACAACAGAACAAAAAAATTGCGTTATTACGCCACAAGTAATAACGCAATTTTTATTCCGTACACCTTCTTCCCGTACCCAGATCCGTCTGCCCGGGGTAACCAGTACTTACCTCAACCGTTCCGTTTCCTTACCAACCCCGTTCGGCCAGCCGGTTTTCACTGGCCAGCCCGGCCACGCTGATCCCCCGCATCGTTTGGCCTAAACCGCGGGATACTTTGGCCAGGACCGCCGGATCCTGATAATGGGCAACCGCTTCCACAATTGCTTTGGCAAGGACGGCAGGCTTTTCCGACTTGAAAATACCGGAACCCACAAAGACACCGTCGCAGCCCAACTGCATCATTAAGGCCGCATCCGCCGGAATGGCGACCCCGCCCGCCGCAAAGTTAACCACCGGAAGACGACCCCGTTCACGGGTTTCACGAACCAAAGCCACCGGTACCCGCATTTCTTCAGCCAGTTTGGGTAAGTCTTCTTCCGCCGTCAGCTGTAAAGCGGCAATCTCCTCGTTCACCGTTCGGATATGGCGCACCGCTTCGACCACATCACCCGTTCCGGCCTCGCCTTTAGTCCGGATCATCGCCGCTCCTTCATTGATCCGGCGGAGGGCCTCCCCCAGATTACGGGCCCCACAGACAAAGGGAACTTTAAATTTGGTTTTGTCGATATGGTACCGGTCGTCGGCTGGGGTCAATACTTCACTCTCATCAATAAAGTCAACACCCAGCGCCTCCAGGATTTGGGCCTCAACAAAATGACCGATGCGCACCTTCGCCATGACGGGAATGGAAACCGCTTCCCTGATCCGGAAGATAATTTCCGGGTCGGACATCCGGGCAACGCCGCCTTCGGCCCTAATGTCAGCCGGAACCCGTTCCAGGGCCATAACTGCCACCGCTCCGGCATCCTCGGCAATCCTCGCCTGCTCCGGAGTGGTCACATCCATGATCACGCCACCCTTCAACTTTTCCACGATATTCTGACCGGTCTTCAACGTATCTTCCTTGAACATGAGGAACTTCTCCTCCTTATGCAAAGCTTTTTAATTGCTTATATTTTACCATTATAATCAGCTCATAGGACGGCCTTATATGTATCTTTTTTGTTAATGCCCGGCTTCCCGGCGGGAATCACCAGCCCGCAACCGCCGCTTGCCGGTAGGCGTCCACTTCCGCCGTTAAACGGTAGTCATTGGCAGCCAGCACATGGAGGTACTCTTTGATTAACGCGGCAAAATCCCCTGCCGTTTCTTGGGCGATAAAGATATTATAGGCCAATTTGGCTTCCGGGTCCATCTCTTTCGTCGTATAATTAAACAACGGGGTATTGTCGCAACCGTAGAGGGCATAGGTGACATAACGTTTTAAGAGGGCGCGAACCGGTTCGACCTGCGTCGAGCTGCCGTATCCGTCGATAAACTGTTCTTGGCGCTTCGCCCGCTGAAGAAGCTGGCCCCAACTGAGCATAAGCGCTCCGTCTTTCACCGGCGGGGCTTCCGATTCCACCGCCATCAATTCAAAATAGGCGGTTAAATCAGCGGCAATCGCCCCAAAGTACTTCTGATAGAAAGTATAGTCAATCACCGGAAAAAATTGCCCTTCCGCGGTCTCCACCTTGTAACCATTTTGCCTGGTTTGGGCCACCAATTGCCGGATCTCCTCATCCGCCGCCGTCTGTAAATCATCCAGCGCCCAGCTTTGCTGGTAAACCCGGAGCATCTTTGCTTGTAAAGCGCTGTCTTCATAAATCCTCTGCCAAGCGGGGAGCTTCTCCTTTTGCACCCTCTCCAACCCCAAAACCAGCTTGTCCGCATTTCCGGTAGTAACTTCCGCAATGTGCCGATCCACATAGGCAATAACCTCAGCGACAGTCAAATCGTCCTTGGCCAGCAAGGTGGCAAACCCGGCCATCACCCTTGCTTCCCTTCTGGCCCGCAGGCCACTGTAACCCAGAAAAAAAGCAAGCGCCAACCCGATCAGAACACTGATCAAAAACCCGGCGTTCTTCCGCAACTTACGGCCTCCTTCACCATCACAAAGACCACCCTTCATACCAACGTCTATTTGCGGGAAAAAGTTGTTGGCAAACCGCTGGTCACTATTGGTTTTTGAATCCTTGCCACTTTCTAAAAAAACACCGTCTTCTCTTGCGCCAGTTTTTCCGCCCAGACCATCTGCAGAATTTCCAGCTCTTCACGGTAATCGGTCTTAGTTTCATCTTGGTCATATTCCAGTTTGTCCAGAACCGTAAAGACGAAATTCGCCGCCCCCCGCTCCTGCCATGCTTTTTGCAACTCCCGGTTGGGATGCTTTCCCGCGTCCAGTTTAAACCGCGTACTATTGATTGCCCCCTTCAGGTTGGGTGTGGCCTGCAGATAACAACGGCCATCATCCAGCGCCCGGATGATAAAAACCCCCATCTCCGGCTTCATCTGTTTATACAGTTGCTTCAGTTCCTTTTTACGGTCCATCCCTAATACCCCATTTCCCTTAAAAGCCGGGCTAAAATGCGAAACCGTTCTCCCAGCAATTCATCATCATTGCTCAGTGCTTGCCCGAATAATTTAATATCCTCATCAATTTTCTCGTTTGCGGTACAGACCGCCACTGTCATGGCGTCGCCTTGCAACCCGACACGGTCAAGGACGGTCTTTTCCGGATTGTAGAATTTTGTCCAGCGGTAGGCTTCCTCTTGGAAATAAAGCCTGGTCCGGCAGATCAAAATCGCCAGGTCCAAGACGCGGTGCAGCGGTAACTCCTCCGACTGGCGGGACCATTTTTCCCCGGTATGCCGCCACACCTTGGCGGAAATATCGACGTTTCCCCGGTCATTCCACTGGGCCAGTCCCAACGAAAGGCCCTTCGCATCCGTCCGGTAGGCATACCGCCCATCCACATTCTCATAGTTTTCACAGACGATTACTGGTTTGTGTTTTAGCGTGGTCGGAATCTTCATTAATTAATACCCTCCCCCTGTTGCTTCTTTCCCCAGTTTACTAATTTACTAGTTTACTTGTTTACTAAGTACAAATATTATATGCTTTTCCACCAATCCAGTCAAGAAAAAAGGCAAAGGAGGATGATGGTTTTTCCTCCACCGTCTGGTCTCCTCCGGGCTGGTCTGGTATAATAAGGTATCAAATATTTTCCGATTTAACCAAAGGGAGGATTTTAAAATGATCGTAACCACCACCAATACGGTTGAAGGTCGTAAAATCGTGGAATATAAGGGCATTGTCTTCGGAGAAGTAATCTCCGGCGTTAATTTTCTCAAAGACTTTGCCGCCGGACTGACCAACTTCTTCGGCGGACGCTCCGGTTCTTACGAGGGAGAACTGATTAAAGCCCGCGAGGATGCCATCTATGAGATGCAGCAACGTGCCGCCAAATTAGGGGCCAATGCCGTCATCGGCGTGGATATTGACTACGAAGTCCTGGGCCAAGGCGGTAACATGCTCATGGTCACCGCCTCCGGGACGGCCGTCGTCGTCGAATAATAGAAGCGGGTGCCTTCCGCGCACCCCCCTCTTCCCGCCGTTCTCCAAAAGAAAAAAGGGCGTCCTTTTAAAGGGCACCCTTTTTCCTTTCCGGACGTGGCGCAAACTATTCTTTATTTCATTCCTTTTGTCACGATCCTTAATTTCCTTTGTCAAGGCTTGCTCAAGGCTTAACCCTTTTGTTTCTTCCGGTTGATCTGATCCCGGTACCAATAACCGCTGTCTTTGATGATCCGTTTTTGGGTGGCGTAATCCACATAGACCAGGCCAAAACGTTTACTGTAGCCATAGGTCCATTCAAAATTATCCAGGAAACTCCAGACCAGGTACCCCCGGACGTTCACCCCTTCTTCCTTTGCCCTCCGGACCTGCGCCAAATGGGCCTCAAGATACGCGATGCGCTGTTCATCCTTTACTCGCCCGTCGGCGTCCACTTGGTCGGGGAAAGCCGCCCCGTTTTCCGTTATAAATAAGGGCAATTCCTTGTTTTCCCGGCTGATCCTGGTGAGCAGCTCATAGAGGCCGTCCGGATAAATCTCCCAGCCCATTTCCGTGGCCGGTAACTCCGGCGGCAGCTGTTCCAACCGCAAGAGGGCGTACAGTGCGTCACCAGAACCGGCCTGCACCCGGTTGCGGGTATAATAGTTGATCCCCAGAAAATTGATGGTTCCCGCTTGCAGTTCATCCATCCGCTCCAACGGGTAGGAAACGCCCTGCTCCCGCCATAACGTACACAGCGCTTCGGGGTAAGTCCCCTTGAGGACCGGATCCATGAACCACCGGTTGAGAAAGGCATCATACCTGTCCGCCGCGGCCAAATCCGCCGGTTGGTTACTTGCCGCGTGGACTGGACTTAAATTAAGGGCGATCCCCAACTGGCCCTGGGGCAGATTCAGCTCTTGGAAGATCCGCCAAACCAACTGGTGGGAATAAAGGAGATGGTGGGCCACTTGCGAAGCGACCGCAAAATCCTTGGTGCCCGGAGGATGAACCCCTTCCCAATACCCCAACACCGTAGTCACCCACGGCTCATTATGGGTGATCCAGTATTTGACCCGGTCCCCGAACCGTTCCAGCATGGTACCGGCGTAATCCGCAAAATACTTGGCCACATCCCGGTTGGCCCAACCCCCGCGTTCCTGCATGGTTTGGGGTAATTCCCAGTGGTAAAGGGTGAGCATCGGTTCGATTCCCCGCTCCAAAAGCCCGTCAATGAGCCGGGCATAAAAATCCAGCCCTTTTTGGTTAAGCGCCCCGGCCCCCGCGGGAAAGATTCGCGGCCAGGCCGTGGAGAAGCGGTACATTTCAATGCCCAACGCCGCCATGAGATCCAAGTCGGCTTCGCAGCGTCGGTAATGGTCGCAGGCCAACGCAGGAGTATCATTGTTAAAGACCTTTCCAGGTTGAGCGGCAAAAACTTCCCATAGTGACTGCCCACTACCGTCTGCAGCTAATGAACCTTCGATTTGCAAAGCTGAAGTCGCTACTCCCAAATAAAAGTCGTTTTTTTGCATCGTTGCATCTCTCCTTATTATGATTCTCTATTTTTATACCAAGTTATTCCAAGTGTCCTGCGTTCGTTATGCCTGGCACGCCCTTTCCGTCACGCTTCTTTCCTTCAACCTTTAATCGCACCATAGGTTAAACCGGCAATCAATTGCCGTGACATGAACAGGAAGACGGTAATCAAGGGAAGCACGGCAATCGAAGCCCCAACCATAATAGCCCCGTAGTCGGTTTGGGCCTGGCCTTGAAAGGAACGCAGCGCTACCGGGATCGTATAGGTTATTTTATCCCTGAGGATGACCAGTGCACTCATAAAGTTATCCCAGGAACCCAAGAAGGTGATGATGCCCAGGGCAGCCAACCCCGGTTTGATAATGGGTAAAACGATCCGGCAGTAAATTCCAAACTCGGAACAACCGTCGATCCGGGCGGCATCAACAAGCGCCAAAGGAACCGCCCCCGTGATGTACTGACGCAATAGATAAATGCCGTAGGCGCTGGCCGCGCCCGGAAGGTAAAGGGCGCGGGGCGTATTAATCCACCCGAAGAACCTCATCATAATGAAAAAGGGGATAATCCCCAGTAGAGCCGGGATCATGATTGTTGCCAACATAATGTTAAATAAGACTTTTTTCCCCTTAAACTCGTAGACGGCAAACCCATATCCACCCAAGGAACAGAAGAACAAGGTGGTAACGGTCGCCATGACGGCGATATAGACACTGTTCCAAACATTACGCCAGAACGGGAGTCTCTCCAACAAAATCCGGTAATTGTCGGCTAAAGCACGACCAAACCACATGGGTGGCGGGAAAGCAAAGATCTCGGACAAGCTGCGTGTGGATAAAACCATCATATACCAAAAGGGATACAGGGTGACCACCGTCCAAAAAAGAAGCGGCAGGTACAGGCATAACTTAATGCCAATTTTTTTATAGTTTATCTGCTTCCCCGGTCTAATTACAGACGGAAGCCTTAATTGGCTTTGGTGCTTGTTCATTTTTAACTGACCCCCTCCTCGGAACGTAATAGCCTTCGTGAGATAAAGCTGAAAATAAAGATCAGCACAAAAACCAAGTAGGAGATGGCGGCGGCACTACCAAAATATCCCCATTCAAAACCGGTTTGGTACAAATACATAGCCAACGTATAACCAGCGCGTCCGGTCCCTCCGTTTTTCCCCACCATGATAAAGGGTTCATTGAAAATTTGTAAACCGCCGATGACCGACATTGTTACCGCAAACTGGAGCACCGGCCGCAGCGAAGGAAGGGTAATCTTGAAAAACACCTGATACCATTTGGCCCCATCGACACGGGCGGCTTCATATAATTCCGGTGGGATCGTTTGTAGCCCGGCCAAGTACAGAATGGTATTCCACCCGGTCCAGCGCCAGACAATCTGAGTTGAAATCGACGGTATAATCAAAGAAGCGGAACCAAGCCACTTTAGTGGCGGATCAAGACGCAACCAGTTAAAGATGGTTTGAAACAAGGGCAGCTTTTGCAAGGAGACGAAGAGATAATTCAAAAAACCATACGGATAACCGAACAAAATGGCAAAAATCATTGAAACCGCGACCGTTGACGTTATGTAGGGTAAAAACAGGGTGGTTTTAAAGAAGTTCTTGTACTTGACAAAGCCTAGGTTGATCACGAAAGCAAAGAATAAACCAAGAACATGCTGGGGAATGGAGCTTTGAATGGTCAAAACGATCGTGTTTTTCAACGCCTGCCAAAAAAGGGGATCGGTCAAAGTATACCAGTAATTCTCCCCGCCGATAAAGACCATCGGCGAGGTCGCGATCCCATTCCAATCATGGAAACTCAAGTATAAAGCAAAAAAGATTGGAAAAGCGCCAAACACAAGGAAAAAAGCAAAAAAAGGCGAAATAAAGAAGTAAGGGGCTTTCCGCCGGAAAAACCGGTTAACTTTCTTCCCAATCGTTAGCTCTGCCATAACAATCCCTCTTTCTGATCTGACATGTGGAGTAGTGGAGGACAGGCGGAGGAAGGGGCCGCACCCTTCCTCCGCACCTTACTTAACGACCTCTTCTTACTCTACGCTCAATTTGGGTTTTAGCATCGCGGAGAGCTCGCTCCACCGGTTTTCCTTCCTGGAGGACAGCCCCTAATTCTGAAGTAATCACCGAATTGGCCACACTGTCAAACCGGTTCGTGATCACTTCCGGAACCCGCTTGGCAATGTCAATCCATAAGAGACGGGCTTGTTGACCGGCAAAGAAATCCATTTTTTCCTCAAAGAGCTTGTCTTCCCAGGCTGCCATCCAGGCGGGGAAGCAATCGGCTACTTCGAAACAGGTTTTTTGCGCGTTGACATTGGTCGTGATAAATTCGATGAAAGCCCATGCTTCTTCTTTATGCTTACTCTGTTCCGGGATGGCTAAGAAAGTACCGCCCCAGTAACCGGCCATCCTGTCCTCGCCCGGTCGCAAGGCCGGCCACTCGGTTACTCCCCATTTACCCGCCGTGTCCGGTGCCATCCAGTTTTTCAAGTGTCCCCCTAACCAAGCGCCGCTTGGCTCATAAGCAACCGTTCCCGTCTGGAAAGCAACATACCACTCATTGGTCCAGGCGGCTATCCCCCCGGCCAACCCGTCATCTTGGAACTTCTTCGCCCATTCGAAGGCCAAACGGAAACGTTCACTGTCCACCAGACAATTGCCTTTTTCATCAAAGTATAGTTCCGGCGCGGAACGGATAATCATCCAAGCAATGCTTGACGCGTCGGAGATCAGCCAGGTGTCGTTTTTCCCGTCACCGTCCAAATCCTTCGATACTTTTTTCCCAACTTCATACAGATCTTCAATTGTCTTAATGTCATCAACATTAATCCCGTGCGCAGCAAAGACGTCCCGCCGGTAAAAAGCGCATCCGGGCGCTATATCCGCCGGCATCGCAATCAACCGGCCGTCATTAGACATTCCTTGTGCCCAGGTGTAAGGGGTGACTCCGTCCCGGTACCGGCCGGCGTTAAAGGGCGGTTTTAACAGATCAACCAAACCGCCTTCCGCAACAAACTGCGCCACATAGCCAATTTCCACCGCCGCAACATCGGGAGCACCCTCACCGGCCGCCAATGCGGTCACCAACTGACTGTGGTGATCATCAAAGCCCAACGCCTTGATTTCCACTTCGATCTGGGGGTATTTCTTATAAAACTCTGGAAGTACCGCCGCATAGGCTTCATCCAAGGCCGGAAAACAACCAACCACGATTTTGGTCTTCGGCGCTGCCTCTAGGCCAAGCGAAGCAACCACGAACAGCATGATCAGCAAGAACAAACCTCTTTTTCTCACTTAAAAACCCTCCTTTTTCTTTTTTCTGTTCTCACAAAGGTTTATTCCGCCTTTAAAGCAGTTATTATCACCCCCTAAATTTTATTTATATAAACCCGCACCGCAAGAGGCCCTCACCACTAAAGATGTCTGGAGAGTAATATGGGTGATTGCTGTTTCTTCGCCGGAAAGGAGCGCCAGCAGCTTGCGGGCGGCAACCGCCCCCATTTCCTGGATGGGTTGCTGCACGGTCGTTAGAGGGGGATAGATGGTTTTTGCGACATAAGAATCGTCGAAACCAACCACCGCCATGTCCTTTGGCACAGAAAGTCCTTTCTTAAAAAGACCGTGGATCGCCCCGATCGCCATTGAGTCGTTAAAGGCAAAAACCGCCGTCGGCCGCGGTTCTAACTGCAACAATTGATTAATCTCCTGTTCACCGCTGGCCATCGTGTAGTCCCCTTCGCGCACCAACTGGTGGTCATAAAGCAAACCATATTGTTTCAGCGCCTCTTGATAACCGCGTAAACGATCGCGACTTTCTTTGAAGGCGTACGGACTGGAGATCACACCGATTCTGGAATGTCCCAGCTTAATCAGATGCTCAGTCGCTTGAAAGGCCCCTTGGTAGCTGTCGACCTCCACCGAGCACACCTGCTCACCAACATTACCATCGATCACAACGACCGGGAAGTTATCCCTCTTCAAGGCCAGGATCCCTTTTTCCCCAATACGGCGGGGAGTGGCGATGATCAACCCATCGACCTTCTTTTCTTTAAGCATTTTGGCCAACCGGAACTCTTTGGACCGGGCCCGGGAGACGATCAAGTTATAATCATTCTTTTGTAAAACCTCTTCAATCCCCATAATCACCGGTCCGTAAAAGTCACCCAATAAATCCGGGGCGATCAGCCCGATAATCTTGGCCTGCCGCAACGACAACCCCCGAGCTTGCGCGTTCGGCTGGTAATTCAGCTCGCGGATTGCCTTCATCACCTTGGCATGGGTTTCCGTACTAACCGGCCGGTTATTGAGGACCCGTGAGACCGTAGCTTTGGAAACCCCCGCCACCTTTGCTACTTCATTAATTGTTGCCATTGCAAAACTCCTTTTTTAAACTGGTTTCATGAAGCTTTGGTTAAATTAGCCGGGTTTTGTGTGCAAAATTAGGTTATAATAAGGTTTTTATATGATATTTCCGGTTCTTAATTTATATACAATTTAAACCGGTTTCATTAATATTATTAATTTTATTTCTCCCTTCTCTTTCTAATTCCTCTTTTTTCGAATAATTTTGGTCCAAATTTTAATAAAAAAAGATCCGCTACCCACGGATCTTTTTCTCCACCAGGAACAATCCTCCGGGTGGTCTGTTTCCGGCCGGAAACGAATACTGTTGCCTATTTCTCTAAATCCATGGTTAAACCGTATCCGTAACTGAACAAAGAATCATAATCGGTAGCACCATAGTTGAACGGATACCGGTCCAGGTTTTTCGGCCAGGTCAACGGCAGTTTCCCCGTGAAATTGTAGTCGCCAAAGAGGACATCGGCGACGCCCTGCCCTTCCGTCCCCGGCAGCCACGCCGCCACCAGCGCATCCCAATCGTCTACATAATCGGTGATCATGAGCGGCCGGCCCGCGACGATGATCACAACCAGGGGAACTCCTGCCGCTTTAACTTCTTCCAGCACCATCAGGTCCATAAAATCAAGGGTTAATCGACCGTTGTCGCCAACTCCTTCCGCGTAGGGTTTTTCTCCAATCACCACCACGGCCACATCCGCCTCGTCCAACCGGGTGACGATCCGACCGGGCTTTTGCAGGGCCGCTTCAATTCCGGCGCGGATCGTCGTCCCGGTGGTAATCGGGCCGCTTTGACCCTGCCAGGTAATGGTCCAGCCGCCACACTGGTTTCCAAGATCGTCCGCATTGGAACCGGCAATGTAAATCCGGCTCGTTTTGGACAGGGGCAGCAAATTACCTTCATTTTTGAGCAGAACCAAAGATTTGCGCACCGCTTCGCGGGCTACAGCCCGGTGCTCTGCACACCCGATTACTTTTCTGGCCAAAAGCTTGCGGTCGGCATAAGGCGCCTCAAAAAGGCCTGCCTGGAATTTAATCCGCAAGATCCGCCGGACCGCGTCATCGATCCGCTCAATACTCACATCGCCGTTGTGGACCGCTTCTTGCAAGGTGGTAATAAACTCCCGCCACAAATTAACCTCCATGAACATGTCGATCCCGGCGTTCACCGCCCGGACCACTTTTGTATAGTAATCGGGCGCGGGAATCTCCCTGATCCCTTGCCAGTCGGTCACCACAAAACCGTCGAACCCCAATTCGTTTTTGAGCACATCGGTGATTAAGTACTTGTGCTCATGCATCTTCATCCCTTGAAAACTGTTGAACGCCACCATAATGGTGCCGACCCCCGCCTTGATCGCCTCCTCGTACCCGGGAAGGTGAATGGCCCGCAACTCCTCCTCGCTGAGGGCCACATTCCCCCGGTCAATCCAATATCCGGCATCACCGGTTCCCCACGTGGCACCGCCGTCCCCCAGAAAATGTTTGGCCGTGGCCACCAGATATTCCCCGCTCATCTCGGCACGGGGGCCCTGTAAGCCTCTTACGTACGCACCGACCAGCAACCGCTGGAGTTCGGGGGTTTCGCCAAAACTCTCGTAGGTCCGCCCCCACCGGATATCGCGAACCACCGCAACACAAGGGCTAAAGGTCCAGTTTGCCCCGCTGGCCCTAGTTTCCAAGGCAGTAATCTGGCCGATCCTCTGTAAAAGCTCCGGATCGCGGGCGGCCCCCAGACCGATGTTATGTGGAAAAATCGTCGCTCCCTTTAAATTGTTGTGACCATGCACCGCATCGGTCCCGTAGAGAATGGGGATCCCCAAGCGGGTGTGCAGCGCCGCTTTTTGGTAGCCGTCAAACATCCGCGCCCAACTCCGCGGGGTATTGGGCCAGGGGGCCGATCCGCCGCCACTCAACACCGCACCGATAAAATAAGCCTCCACTTCCTCCGGTTTAATCGACCCCCTTTCCGCCAGCGTCATCTGGCCAATCTTCTCCTCCAGGGTCATCCGGGACAACAGGTCTTCCACCCGCAACGCAATGGGCGCAGCAGCATCTTGATAGAGAGGTACTTCGGTACCGGTGGCGGCAACGTTGCGACAGTCACAGCCGGTGATTGGCCACAACACCAAACCGCCTACAAGGAACAACAATAAACATAAGGCCACCACCCAACTACGCTTTTTCATTTCTGCACCCCCAAGATTATAAATTCCGTTATGGCAGTATTTCAACGAAGACACGCCCAAGAAGAACGACTTATATAATATTTCTGGATATAAAAGGTAAATCCTTGTGGTGCCGGAACTTTCGCAATCTCTTATATTAAATTAATCGCTTACAAATTATCAACATTCCCGATTATGGCTTCTTCTGCCGCCGCAGGTAAATTCGGATAAAGATACAGTGTTGGTAATTGTTACATTTTCGTTACTTTTGTGATACAGTTTAGCGATTATTGTTGGTTACAATTTGGTTAAAGAATTTGTGACTAAAGGAGGCAATAAAATGAAAAAATTCGTGTTTTGGGGTTTGGTTATTTCCCTCTTCATCCTTTCGGTCACGGTTTTTTCCGCCAAAAAGACCGTTATTACCTACTGGACCCATACTGATGATAACCGGACCAGGATCGAAGAGCGGTACATTGCCGAATTCACCAAGATGCACCCGAATGTGGAGATCAAAAGAGTGGTCAACGAGGCAAGCAAAATGGGCGATCTAGTCCTGACCGCTTTTGCGGCCAGAAGTGGTCCGGATATCTTTAACCTTCCAATTGAACAGGAGTACGGGTATATCATTAACCGGCGTGTCGCCCCTGTCGACTACAAAGCGATCGGTTATAAAAGCCTTGAACATTTAAAAGCGGATTACGCCGACAATACCTTTGACCCGGTGACCATGGATGGCAAAATCTACGGACTACCACTGGAGATCACGAACTGGTGCATTTTCATCAACAAAAAGGTCTTCCGCAGTGCCGGCCTGGATCCGGAGAAAGATTATCCGAAAACCTGGGAGGAAATGGCGGATATCTCGGAAAAACTGGTCATCCGAAACGGTGAGATCATCACCCGCCGGGGATTCGATTTCCGTTATCCGTATTACCTCGTCTCCTTCCTGCCCATGGTGCAACAACTGGGTGGTGACTTGATTAGCGCCGATGGGAAAAAGGCAATCGTCAATGATGAAGCTTGGATCAAGGCCTTAAACTTCATGAGGGAATGGGGTCCCCACGGCCGCAATTTGGGAAGTCCAACTTACGTTAATGCCCGGAAGATCTTTAATTATGATAATAATGACATCGCCATGTGCCTAAGTGGTTTTTACCAAATCGGCCGGATCAAAATTGATAATCCCGAATTCTACGAAAGCGGCGAATGGATGGTCGTCCCCTTCCCCGTCTTTAAAGATGCCGTACAAGAGGTGGCTTGCGCCTACTACGGTCATTATTTCATGGTCAATGCATCAATTCCCAAAGCCAAACAGAAGATTGCCTGGCAGTTTATTAAATACATGCTCGACCACCCCATCGAGTACCTGACCGAAGTAAACATCATCCAACCGCGCAAAGATTTAGTGGAATCCGACTTCTTCAAGCGCCTGCCTTACACCGATGTCTTCATGGCGGACATGACCCGCGCCAAACCGGTTTTCCTGCATGAGAATGGTTACCAATTCGAGCGGTACATTAAAGAAGCCATCGAAGACGTGATGCTTTCCAACGTAAAAAGTGAAGACGCTCTAGCCACCCTCAAAAGAAAGATTCAGGAGGTCTTGGACGAAAAATAAGCCAAAAACCGGAATAGTCTGGGCCGCAAGGCCCGGACTCCTTTTTATAAATGAATCCAGCTAAAATGAACAGAAAAGCCAGCGGAAAAAGCGGACAAAACTGAACAGTGGAACACCTGACCAAGAACGCCTTTTAAGGAGGAAACACAATGAAAAAGCCAATTACCGGGGATATAAACCTCCTCTCGTTTAACCAGAAAGAACGAAAAAAAAGG
Organism: Bacillota bacterium; assembly: GCA_012727425.1. Lineage (GTDB taxonomy): Bacteria > Bacillota > UBA4882 > UBA10575 > UBA10575 > Capillibacterium. The sequence continues at coordinate 24,216 of JAAYHQ010000009.1, forward strand.
AGTATCGAAGAGAAAAAAGCCTTGTGGGGATGGGTCTTTGTCCTCCCGGCCCTGCTCTTTTTCATGGTCTTTAGTTTTTATCCCATGATGAACGCATTTTACCTAAGTTTGACCAGATATAATCTGATCTCTTTAGAACCGCCGAAATTTATCTGGTTCAAAAACTATGTTTATCTGTTTCAATCCCCCGAGTTTTGGAATTCCTTGAAAAGCACGGCCATCTTTACCCTGGGGACTTTCCTCCTGCTTCTCGTCTTCAGTTTGGCCTTGGGCGCCTTCATTATTTCCCGCAAAAAAGGCCGCACCCTGTTGCAGATGATCTTTTACTCGCCGGCCTTGTTATCCTCGGTGGTGGCCGCCCTGATCTGGTTTCTGATCTTTGATCCGCGGGGACTGGCCAACCAGTTTGTCAACTTTGTCATGGGGACCCCGGGAGTCGACCATAAATGGCTGGCCACGGCCGGGATGCTAAGACTGTCCACCATAATTGTTTATTTCTGGAAGTATATTGGGTATTTTACCATCATCTTTGTGGCGGGGATGGGGAATATTCCCCAAAGCATTCATGAAGCCGCCGCGATCGATGGTACCAACAAGTGGCAGCACTTCTGGTTGATTGTCTTTCCCTTGATCAAACCAACCACCCTTTTAGTTTCGGTCATGGCCATGCTGCAATGTCTGAAGACTTTTAGTACCCAGTATCTCTTCACCACCTCAGGGGCACCAACCAAACCGATTAATGTGATCACCTTAAATATTTACAACACCGCCATCCGCGACTTCCGGATCGATCGGGCCAGCGCGATGAGTGTGCTTCTTTTCTTGATTATGCTCGTGCTTAGCTGGTTACAGTTTAAAGCCGCCAAAGAAAGGGATATCTCCTATATGTAATTCTACTCCACATTGACACACAAGCATGATAAGGAGGGTTTTTCGTGTGGAAGAAAAGCACAACCCCCGGGCAGATTGGCAACCTTTGCATCAATATCTCTCTCGTTGTTATGGCCGTCTTTATTCTGGTCCCCTTAGTTTTTATGTTCACCGCTTCGATTATGCCGGCCACCGACATTATGAAGTTGCCTTACCCCTGGATCAGCAAGACCTTTCGGTGGCAAAACTACTGGTTTGGTTTGCGCGGTGCCGATGGTTCTTTTTTATACATCCGGAACATTTTTAACTCCCTTGTGGTCGCCACCACCGTCAGTGTAACGACCGTCCTCTTGGCCGCCATGGCCGGTTACGGACTGGCCAAATTCAAATTCAAAGGAAGAAACGCCGTCTTTATCAGCATGATGGCAACAATGATGATTCCCTTTGAAGTCATCATGATCCCCCTCTACATGGTCACCATCACGATGAAA
>JAAYHQ010000085.1 GCA_012727425.1 Bacillota bacterium
ACGAGGACTGCCATACCGTCCTTTATGCTGATAAAAGAGCTTCGTGATTGTTACAGCTAATTCTCGATTGCGTTTACTACGGGGGCTTTCACCACGGTTCAGCCAATCATAATATCCACTACGCGAGCCTTTCAAAAAGCGGCACATCTTCCCAATGCTGTAGTTTACAGCAAGCGTTTCTGATAAAAGTACCGCCTGTTCTTTAAACTCTTTAGAATACACTCTCCGTTTTTGTCCCATTTACACTCAGCTCCTTTTGAATCATTTTACCTCTTAACTGAGTGTCCGGCAAACCGAGGGAACCTTATTGGTCTTTATGGGTTAATTTGATAGAATTAAATAAAACCGGGGAGGGGAGAGGGGGGGTAAAATGACCAACGAAGAGTTCCAAAAAATAGTCCTTAGTGAACTACGCGATCTTAAAGGGGGGCAGGCTCGTCTCGAGAAAAGACAGTCCAATCTTGAAGCTGGAATGGCCAGGCTTGAAGAAAGACATTCTAATCTCGAAGCCGGAATGGTTAGACTCGAAGAAAGGCAATCTAATCTTGAAACGGGTCTGACTAGGCTCGAGGAAAGACATGCCGCATTTGATAAGAAATTAAATATTGTTTATGACCAAACGGTGGATATAAGCGAAGGTTACACCATTAATAAATCCAAACTAGACCAAATTAATTCCAAATTAGACAACTTATCCGAGGACTTTAAGACCGTCTATGCAATCCTTGGTGAGCATGAGGTGGCGATCAGAACTTTACGGAGAAAAGATTTTGAGCGGACCAAAGAATACTATGAAGCGAAGATAAGGGAAGAAACGGCGAAGATTAGAGAAAGCTTGTCTCCGGAGGACTAAAATAAGGTAAATATTAAAACGCTCTATAGACAGGTTCTCCCGAGGCATAATAAATAACTTCTATCTAATTATTTCCATTAAAGAATTTCCTTTAGTCTCTCTGTAATGCCATCTTGAACGAGAATCTCTTTAATAAAACTTGTGATTTCATCATAATTAATGGATTACTATCAACCGAATCATTCAATTTCTCCAAAAATAAAATTTCCACAACTTCAGTTTCTATATTGTTTTCATCTGATATGTAATCCATATATTTTGCAGTTATAAAAGCCAAAAATATATATTATTATAACCAAAAACAACGTCCTATAATATATATTATGTAAATAACAAAGAAAAGAGGAGCTGCAAATGTCTAAAATTGCCATTGTTAGTCCATGTGAACTGGATTCTATGGAAGAATGTTTTCGATATTTGAATCAAGAGAGCATCGAGGATGTGTTAGACCAAATAAACAAATTTTTGGACGAACGGCTTGAACGATTTAACCAAGAGTTTCGCAAGCGCTTTGATGGTTATAGCCCGGAACTGTTTTTCGATCTAATTCATCTTCAGAAGAATACCCAACTCATTCCATTTATTCACAACCCAAATTGTAGATAAAATCCTCTAAGCTGATGATAACCTATACCGACAAAGAATTTTTTTGATTTAATTGGTAGAGGTACAACAGAACCATTTCTCCTTGATGCCTGAAGCCAACTGTGTACAGTGTTTTTGGAAATTCCATGTCGTCGGGCGACTAATGCAGCATTACGTCACTTCTTGGCATTCTCTAATGATTTGTTCCTTGAATTCCTGGCCATAGCGTTTCTTTTTCATTTTTCTACCCCCCGTTTTCCATTCTAACATGTTCGTACTTTTTCTCCAATTTGATTAGGGGGCTAAATAGAAGATCACAGTTGTCATATATTTTCTCATACCTGATTTTATTTTTATCAATCTTGGCCGAACGTTGATGTTGGTTTTCGAATTGGAAGAAAATCGGCTTATTTTGATATTCAAAAACAACCCCACCGTCGGATTTTTCGGCAAAATAGGCTTTAACCGTGTTCTTTTCAGCACGATAGCGAAATCGCTCTTTTCCAAACAGTTCATCGATTATAGCATATTGTTTACAAAAAGTAAAATCGTAATTCCATAAAATATTGGTAGGATAGATTAAATTATTTTATATTGTTCTAAATGGTGGACTTAATGATAAAAAAACCGGATTTTCCTCCGGTTAATCAAAAGCCAGTTTTTCTGCAAAAGGTCGCATTCAATGAAAAACCTTTCCCTGATCGACAATTTCGAAATTCAATGTTTAGTCATCAAGCAGGCGTTTTTCGCCGGTGATTTCCTGGAGGGGTTTAATGTCCTGGGTCACTTCTAAGGTCCCCATATATTCGCCATTGGTGTTCCGGACCGCAAAGTACCGGATATAGACGTACCGCTCCCCCATTTTGATCCAGAATTCTTCCACATCCTTCCGCCCGCTTTTAAAATCCTCCACAATCTTTTCAACGATGTGGACACTGGCCGGCGGATGGCAGTTGGCAACTTTGCGCCCGATAACTGTTTTCGGACGGGGAAAAATCCGGTCCTTGGTCTGGGAGAAAAACTTAACGATCCCTTCCCGGTCAACAAAGGTAATGTCTACCGGTAAAGTGTTAAAGATCTGGCTGATCTCCTCCGGCAAAAGGAGTCCGGTTTCGAAGCTGATGTAGCCATCGGCGGGGCGTTCCCCTTCCGCCTGGGCTTTTTCTTCAACATCGATCTTGGTGGGTTTCCACTCCGCGGCCGGTTGCGTTAGAAAATACCCGACTTCTTCACTTTCGGCGGCAATTGCCCCCCATTCATCCTCGGTTAATGTATCAATGGCCATTGGGAAGAGGATGTTTTCTTCTTTGAAGATCATCTCCCGGACTTTTGCAATTAGCGCTTTAATTTGTTCGACAACTTGCTCCTTGGTACCCGTATAGTTGTTTAAAAGGCTGATTGCGTCTTTGATGGCCGTTCGGATCTCATCATCAACGCCCCACATCACTTTGGGTGGTGCGGTGATTCCGTATTTTTCGAGAAGCGGAAAGAGTAGATTCTCCTTCCGGGCGTAATGCCGGTCGATCCCCCGGAGCAACTCCAGGTCTTGTTTTAAGAGTACCATCGTTTCCTGGTTATCTTCCCGGTGAAAGGCTTCCAGATGGGGCTCGAGTTGTTCGGCAAGGAACGTTTCCAATACCCTGTTTTCCAGCTTAAAAGTATGGACCGGATGACCCGGGATGTCTTCAACTTTTCCGGGGCGGTGAATCTCGGTGATCGACCCCCTAAAAACCGCGGCGTGGACGTCACAGAGTCTTTGCACCTCTTCAACTGGTATACCTTCCTGGATCAAAGCCTGTTCCAGTTCGGCAATTTCGGTGGCCGAAACGCCCTGGAAGGTCTCTTCGAAACGGGCTTTCACTTCGTCAACGCTTTTGCCCTGGTGTAAGTCGCTGATAATCTCCTTCAGTACTGCCTGACGATATTCCCGGTTATTGATGAGTTCACTCATGCCAGTCCCCTCCTCTCCCCTATTATCCTTATTTGGGGTCAAACTCATACTTGTTCTCGATTAATTTGCGCCGCCGCCTAATCCAGGGCTAAAAATGGGGGAAAAACAAAAAAGAAGGATTTTTCTCTGAACCCTTTAAATTTATCTTTAAAGGCAAAGTCTTTTCTTTCTGCCAAGATTCATATTATTACTAGACAAGGCAGTTATAATTCAAGAGGGAAACGATGAGAACGAGAACCTTCTCTTTACTTGTTTTGGTGTTGGTTTTGGGCCTCTTCTTTCGCCCGTTGCGCGGGGCCCAAATAATAACCGGGACTCCTTCTCCTCCTGGGCCGGTTAATTATAGCTACCGGATTGTAAACCGCCTCCCCCACGACCCCCAGGCCTTTACCCAAGGTTTGGTCTATTACGACGGTTATTTCTACGAGAGTACCGGCTTGTATGGACGCTCTTCCCTTCGCCAGGTGAACCCCAGTGACGGAAGGGTCTTACGCCAGGTTGAATTGGCGGAAACATATTTTGGCGAAGGAATTGCCCTTTGTCATGACCGGATTTACCAGTTGACTTGGCGGGAGCACCAGGCGTTTGTATATGATCGCGCCTCGTTCAATAAACTTACGACTTTTACTTACCAGACCGAAGGCTGGGGCCTCACCTCCGATGGAAAGCACTTGATCATGAGTGATGGCTCCGCCGTCCTTACTTTCCTTGACCCGGAGACCTTCACCCCAGTATTTAAGCTTCCGGTCCAAAGCAACGGAAAACCGGTTGTGCACCTGAATGAACTGGAGTTTATCAATGGAAAAATCTTTGCTAATGTCTGGCTAACCGATCGTATTGCCGTCATCGACCCCGTTACCGGGGACGTTACCGGTTGGCTGGATTTAACCGGCCTGTTGGACCCGAAAGATCATCCCGGGTATACAGTTGATGTTCTCAACGGGATCGCCTATGATGCGCAAGAAGACCGCTTGTTTGTGACCGGAAAACTATGGCCCTATATCTTTGTGATTGAACTTGTGGCGCCAAAAGACTAAGCCCGCCCTTCTTCCTCCCCTACTCCCCCTAGCGCCGCGTAACCCGGTTTATAGGGAAAGGTCGAGGGATAAAACTCCCCGCCAAGCCGTCTTAGTCAGGTCATAAACGACATACCCCCCGAAACTGGACGGTTTAATCCCCAGCAAGCTCAGTTCACAAGTTAGCCCCACGCCAAACGCGTAATACGGTTCCAACCGGTAATAAAGGTCGGCAAAGGAGAACCCGGTGAGTTCCTTCAGTTGGATGCATTGTAAGATTTCCAGGGAATAAGGAAAACGGTAATGGTAAGCCAGTTCCAAAGCTGATTGGATCAGAGTTTTCGCCTCTGTTGTTTCCGGTTCAAATCCCCGGTAGATTAAGGGTCCGGCGAACAGATCCGTTTTTTCCGTATTACTGATGACTAATTTGGGTTGGAACGTAAAATCGTCGCCCAAGGCAATCTTGGACCGTTGTGTCGCTACGTATTTAACATCAGTAAAGATTAAGCCCCGGCCAGGAGCGGGGGTATAAAGATCCACCGCGCTCTGAAACTCATGTTTGCCCCAGTTCAAATCGATGGTCCCGGCGTTATGCAGGTAAGCGGTTTGGTTCAGATCCGCCCATCCAACAGTAAAGGTGAACGTCGACTGGTAATATTTGAGATCCACCCCGTAGCACCAAAGGTCTTGCTCTGGAGTTTCTTCGTAATGCAGCTTACCGATGAGGTCAAAATTGGCGGTCAAGCCAGTCAATTTCAGTCTGAGCTCATAGTTGTCCAAGCCCGTACCCTGCGTTAAGCTCCGCAGGTCGAGCTGGCCCTTTTGCCAAAGGAATCCGTATTGTAAAGCGGTCGACTCTTCCCGGATTAGATCTTGCTTAAAATACGAATGCTCCCGCCCGAAATAGAGGAGCGGTTTAAAGCGGGTAAAATCGTATGGCAACCGCTCGTATTTGATATCGCGCAGCAGTTCCGGCAAATTCAGGGGTTCCGCATAACTCCCCTTAACCGGCCGAGCATCCTCTTCGGGCTGCTTTAAAGGGATTTCTTTTTCCCTTAAAATCCGTTTAATCTCGGGAATCAGTTTTTGGGCTTCATGATACCCAAGAGTGATAAACTCGGCCGCCAAATGAAAATCCATAAAGGAATATGCGCCAACGTCACAGTTGATGGTCACATCCGAATAGCGGTCGATGATCGCTTTTGAATTCTGTTCTTTTAAGATGTTGATGAATCTGACCCAAGCACGGACCGGAAAATCATAGGTGTTATAGGGTAATTCATCAAAAGCGGTAGTCGAAATGACGACGTCCGCCCCCAGGACTTTGGCGGCCTGGGCCGGTGTTAGCTCCAAAACTCCCGGATCCATTAGGAAAAGGCCATCCTTCTCTACCACGGGAAAGAAGAGCGGGATAGCGTAAGACCCTTGAATCTCCCGGGAGACCGGCCCACTGGTATGGATATATTTCACCCCGTGGGTCAGGTCGTAACTGAGCAGGGCCGTTTGGATCGGAAACTCCTCCAGCCGCCGGTGGGGTATAACCCGTTCCATAAAATAGTTGACCCTCCGGGTGTCAATAACCGAGTAGAGGAAGGGGAAATTTAGATCAAACATTGACGGGAGGATATCGCTGGTGACCAATTCCTCGATGGTGGCCAGCGGCATCCCGCTCCCGTACAAGACGGCAACGATCGCGCCCATACTTGAACCGACCACCAGATCAACCGGAATTCCCTCTTCTTCAAAGGCTTTTAAGATGCCGACGTTTACCAAGGCCCGGGCGCCCCCGCCGCCCAGAGCGACAGCAACCATTGGTTTCTGCGTCTTTTCCCGCGGCGGGGCGTTTTGAACGAAAAAAATCTCCCCCGTCTCCTCTTCGACAACAATCCGGTATGGAAGATTAATATCTTCTTCGGTACTAGCTAGAGCAAAACCGGATGAGCAGAACAACAGCCCGATGGTGACAATGATACAGATCAACAACGGCATTCGAGAAAATAAAACGTTCCGCAATGCTAATTCCTTCCTCTCTAAAACCAACCGTTATTTTGTCCTTGTCAAAATACTATGATTATATACTGTTGCCATATTCGTGTCCAACCACCCGACCTCCTTGTTTTTGGTTCATAAAAGTTGCCGCTGCTCTTAAAAAAACCCGGTAGGTTGTCTCCCACCGGGTTTTGGCATCTCCTATTGCCCATCATCATTTTCGTTAAGAAGCAAAAGTAGTTCCTCGTTCTTTTTCTCAATATTAATATCGGTTATTCTTTCCAAGTCAACAATCAAAACCAAGCGATTGCCCATTTTGCCCATGGCACGAAGGTATTTTGTTTTTTCATCGGTAAAATCGATTTTTTCTTGTATTTTGTCTTTCGGGATGCTCTGTAAATCCGAAACGGCATCAACCGTCAGCCCAAAAATACGGCCGGAATTCTCTATAACTATAATAACACTCATCTCGGTGTTTTCAATAACGTCAATTCCGAGCCTTTCCCGCATATTGATGACCGGAATTACTTCCCCGCGAAAGTCGATAACTCCTTCGATCGACCTTGGCGCATGCGGTATTTTTGTCGGTTTAATATACCTGATAATTTCTTGGACGCAAAAAACATCAAGCCCGAACTCTTCATCACCCACACTAAAGATGATGAGTTGTTCCTCTTCTTCTTCCATGGTTAAGTGATGGTTTATTATTTCCAGTGTATTATCGGGTTGGGTCATAAAAACTGCTCCTTTCAAATAGTCTAAAAGCTCGCTAAATCATCAAATTTAAACTTCTCCACCTTGCCGACCGGGGTTTTCTGATCAGTCTTATGGGTTTTTCCTTTACTGAGATTTCCTTGCACTTTTCGCACTGGAGTTGCCTGTCCGGTGTTCTCCGTCTCCCCCACTTTAAATTTGTTGACGATGGAACGTAGATTCTCCGCTTCGGCATCCAACGCTTCGCTGGTGGCATTAATCTCTTCGACCATGGCGGCGTTCTCTTGGGTCACCTGATTAAGTTGTTCGATCGAAGATTGGATCTGCTCAACAGCACTGGATTGTTCGCGCATCGCCGCAGCTACTTCGACAATCAGATCGGAGGTTTTTTTCGTGTTTTCAACAATCTCTTTGAGCATTTCGGAAGACTTATGGATCATCTCGTTTCCTCTGTCAACTCGCCGGACACTTTCATTGATCAGCGCTTCAATTTCTTTGGCGGATTCCGCTGCCCGGCCAGCTAAATTCCTGACTTCCGCGGCCACAACGGCAAAACCCCGGCCCTGTTCTCCGGC
>JAAYHQ010000084.1 GCA_012727425.1 Bacillota bacterium
ATGTGTTTGACCTCCTGACCAAGCTGGCTAAGGAGAAATGCCGGGACTATGATCTGATCATCCTTGACCCGCCGGCCTTTACCAAATCCCCCAAGACTGTACAGGAAGCGGCCCGCGGCTATAAAGAAATTAACCTGAAAGCTATGAAGCTCCTACCCCGGGGCGGATATCTGGCCACCTGCACTTGCAGCCACTTCATGACGGATGAATTATTCCGCAAAATACTGGTCAGTGCGGCCAAGGACGCCACTGTCTCCCTCCGGCAGATTGAAGCCCGCCAGCAAGCTCCGGATCATCCCATCCTCTGGAATGTTCCGGAAACGGATTACCTTAAATTTTATCTCTTTCAAGTGGTCTGACCCGGAGGCGGAAACCGTTATTTGTCCTGTCTTACATTTTATTTTCCGCCGGCCGCATGAACGGCAATCCGGGAGAAAATTATCCAGTCTTTCTTTGCCTCCGGTTTTTTCCGGCTCATCCGCTTCTAAGATGCGATTAAATAATTGACCTTATCCGCCAAGCTGATGTGGTCGGGATCCCATTTTCTTTCCGGACAGTTCACTATTTCATAAGGCAGCCCCAAAGCAGCAATAAATTGATAAAACTTTTCATCCAGCCAGGGCGGGGTCCACACCCCTGACCGGCAGATATGAATTGCCACCGCAGCGTAACTTTTACCTTCCAAATCATCAAAAGCACAATACCTGATTTTATAGATGCTGTTCAGCGGTTGGAAATATTCCGGTTTTTCGGTCGTATACGGGCTATAGAAAATATAAGCCTCTTCAATTTGCTTCTCCTTTAAAAGCTTGCCAAGCCAATTGGAACAATTGACTTCAAAGTTGAGCGCCGGAAGCCCGCCATAACCCAGGTCGGCATGGGCATCAAAGAGGCAGACTGCTTGACACTTGCTTTCCTTGGCGATTTTATATGACAAGGTATGCGAATCCGAAACATAAGTCTTTATCTTGTCTGCAAACGTAAAATATTTCTTGATTTTCGTCCAAAATTCTTCCAGTTCTGCAGAGAGCTGAAATGCTTTCTGGATATCTTCGCCCCGCGCCTTGGCCTGGAGATATCTTTTGTACCAAAAATCGATCAAGCTTTTTTTATTTTCGCTATAAGAACCCATAGGGTGTCGCGTATAAATGAAATAGTCCCAATCTATCGATAACAGGCACTTTTCCATATCTTAACCCCCTTGGTGTTAAAATAGGAGTGCACTGGTATCTACTTAAAACACCTGTCCTTAAAGGATCAATTCTTTTCATGTTTTAAGAAAGATCAGGACCGTGGTTCTTCCGTAGAAATGGTGATGACCGGAGCAGATTAATCAGGAACCGCCCTTACTCGCTCTTGCTTCATATTGCCTGCACCACCAATGCGGGCTTTCTCTTATGGAACATGACGTCAATCTTCGCGGCCAACCCGGTATCCAACGCTCGTACCTGTTTGAGGTAGGACGCAATATCTTCAAATTGGTTGACCGGTTGGCCGAGCAGAATGGCTTCCATCTCATTTCTGATGAGGTGCGCATTGGTTAAGCGTTCTTCATCTTTTACTGTACTGAGCAACCAAAGGGTGTCCACCAGGCAATCCAAGACTTTCTCCTCGGAGAAGGGCTTCTTTCCATGGTTGGCCGCGGACGCCTGGGTCCCCCCCGGCCATGCTTGGCCGGCCAAAGCCGCTTGGACAATCTCTTTTGACTCCCCAATCGCACATTGCTTTCCCTGGCAGACACAACAATTCTCCAGACCTAAACAAATCCTGTCCAGATCCTTTTTCATGTGCAGATAATAATCACGGAGCAGCCTTGCCGTGGTGATAAATTCCGATTGGATCCCGGCCCGTCTTTGGCGCAGTAAGGAATGGACCAGCCAAAGGACGACCAAAGTCAACAGGCCGAGAAAAGGAAGCACCGTATAGCCTCTTAAATATTGGGCCGGGATGGTTTGAGCCAGCTTCTGCAGGCCGAAGAACATAAAGATGGTCGCAGCCAGAAGTTTCAAGCCGAGCTCCGGGATCCTGTCCCCTAACTTTTTACCAACAATGATGCCCAAAGCGCCCGTGGCGATCATCCCGGCAACCGTGCCGGCCAAAACCAGCAACGGATTCCGGACATCCGCGGCCAAGGTAATGGCCGTTAATTGGGTTTTATCACCAAGTTCACCTAAGAAGAAAGCCAAGGCCACCGTGGTGGCCGGTCCCAATTGCATTCTAGGCTCGTTTTTTCCCTCCGCTTCCTCCGGTTTCAGGGTCCAAAGGGCAAAACCGACAAAGGCGGCGCCGGCAATTAGCTGAACAGTATTAAGCGGGACCACGCGGGACAGATAGCTCCCCAGCGCCACGGCCAGACCATGGTTGAGAACTACGCCCAATCCGATCCCGAGGATTACTTTTCCAACCGGAAACTGGGTGGCAAAGGCCATGGCGAGAATTTGGGTCTTGTCCCCCATTTCGGCGATGAAAATTAAGAAAAATGCTTTGACCAGCTCTTGGATCATATTAATGCTCCCTTTTTCTGTTGGTTTTCCATATCAAGCGGGGCATCCACTCCTCTGCCCAAAACAGCCGCTTAAATTATTCTACCACCTTTTCCTTCATTCTTTCAAGCAACGCCAATACTCCGGCTTCCACCTTCATAAGGTCTTCTTGTTTGGGCGCTCCTTCAAACTCCACGGAATCAATGAACTCCCAGTTCATATTGTTTCTGGCTATTATTTCTTTCAGTTCCTTCTCGGCCCCGCCAGACCAGCCGTATGACCCGAATCTAAAGGCCAGTTTTCCAGAGATCCGTTTTCGGCCAAGCTCATTTAAAGCGGCCGCCACCGGTGGAAAAAGCTTGTACTCATAAGTGGGGGCGGCAACAATAATCCCGGCCGATTTAAAAACAGTGGCGATCATTTCACTATCACTTTCCAATGGCATTTCCAGCCTGTTGTATTTGACGCCTTCTCTTTGCAGGATACTTTCAACATAATCAACCGCTTTCGCCGTCATTCCATACATGGAGCCCCATAATATGGCGACTTCATTCTTGCCGGCCCCGTCCGCATATTGGGAAAACCGGGTATAATCATCGATGATTTTTTGCGGATTTTTCCGGTAAACCGGGCCATGACCAGGGGCGATCGTCTTTATGTCCAGCGCTTTTGCTTTCGCAAGCGCCTTCCGCAAACTGGATGTAAACGTGGTCATCACATTAGAATAATACCTGATTCCTTCCGCTTCAAAGAAGGCGATCTCTTCCGGTGTCAACTCATCATCAAAACAATGCTCTCCCATGCGGCCAAAGGCGCCAAACATATCACAGGAGAAGAGCGTTTTGGTCTGCCGTTCATAGGTGTACATGGTGTCTGGCCAGTGTACGTTTGGTACCGGGTGGAAACTCAATAGCTTACCCTTGCCAAGGTCGAGCGTATCTCCTTCCTGCACGATCCTTATTTTATCTTCACCATAAAAGGAAGCTACCATTTTGGCCGCTTTTTCCGTACAGATGACCGTAAAATCATCCTTAATTTTACGGAAGTTGGCAATCCAGCCAGAATGGTCCGGTTCCATATGGTTAACAACCAAATAGTCGATCTTTTGGAGGTCAACCCCGATCTCTGCCAAACTTCGATAAAGGGTCTCCGGGATCCCATCCCAACCAATTACCCCATCGATTATTGCCGCCTTTTCGCCCTGAACAATATAGGAATTAAGAGTTACGCCATTGGCAATCTCCCAGATCCCCTCAAATAGTATATCCTCAACATTCATCGTCAACATGTGTATCCCGTCGGCAATTTTCAACTTCTTCATCCTTCATCCTCCGAGCATCGTTAATTTAGACAATCCACAGCATAAATGCAATCTGGAAACGCAAAACGAAAACCGGTTCCGTAATTGGTAAACGTGATCTTTAGAAAATGATCCACTTCGACCAACAAACCTTCTTCCCGGCTCATGGAAGTCACCAAGACAACCAAAGGCTCTGGGAGTAACAAGGTCTGAAAATCGAAGTGGATCCGCATAATTACCCGTCTCTTACTTTCTCTTTTCTTCCACAAAGATGATTCGTCCCTCGGGCTCGGCATACTCCGCACCGATCA
>JAAYHQ010000076.1 GCA_012727425.1 Bacillota bacterium
AAAAAGGGAAAACGCCGGTGCTGACCTTGACGGGTTTGGTTCCTTTTAATATAATATGCGTAGTGATCCGAATGAAGCGGATGGCGGACGCAGAAGCGTTCAGATCAGTCCTTTCTCTGCGTGTGCAGTATTCGGCGATGAAGGTATGCCATTGAAGGCATACGGTTTTTCTGAAGAAGAACCGTATGCCTTTTTTGTTTGCCCGGGCGGAATGGCATCTTGGTCCGATACCCTGCATCAATTACTTTTATTTATTGATTACAAGGAGGTAGTACTGATGGCGTGTTTTCTGGTTCCTGTTGCGGAGGCCGTAGTCGCGACCGTGATCACCAAAGCAGTAGAAGCAAAGGAAACCGAAGCGGCCCAACGGAAGGCCGATACCGGCAACAATAACTTTGAAACGAAAAGCCAAATCCCGCTTGCCAGCAAACTGAAATGGCTCACCAGTATGCTCTGGGGCGGATCGGCCCTGCTTGCTTTTGAACATCTATGGCACGGGGAGGTCGTGCCGTGGTTTCCGTTCCTGACTGCAGCCTCCGATCCTGCTGCGGCTGCGGAGATGCTCGCCGAGATGGCCACGGTCGGTGTGGCCATGGCCGTGCTCGTTACCACCGTGTGGGGGGTTATGCTGCTGGTGACGAAGGCGATGGAGAAAAAGGCGTTGCAAACGCAACCGATTTCAGATTAGGAGGGTACAGATGACCTTACTGATCACAGTTTTTGCGGCGATTATTAGTACGGTTATTTGGTATAAAAACGCGCCCAGGGATGAAATGAAAGTAGGCATGCTCTGTTGGATGTATTGGGGTGCTGCGTTGATGTGGCTGGTGGATGCGATCTTTGGTTACGTTGAGCAGCAAGCGGAGTATTTTACGCCGACGCCGGTTGAGATGCTCAATGATTTATTTTTGGGGCTTTCCGCTGTTGCGCTGGGGTTGATAATCTGGTTGGTGGTTCTGCTCATCAAGGACCCCAAGGGCGTAATCAGGGCGGCTTGGCTCAAACAAAGGTAAGACCGGGGAAATGGGGCGGCACTGCTTTTGCGGGGCCGCCCCGCTCCAGATTGAAGGATGAAGTACCGGTGACCAAAGTCACGTGAGCAGAGATGAGGTGGCACATGGAATTATCTGCTTTTTTTAAAAAACATCCCTCAGTCGCAGTGGCCTTTTCGGGAGGAGTGGATTCATCGTACCTGTTGTCGGCAGCAGTTAAGGATGCGGAAAAGGTCCATGCCTATTATGGCAAATCCGCATTTCAGCCCCAGTTTGAGTTGGCTGATGCCATACGGGTGGCCAAGCAACTGCGCGTAGTTCTGACCGTCGTGGAAGTTGATGTGCTGTGCTGCCCGCAAATCGTGGCCAATCCGGCGGACCGCTGCTATTACTGCAAGAAATTGCTTTTCGCAAAGATTCTGGACCAAGCGACCAAGGATGGCTATGACCTACTCCTGGACGGGACGAACGCTTCCGATGACGCGGACGACCGCCCGGGAATGCGGGCCCTGAAAGAATTAGCCGTGCGCTCGCCGCTCCGGGAATGCGGCCTGACGAAAGAGGAAATTCGCCGTCGGGCAAAGGCAGCCGGGCTTAATACTTGGAACAAGCCCGCATACGCCTGTTTGGCCACACGAATTCCAACCGGTGAACCGATCACCAAAGAAAAACTGGAACGCACGGAGCGTGCGGAGAATTTCCTATTTTCCCTTGGTTTTACCGACTTTCGTGTCCGGATGTCCGGTACCGCCGCCAAACTGCAAATTCCGGCGGCCCAGATGGAAAAGGTGCTTGAAAACCGGACGGCACTCGTGCAGGCATTGAAGCAATATTACAGCGCGGTGACGCTCGATTTGGAGGCGCGGGATGATGAATAATTCGGTCAAGAAGATTCTTGAAGCGGTGCGTAATGGCCGGTTGTCAGTTGAAGATGCGGTCATGAAACTCAAGACGGCACCCTTTGTCGATCTTGGTTTTGCCAAGATTGATCTGCACCGTCCATTACGGCAAGGGGTGGCCGAGGTCATATACGGTACGGGGAAATCACCGGAGCAGATCATTGGGATTGCTGACGTAATGCGCAAAAGCGGACAAAGCACCATCCTCATTACAAGGCTGCCGGCCGCGGCTGCGGAAAAGCTCAAGCAAGCCTTTGCGGATGATTTTACGTACCATGCCGTTGCCCAAATCGGCATTATCGGCCTGTTGCCGAAACCGGACGGGCACGGGAAAATTGTAGTGGCGACCGGAGGTACCAGTGATCTTCCGGTCGCCGAGGAAGCGGCGCTTACCGCGGAAGTTCTGGGCAATGAGGTCACGCGGTTGTATGATGTGGGCGTAGCGGGATTGCACCGGTTACTTGCCCATCTCGAGGAGATAATGAACGCGACCGTCATTATTGCCGTCGCCGGCATGGAGGGGGCGCTGGCCAGCGTGATCGGCGGCCTTGCCGCCTGTCCAGTGATTGCGGTGCCGACTAGCGTCGGCTACGGGGCCTCCTTCGGTGGAGTATCCGCCCTGCTGTCAATGCTCAATTCCTGCGCCAGCGGCGTCTCGGTCGTCAACATCGACAATGGCTTTGGGGCCGGGTATATCGCAAGCATGATCAATCATCTGGAGGCGAAGGAAAGATGAGGACCCTGTATTTTGACTGCAGTATGGGTGCCGCCGGAGATATGCTGACCGCCGCCTTGTTGGCGCTGCTCCCCGATTCGGAGTCTTTCCTCGCCGAACTGAACGGCCTGGGGATTCCGGGTGTTCGCGTCAGGAAAGAGGTAGTGAACAAATGCGGGATCAGCGGCACACAGGTCATGGTGACCGTTGACGGTGAAGCGGAAGCAGCCGGGGAAACGCCCGGGGATCAACCGCATCATGAGCATGGCCATAAGCATGAGCAGGAGCACCCGCCCGCCCATGACCATACCGCCGGACACCGCCAGCCGGCCGGGGGTACGCATTACCACCGGGGGATACACGAAATTGAGCATCTTATTAAGGGCTTGAAACTTTCGCCCAAGGTGAAAGCGGATGTATTGGCGGTCTATGCCCTGCTTGCCGAGGCGGAAAGCCACGTCCACGGTGTTCCGGTGTCTGCTATCCACTTCCACGAAGTTGGAACCATGGATGCCCTTGCCGACATTACAGCGGTCTGTCTGCTTATGGAGAAGATCGCTCCCGAACAGGTTATCGTTTCCCCCGTACATGTGGGCAGCGGTCAGGTGCGTTGTGCGCACGGTATTCTTCCGGTTCCGGCTCCGGCCACCGCCTATCTCCTGCGCGGGGTTCCGATCTACAGCAGTGGAATCACAGGTGAGCTCTGTACACCTACCGGCGCCGCGCTTTTAAAGTATTTTGCCACCTCCTTTGGGGAGATGCCGCCCATCAAAGTCCAGGCCATCGGTTACGGGATGGGCCGGAAGGATTTCGAGGCCGCTAATTGTGTCCGGGTTTTCCTCGGGGAAGCGGAAGACAAACAGAACCGGGTGTTTGCGCTCAACTGTAATGTGGATGACATGACGGCAGAGGAAATTGGCTTTGCCATGGACCGGCTTTTGGCCGCCGGTGCGCTTGAAGTCTTCACCGTACCGGTTGGAATGAAAAAATCCCGTCCGGGAACGCTCATCCATGTACTCTGTCGCGAACAGGACAGGGAAAAGGTCGTGCGGGCCATATTTAAGTACACGACGACCATCGGAATCCGGGAAGTTGTTTGCCACCGGTATGTTCTGGAGCGTAGCTTCACCACTTTACAGACTCCTTACGGGGAAGTACGGCGCAAGGATTCCGTTGGCTATGGGGTGCGCCGCTCCAAGTACGAGTACGACGATATCTCAAGAATCGCCAAGGAAAAGGGGATCAGTATTTCCGAGGCAATCCGGCTGATTGCGGAGGAGTAACGGGTAACAAAGAGGGGCTCACTTTTCCATTCAGTCTTATGTGTTTTGGTTGAAGCAATGTTGTCCTGGTTGATACCGCGCAGGAAAACCGGTCAAGCAAAAGGGTGGGGTCAAGATGAAAGGGCCAAAGCGGGTGTTTTTTGGTTTATTACTTTTAATTACCGGTTCGCAACTGACCATGGCGAAAAACAATAATTTTTTACCGAATCCATTTTTTGACCAAAAAGTGCTACTGACTTACCA
Source organism: Bacillota bacterium (assembly GCA_012727425.1). Lineage (GTDB taxonomy): Bacteria > Bacillota > UBA4882 > UBA10575 > UBA10575 > Capillibacterium. The sequence goes on from JAAYHQ010000076.1 coordinate 4,133, forward strand.
TACCGTTGGGGATGAAGATTACGGGTATGAATACCGGGAAAAAGTTAAGTACAAAGGCATGGCGGGGAAATGGTGGCCCAGCGGGTCGAGATCGGGTTTTCCAAGGCAGAAATCAGGATGAAACTCGGCACGGGAAAGTAGACCGACGATGGCTTACAGAGTATCTTTTTCAAGTCGTATTTTTGGGTTTCGACGGCGGAACCGCATTATCTAATCAAGTATGAAGGAAAGCGCCATAAAAATACGGTCGTGACGGAGCTGGTTAAAATTGAAGAATTGGAAACAGGGCTATGACCGGGAGCATCCGAGCATAGCCCTGTTTTTTGTTTCAAAAATGGCGACGGCCGTAATTGAAGTCAATCCGTCTGGGATTCACCGGTTAGCACGGAGAAAACCCTCCGGGTCAATGACGGCATAGTAGGCTGGTTTGGGGGCAAAGTTTCCGTCAAAGAGCAACGGACTACCCTTGGCCCGCCAGCTTTGGGAGTCGGCCTTGCCCCAGAAGGTGACGCGGTCGATGTGGGCGGCATATTTTTTATATACCATGAACAACTGCGCATACAACCGGGCTTGGTTAAGCGCTTCCTCTTTGGTCAAGGGTTCGGAATGCTGGTTGGTCCAGGAGCCGTAGGGGATGTCAAGCTCAGTAACGGCGACTTTTACCCCGGACTTGATAAAGCGGGCGATGGCCGCTTCGACCGCATGCACATCCAAACTGTCGGTCCAGTAGTGGGCCTGCATGCCCAGGACTTCAATGAGTAACCGGTCGGGCTGGGTGTTCCGTTCGTCCGTCCGCCATTTGGCATTGAGCTCTTCGGCCATCATGGCCATGGCTTCCCGTTTCCAAGCGTCGGTTTCGTTGTAGTCGTTATAAAACAGGGTCGCCTCCGGGTCGGTCAGCCGGGTAAAGACAAAGGCGTCATAGATATAATCGGCACCACTTTCACCCTTGCTTTTGTCAGCACCGTTTTCGTAAGCGAGATACCAGGGAGAATCTTTGCGCAGGGCGTCTTTCCAGTGGTTGGGAATACCGGAACCGTCGGAGAAGGCTTCATTCACCACGTCCCAGGAGATCACCTTGCCCCGGAAATGGCCGGCGACGTTGGTGATGTATTCTTGCAAATTTGCCCTGGCTTCCGCCCGGGTGAGCGGCTTGCCGTCGACGCCGGTGGTCAGCCAAGTTGCCGATTGGGAGTGCCAGACAAGGGTATGGCCATGAACCTTGATGTTATTAGCTGCGGCCCAATTGATTAACATATCTGCCATGATAAAGTAGTAGAAACCCTTTGCGGGACTTAAATACTGTGGCTTCATGTCGTTCTCAGCTGTTACTAAGTTGTAGTGGTGTTTATACATGGCGGTCAGATTCGCATCCAATGTTTGGTGGGCACTCATCACGTTCCCGATCATGAAGTAGTCTTTATATGTTTCGGCGAGCGAAGGAAGGGTGAGATCCCATCCGGAAGTGATGTGCGTAGCGCCAACCTTTACCGAATCTGTCCGGGTGGCTGGGGCTATTGTGAATAGGACCAGCGTGATGAGGAGAAGTAGAAGCTGGATTATACGGTGCTTTTGCGGAGAATTTTTCATATGAAATCCCTCCATACTTTTTTGGGGTCAAGATATTGTAACATGGAAGGATAATCTAGGCAATGGAGATACTATATAACAATGATGGCAGATTATATAATTTAAAATATAGCGCAAGATAGAGCTTGTCGCTCAGTTTTTTTACCCCGCTTGCCATTTTTGCAAGCGGGGCGTTTAGGTAAATAATCCCCTTTCAAGTTGGTTCTACTCTTCCGGTCTCTTTTGCTCAGGGAAATGATCCGGGGTGTATTTACCGGTCTTTTTTCTTTGCCGGACGCACAGGGTGAGCAGATATTCGATCTGACCGTTCAGCGAGCGGAAATCCTCCTCGGCCCATGCTACCAGCTCTTCATAGAGCTTTTGAGAAAGCCGCAGTGGAATTTGCTTTTTCTGATTTGCCACTTTTAGTAAAGACTGCCGCTATTGATCACGGGCTGGGCTTCTTTGTTTCCACAGAGGATGACCAGCAAGTTGGAGACCATAGCGGCCTTACGCTCCTCATCAAGTTTTACGATCTCATGGTGATTAAGTTTCTCCAAAGCCATCTCCACCATGCTTACGGCCCCGTCGACGATCATCTTCCGGGCATCAATGATAGCGGCGGCTTGCTGCCGTTGGAGCATGACGGCGGCAATTTCCGGCGCGTAAGCCAGGTAGGTGATGCGGGCTTCGAGAATTTCAAGTCCGGCTTCTTCCACTTTGGCTTGGAGTTCTTGGCGAATGCGTTCGGCCACGATTGTGCTGGAACCACGGAGGCTGCCTTCGTCCGG
>JAAYHQ010000077.1 GCA_012727425.1 Bacillota bacterium
ACCAGCGCCGTCGCCACGGAAGCTTGAAAAACATGGCTCCGGAAAAATATTACCAGGCTATTGTTAGTAATTCTATAAAACCTCAAGTTTTAGTGGCATAATCTCCGGAATTAGGGGGTCAGGGCGCACCCAATTCACCGGATCCGACCAGCAATACTGGTACCAATTCAACCCATCCTTGATCGGATCAACGGTCAGCCACCGCATGCTCATGGGATTATACATCCGATAAGCAAAAGAATACATCCTCAGCTCCGGCTCAAACCGCTGGCCGGTAAAGCCGTAGGGGTTGTGCTTCGGCACGCCCCAAACGTAATCTCCGCACGAAATCACCCCACTGAGATCTTCCCACCCCAGTTTTTAGTCGCTACAGTCATCAAGTTCCGACAACCAGATGTTACCGCATTCCGGGTTTCGATAAAAAGATGCTATTGTAGTTTCAAACCCGGCGTTGAACATTATCAGCATTATCATTCTATATTCAATCAAGATAACCCTTCCACCTAATGCCATTTCTGTACATATCCGCCTTGAACTGGAAGTAAAAAACAGCCCCCGGTATGAAACCGGAGGCTGTTTTCTCTTTTTTGGCTAAGAAGGCCCTCACCTGATAAAGCCAGATTAGCACAGTTTGGATCCGCCGCTCTTCATCTCCGGATATTTCTCAGCCAAGCTCCGCATGAGGTTGGCCATCTCCAAAGCACTCTCCGCAGCAGCAAACCCCTTGTTTCCTGCTTTCGTTCCGGCCCGCTCCACCGCCTGTTCAATATTGTCGGTGGTTAACACCCCAAAGATCACCGGCACGGAAGTGGCAAAGGCGGCCTGGGCAATCCCTTTGGCCGCTTCCGCCGCCACATAATCAAAATGGCTGGTGGCACCCCGGATTAAGGCGCCTAGACAGATCACGGCATGAAACCGGCCGGAAGCCGCCAATTCCTTAGCGACCAAGGGGATCTCGAAAGACCCCGGTACCCAGACCGCCTCAATATCCTCTGCCCGGACCCCGTGCCGGAGGAGGCAATCGACCGCCCCCGCCAGGAGTTTTTTGGTGATCAGCTCATTAAAGCGCGCCACCACGATCGCAATGCGCAAACCCTCGCCGGTAAAATTCCCCTGCCACTGTCTGATTTTTCCGTCCATTTTGTTCCTCCTTTTCGATGCGTTTTTCCTTTTCCCGCTTTCTGATCATTTAAGAAAATAAGTGCCCCAATTTCTCCTGTTTAGTCTTGAGATAAACCCGGTTGAAATCATTTGCTTCCATCACCAACGGAACCCGCTCAACAACCTCCAGACCATAACCGGCCAGACCCGCGATCTTCCGGGGATTATTGGTCAAAAGACGGATCGTGGTCAACCCCAAGTCGGCCAGGATCTGGGCACCGGTACCGTAATCCCGCAAGTCCGGCGGGAAGCCCAGTTCCAAATTGGCTTCCACTGTGTCCCGACCTTGGTCCTGCAGGCTATAGGCTTTACATTTATTCAGCAAGCCGATGCCCCGGCCTTCCTGGCGCATATAGACCAACACCCCCTTCCCCTCTTTTGCGATGGCCTGCATGGCCGCAGCCAGTTGTTTCCCGCAATCACAACGCATGGAGCCCAAAGCGTCCCCAGTCAGGCATTCGGAATGAACTCGCACCAGGACATTTTTTTCGCCGCTTACTTCCCCTTTGACCAAGGCCAGATGGGTTTCGCCGGTCAATATCTCTTCGTAGGCCACCAGTTTGAAATTGCCCCAGCAAGTAGGGAAACGGGTCTCCGCCACCCGGCGGACCAGCTTCTCCCGGCGCCGGCGGTACCGGATGAGGTCGGCAATGCTGATGATTTTTAACCCGTGGCGAGCGGCAAAGACCTGCAAATCGGGAAGACGGGCCATAGTGCCGTCCTCATTCATGATTTCACAGATCACCCCGACCGGAAGAAGCCCGGCCAGTGTTGCCAGATCCACCGCCGCCTCGGTATGGCCAGTCCTTTTTAAAACCCCTCCTTCCCGGGCCTGGATCGGAAAGATATGTCCCGGCCGGCGCAGATCTTCGGGTGTAGTCGCCGGATCGGCCAGTTTTTGAATGGTCAACGCCCGTTCCGCCGCCGAAATCCCAGTGGTCGCCTCCGCACTGTCCACCGAGACGGTAAAAGCCGTGCCCATGCTTTCCGTATTTTCCGTGGTCATAAAGGGTAGCTGCAACTTTTTCCGCCGCTCCGCAGTCAGCGCCACACAGATCAAACCCCGGCCTTCTTTAATCATAAAATTGATCTTCTCCGGGGTGGCCTTTTCCGCAGCCAGCACCAAATCGCCCTCGTTCTCCCGGCGTTCGTCGTCCACAACCACCACCATCTTGCCGGCCCGGATCTCTGCTATAGCCTCCTCAATTGTTGCCAATGCCACGTCCTTCACCCCTTTTGGTTTATTCAAACCCAGCGCTCCGCAGTTTTTCCGCCAGCCCGGGTCCTATTTCTTGCACTACATTTTCCTCCCGCCGCGGTTCCGGGTTCCCCGCCGTCAACAGACTCTCAACACATTTGACCAGGTAATCGGTCTCCAGATTGAACTCGTCGCCCGGTTGCCGTTGCAGGAGGGTCGTAACCTTACCGGTATGCGGGATGATCACGGCGCGAAAACCAACAGCGGTTTTTCCCGCCACCGTCAGACTAACACCGTCCAGCGCCACTGACCCCTTGTTAATGATATATTTCCGGAACTCTGGCGGAACCCAGACCTCCAGAACCACAGCGTTCTCCTGTTTCCCCCGTTTCAACAGGCGACAGCGGCCGTCGATATGCCCGGTCACCAAATGGCCGCCCAGCCGGTCGCCGAGCCGGAGCGCCGGTTCCAGATTGACCCAATCACCCGGACGGAGTTCACCCAAGTTGGTCCGGCGCAGGGTTTCGCCGGTGGCCTCCGCCCCGAAACCATCACCCTCGATTTTGGTTACCGTCAAGCAGACCCCGTTCACCGCCACACTCTCGCCCAGGGCTAAATCTTTCACCGTTTCCGCCGCACCGATCAGGAAGGAGCGCCCGCCGCTCCGTTCCATCACCTGTCGTACCCGGCCCTGTTCCTGTACAATCCCGGTAAACATCCGCTTCCTCCTTTTCCGGGTAATATTCCAGTAAAAGATCGTCGCCGATCTTTGTTAAACCGGCATTGCGCCATAAACCAGCCATCGCCACCCTGTCCACGCCCTTTCCTTCCACCCAGGTTGGCGCGGTGGCGCCGCCAATGATCTTGGGGGCCAGAAAAAGATAGACCTTATCAACCAGGTTCTCCTCGAGAAAAGCGGCATTGACCGTCCCGCCCCCCTCAACCAAAAGAGCGGTTAGTTTTTCCGCGCCCGCTTTCGCCAGGAGAGCCGGGAGAGAAACCCTTCCCTTCCGGAGGGGAAGGGTCCAGACCCGGACCCCGGCGGCTTTAAGTTCCGCCACTTTGTGGGCGGGCGGGTCGCTGCCGGTCACCACAACCGTCTGTTCCGGATTCTCCCGGATCACCTTGGCCGTCAGGGGGATCCGGGCCCGGGTATCCAGGACGAGCCGGAGCGGTTGTCTCGCCCCGTCTCCCATTTGCGGCGCAGACAACCTTACATTGAGCAGGGGATCATCCTTGATAACGGTTTGCACGCCCACCACGACCGCATCGGCCGCCCGGCGCAACTCATGCCCCCTCCGCCGGGACTCCGCACTGCTAATCCAGCGCGCGTCCCCCGTTCGGGTGGCAATCTTCCCGTCCAGGCTAATTGCCGCTTTTAAACTCACAAAAGGCCGGCCGGTGGTGATATATTTGAAGAAAACCTCGTTCAACCGCCGGGCTTCCTCCGCTAAAACACCAGTCGTCACGGTAATCCCGTTATCCTCCAGTTCGCGCAGGCCGGCCCCGCCGACCTTGGGATTGGGATCTTGCACCGCCACCACCACCCGGGAAATCCCGGCCGCGATGATCCGCTTAGTACAGGGCGGAGTCCGGCCAAAATGGCAACAAGGTTCCAGGTTCACATAAAGAGTTGCCCCCGCCGTTTCCCCTTTCGCTTCCTCCAAAGCATAGACCTCGGCGTGGGGCCCGCCGGCCGCTTGGTGAAAACCTTTACCCAACACCCGGCCGTCTTTGACCACCACCGCCCCGACCATTGGGTTGGGCGAGACCCGCCCCCGCCCCCGGGCGGCCAGATCCAGCGCCATCCGCATGAATTTTTGGTCCGCATTTTCCATGTCCATTTTTCATCCCCCCTGTTGTAAAAAGAAAAACCCCGAACAACGTTCAGGGTTTTAGGGTTCAAGCCAAGTTAGTAGAATACCGCACCTCTTCTCCCATCCAGACTGTAACTGTCGGCCCCGGAATTTCACCGGGTCGGCCGTGGGTTCCCACGGTTCGCGGGCTTTACCGCCGGTCGGGAATTTCACCCTGCCCTGAAGAAGCCGTTCTTTCCTTAGTTTCGATAATACTGATCATGAAAACAGTGCTTATATTCCGTTTTAAATAATTTTAGCTGTTAAATCAATAACACCACCATTAAATATATTATTAATATAATACTGCTTTTTTGCTTTCATTCTAAACTCTCGCTTAAATTTTTCGCCATTGGTCCGCATTTTCCTGCTAAGGAAATACGCACCGTTTTGGGGTTGACCATGATCTGGGCAACGGATCTGTAAGCAGTCTTTATTGTCAATAGGCTCTCGGAAGCCCTGGTAAGAAATAATATGCTGAGCCAAATCAAGACATGCTTCCACGTTCTTAAACTAAAGTCTCGATCTGTTCAAAACTGTCTACGTTCCCCTTAATACCCATAGGGATGACTCTGGTGCCACCGCCAAGCGGTCGCAATAATCTCCTCCAAATCCGGATACTTGGGCTGCCAGCCCAGTTCCGCCCGGATCTTCTCCGCCGAAGCAACCAAAACGGCCGGGTCGCCCGGTCGGCGCGGCCCGTCAACCACCTTGATCTCCTTCCCCGTCACCCGGCGGGCCGTCTCGATCACCTCTTTGTTGGAGTAACCTTGTCCGTTCCCCAGGTTGTAGATGGTTGATTCCTTCCCGTCCGCCAGGGCTTTTAGGGCCAAAAGGTGGGCCTGGGACAGATCGGCCACATGAATATAGTCGCGAATACAGGTCCCGTCCGGGGTCGGGTAATCTGTCCCGTACAATTCGATCTGTTCCCTGATTCCCAGGGCCGTCTTTAACACGATGGGGATCAGGTGGGTCTCCGGGTCATGGTCCTCGCCGATCTCCGCTTCCGGATCGGCCCCGGCCGCGTTGAAGTAGCGCAACGAGATATAACGCAGGCCGTAGGCTTCCTCGTAAAAGCGGAGCATCCCTTCAAAGGTCAATTTAGAAAACCCATAGGGGTTCGTCGGCCGTTTGGGATGATCTTCAGGGATAGGAACCTGTTCCGGTTCGCCGTAGACGGCAGCCGTTGACGAAAAGACAATGTATTTTACGCCACTGGACACCATCGCATCCAACAAGACTTGGCCGTTGGCGATGTTGTTCCGGAAGTACTTGGCCGGATTCTTAACCGACTCCCCGACCAAGCTGTGGGCGGCCAGATGAATCACCGCCTCGATCTTTTCCTTCGCCATCAACTCCGTCACCAGATCAAACTGGTTGATGTCCCCCTGCACAAAAGTCCCATACAAAACCGCTTTCCGGTGCCCTTTGACGAGATTATCCAGGACCACCGGTTCGTGGCCTTCCCGCACCAAATCCAGGACCACCTGACTGCCGATATAACCGGCCCCTCCGGTCACCAGCACTTTCATGATGCTTCTCACCTCAGTCCCATAAAATCTCGGCTCCGTTGGCGGCCGTACTCACATAGACTTGGGCTTCAATCCCGGTTTGCTTCCGGTATTCCGGCAGTACCTGCCGTTTGAAGTCATCGATCGCCTCGACATGGATAAGGTTCACCGTACACCCGCCAAACCCGCCACCGGTGATCCGGGCGCCCAGAACCCCTTCTACCTTCCGCGCCAACGTCACCAATAGATCTATTTCGGCACAACTCACCGCATAATCCTCCCGTAGAGAATCGTGGGATTGGTTGAGCAACTCGCCAAAGCGCTTTAAGTCACCGGCCTTCAGTGCGGCCACACTCTTTAAGACCCGTTCATTCTCGGTGATCACATGGTGACAACGTTGGTAAATCACGGGTGCCATCCGGTCCCGGCAAGCCGTCAGCATGTCTAGATCCGCATCCCGTAACGCCCGGACCGCTGGAAACTCTGCGGCCAGAATCCGCACTCCGGTTTCACACTCCGCCCGCCGGCGGTTATACTCAGAATCAACCAAACTATGTTTCACACCACTGTGACAAACCAGAATCCGGTAGTCCCCCAGCTCAAGCGGGATCTGTTCGTAATCCAAACTTCGACAGTCAAGCAACAGGGCGCGACCCTCCCGCCCAAGGAGGGAAATGAACTGGTCCATAATCCCACATTTCATCCCCACAAAATCGTTCTCCGCCTTCTGGCAAAGGAGCGCCAACTCCGGCAAGGCCAGGTCGAAACCGGTCAGGTGCTTAACGGCCAGGGCCGTGGCCACTTCCAAAGCGGCGGACGAGCTTAAGCCGGAACCTTGCGGAATGGTGCCGAAAAAGGCAATCTCCATTCCGTCCAGCTTCACCCCGGCCTCTTGCAGGGCCCACAGCACCCCCCGGAGATAATTACTCCAGCGCTCTTCCGCATCATACCCGATGGGATCCGCCAGGGAAAAGGCAACGGTCCGCGCTAAATCAAGCGCATGGATCCGCACCAGTTGGTCCGGGCGCTTGCGGACCGCCATTACGATATCAAAGTTGATCGCCATCGGGAAAACATAACCGTCGTTGTAGTCGGTATGCTCCCCAATGAGATTAACCCGGCCCGGCGCCCGCACAATAGTCAGCCCGTCCGCATCCCCGAACACCTTGGCAAAGGCCTGCTTGATAACGGTAACTTCTCTCCTCATTATTATCCCTCCTTGTCCAAACTGGCCACCTCTGCTAAACTCTGGGGACCAACCGCCCGTAGTTCAGCGGCCTTCTCCTCCGCCAGGGTATCATTGATAAAACTCCCGGCCCCGGCTTCGCACCCGGCCAAAAACTTCAGTTTTTGGGCCGTCCGGTGTGGAGGATAGAATTCAAAATGAAGATGATAGTGGGGATAACGCCCACCGTCCGTCGGCGCTTGATGCACCACCATTATGTAGGGAAAGGAAAAATTGAAGAGAGCGTCATACTTCAAAAGTAATCCTTTTAACACCAAAGCCAAATCCGACCGGTCTTCCGCCGTAAACTCGGCCATGGAAGCCAGGTGATTTTTGGGGGCCAGATATACTTCATAAGGGTAACGGGCAAAAAAGGGAATAAACGCAACAAACCGTTCACCCTCAAAGACAATCCGCCGCCCGTCCTTGTACTCCTCCGCCATTGTAGTGCAGAACAGACATTTCCCATGCCGGGTAAAGTATTTCCGGGAAGCGTTCAGTTCCGTTTGGATCTTCGGCGGGATGTAGGGAAAGGCGTAAATCTGACCATGGGGATGGTGAAGCGTAACCCCGACCGCTTCTCCTTTGTTTTCAAAGATAAAAACATACTTGATCTGGCTTTGCGCCCCCAGTTCCTCATAACGGTCCTGCCAGACCCGGATCAGATTACGGATCCGCCCCACCGGCATGGTAGTCAAGCTCCCGTTATGCGCGGGTGAATAAAGGACCACTTCACAGATGCCAACAGCCGGTTCCACCGGGGAAACCGCTGTCGGTTCGACTGCCGGTTCCGGCGGAACTCTTTGCAACGACGGAAATTTGTTCTCAAAGACCACAATGTCGTAGTCGTCCCTTGGTACCTCCGTGGGGAACCCGCCCGGCTTGGTCGAACACAAAGGACAGTAGTCCCTGGGAGGAAGGAAAGTCCGATCTTGCCGGTGAGTAGCGGTAATCACCCACTCCTCTAAAAATGGATGCCAGCGTAACTCCGACATTTTTTCATTTCCTTTCCTCGTTTTTATCTTCTCTTGCCGCCTTGTCCACCGCCGCGGAAGCAAAGTCATAATAGATCAAATAACGACCATCGCTTTTGGTGATGACCTCTTTTTTAAAGGTTCCTTCCTGCGCCATCGCTGTTCCTCCTTATAACTTTCTTTTCCTTTTATGCCGTATTAAACCATTTTCACCGGTAAACCGGCTTCTTGAATCAACCGGACCTGTTCGGAATCGGCCTGGTCATCGGTGATCAGCAGATTAAAATCGTCAAGGCCTCCTACTTTGGCACGGGCCACGTTCCCAATCTTACTAGAATCAGCTACTAAAATCCGCCGGCGGGCTGCTTTGAGGAAACGGATCTTCATTTCCGCCTCCGGAATGTTCACATTGGTCACGCCATAACGGGCGTCGATCCCATTGGCCCCGATAAAAGCGATGTCCGCATAGATCCGTTCGAGCACAAAATCGGCATAAGGATTCACCAACGAGTGCTGGGTCGCGCGCAGGGTTCCGCCCGTCACAATCACGGTAATCGCCGGGTAATTCTCAAACCAGGCAGCCACATTTAGGGCGTTGGTCACTACGGTAAGTTCCTTGTACCGGACAAGCTGGCGCGCAACTTCCATGACGGTCGTCCCCACATCCAGGATAATGGTATCCCCGTCGGA
>JAAYHQ010000078.1 GCA_012727425.1 Bacillota bacterium
CCCGACGAAAATCTCCCCGCCAACCATATTCCCGACACCATGATAGATCGCGTTCTCGACAATCGGCTGTAAAATAAAACGCGGAGTCAAGTAACCGGTGACCGACGGATCGACACTGAAAGTGACCGAAAAATTATTACCGTAACGAAATGACTGGATGGCCAGATAATTACGGACGTTTTCAATCTCCTCACTGATGGGAATCAGATCACTGGTCTTACTAATACTAGCCCGTAACAAATTCTCAAGGGCGGAAATGATCTTTGCGATCTCGTCAATATGATGAATCTTCGCCAGCCAACGCAAAGAATCAAGGGTGTTATAAAGAAAATGCGGATTAATCTGCGCTTGAAGCGCATTCAACTCGGCTTGCCTCTTTTTTTGCTGGACCTCATAGATATTGTCCATTAAAAGACGAATCTGTTCGACCATACGGTTGAAACTGGCGGCTAACCTGTTAAACTCTTGCATACTGCGAAGACGAATGGCGATTTCGAGGTTCCCTTCCTCGACCTCTTTCATGGAGTTACAAAGGATTTGAACCGGAGCGGACACTTTTTTCGAAAAATGCACCGCTAGATAAATGGCACCAGCCAACAGGAAAACACCCAAGACCAGAATTATGTTACGAATCGTCATGTTTTCTTTCTGCAAAAGCGCATAATCAATGGAGAAGATCACCTTCCAACCGCAGAAAGAGACCGCCCGATAAACAACCAGCTCTTTTTTCCCCTCTATTTTCCGTAATTGGCTGCCCCAATCGCGAAGGTATAATTGGCGAAAGTTCTTCTCCTGATATTTAGCGGCCGCCTCCGGGCTGCCAAAAATCAGTTTCCCTTTCGAATCCAAGACCGTAATTTGGCCTTGATCCCATAACTCCAGCCTTTCCAGCATCTTGGTGACAAAACTGTAGTCAAGGTCAATCAAAACCCATCCTAACTTCCGCCCGTCCAGATCTGTGATCCGTTGCGCATAGGTAACTACTCTTGCGGGATTGAAATAAAGGGCGTCAGCATATGTTATTATAATTAATCTCTTTCCAGCGGTCTAAAAAGGTTTCTTCCCGTAAAGCAGTAAGTAAGTCGGTATTTACTGAAATCATATACGCCAGACTCTGCAAATCCCGGAAGTAGTATTCAATATTCTCCTTAACCTTAATGATCATCTGTTCAACATAGATCTGGACCTTGTTGTTGATTATCCGTGAGGAAGCAGAGTAAGTAATTAAACTCAACAGCAAGGTAGGAATCACCGCGATAATAATAAAATACAAGATCAAAGTCCCTTGGACGCTCTTAAAAAAATCCCGGAGCAAACCAGTGAGGTTTGTTTTCTTAGTCAAGGGTTTCGAAGTCCTTTCCTAAATAGTTACATTTTATTAATTCTAAAAAAAAAACTGCAGTTCCTTCTGTAATAAAGAACCCCAGTTAGAAAATGACTATCATCACATCAACGTTTATACTAATACAAAGGTTGTTTCAAGACCGTCCATTTAAATATCCGGCCAGGGGTTTTATTGCCCGCAACAAGAAAAAATCCTCAAGTAAAATGCTTAAACTGCGGTAGCCATTTTTCATTAACTTTAAACATCTCACTAACCATTGCTTTAATTTCAGCCAAACTTAAAACGGCTGAGGTTAAGGGGTCATAACAGACGGCATGGAATATTTTTTGCGGGTCCCCGGTCAAAGCCCCTTCAACCGCCATTTCCTCACAGCGGGCATTAATATCATTTAAGATCGCCAGTTGTTCGGGGAGGCTGCCAACGTGAAGCGGATTAAGCCCTCGACGCGAAGCAAGCACTGGCACCTCTACGCAGCAACCTTCCGGCAGGTTGTCAATCAGGCCGAAATTACGGACATTGCCGTTAAACTCAAAAACCGTTCCGTCACCAAAGACCGCATTAAAGATGTAGGCGGCATATTCGTGTCCACGGTCAAGATTGATCGCATCCTTCCGCAACCAGTCCCTAATCTCATCTTTCCATTTATGTTCCATTCTTCGGTACTCATTCAAAATATAAGCATGATGCCCCGGATTCCATCCTGTCCCGTGGGTACAGTATTTTTCAATTAAATCCGGACGTTTACGAAACCAGGCGTTATACTCCGAATTATGCCCGCTTGATTCAGTCACATAATATCCAAGGTGCAGAAACATTTCGTTCCGCACTTGTTCCTCGTTGTAAATTTCCGGTCTCTTGATGGCTTCCCGGATTAAAGGATAAGCATCTTTCCCGTTCCATTTAAACTGAAGATACCAGGCTTGATGGTTAATCCCGGCACACAAATAGGTAATCTCCTCCATTGGCGCACCGATCCATCGGGCCAGCATGCTTGCGGTTCCCTGGACACTGTGGCAAAGACCGGTGACATTAACCTGTGTCGTCCCCTGCATCGCCCGGCAGAGCATGGCCATGGGGTTTGTATAATTAAGGAAGAGTGCCTCCGGACAATATCTTTCAATGTCACGACAAATATCGAGCATCACCGGGATCGTCCTCAAAGCACGGAAAATACCTGCCGGTCCACGGGTATCGCCGACATTAATATCCACCCCGTACTTTTTAGGAATTTCGATATCATGGCGCCAGACATCAACGCTGCCAACCAAAATGGTACAGACGACCCCGTCCGCATCTTTTAAGGCTTCAACCCGGTCGGTGGTGGCTATTACCTTGGCCGGATAATTGCCGGCGGCGACGATTTTATCCACCGCTTCTTTGATAAAGGCCAGTCGTTCCCGGTCTATATCCATGAGCGCTATCGTGCTGTCGGCCAAAGCCGGAAACGAAAGAATATCCCGGACGAGATCCCTGGTAAAGCCAAAACTGCCGGCCCCAATAAAGGCAATTTTTTTCAAAAGACCACTCCTCTACTAAATTATTATTAACATTAATCATTGTAAAGCGGTGACACCTCTCTGTAAATGGCATATTGAATGATCCATATGGAATTTTGTTATAAACAAACGAAAAACCCCTAATTCTTGAAGGTCTCTAAATAAACCTAAACCCCGACCCTAGTTGGTAACACAAAACAACCGGCCAGTACGGAGTATTTATATGCTATACTAAATTTAAGTTTAACCCCATTGCCCAGGCAGCGATCGGCAGTTTTTTAAAGGAGACTTAATTATGGCCAATAATAAACAGTTAAAGATAAGACGCCTCATCAAGATCGAGTTTAACTCCCCCGTTCCGGCTTGGTTTTTCCTGGCCCTTTTTGCGATATCATGTGTTTTCCCCACCCGCGCTTCCGCTTCCGTGGCTTCCAAGCCGACGGTAGCCCTTGTGTTAGGCGGCGGGTCGGCCTGGGGTTTAAGCCATATTGGGCTGCTGAAGGCCCTGGAAGAGAACGGCGTTCCCGTTGATCTCTTCGTCGGCACCAGTATGGGCAGTATCATTGCCGGCCTCTACGCTGCCGGTTACTCCGTCGACAATATCATTGAGCTCTTTACAAGCCTGGACCCGGCCACCTTCCTTGATCTTCCTTTCCCTCCGGGTGGCGGTTTTATTGAGACCAAAGGGTTGCAGCAATACCTCGATACACTGCTGGGCGGCAAGACTTATGACCTGTTAGCCATCCCGTGTTACCCGGTGGCGGTCAATCTTCAGACCGGTGAGGTGCTGGCTTTAAACCACGGCAAGGTCAGTACCGGCATTCTTGCCAGCATTGCCATTCCGGGCGTCTTCCCCCCGGTTCGCATTGCAGACCAATACTATGTGGACGGGGGGTTAAAAAACCAGGTCGCCGCCGACGTGGCGGCGGAATTGGGCGCCGAGATCATCATTGCCGTTTATTTAAAAGCCAAGCTAACAGGGGCGGACTACGATGACCTGGGCGATAACGTTATTCGCTCCGTTTTTACCATGGTCGAAGGTTATGTGGCGGAGAACGTTGCCCCGGCCGATGTCCTCATCGAACTGGAGATGGACTTTGATTCTTTCATCGCTTTTCACCAGGTTGCTTACTTTGTGGAACAGGGCTACCAGGCAGGGAATCAAGCCATGGCGCAGATTAAAGCGGCAATCCTGGCCTACGACCCGACGTTCGAATTTACCCCTTATCGGCAAACCGGATATGGCCACGCCGAACTGCAGCAGATCCTGAAAGAAGCGGAACTGGCCGCGGCCAAAGTACCGAAACGCTTTACCATAAAACCGGGGGTCTCCTTTGACCGCGACCACAACTTTACCAAATGCGAAATCAGGTTGACCAACGGTGCACTCGGCTTGTTTGGGATTGGTTACCGTTACGGCTTCGATCCGGCCAATGGCGGGCACGAAGTCTTTATCGACTGGGGAACAAAAAGAAGGGGCAATGCCGGCATTTTTGTCCGGCAAAGCCCCAACCGGGAAAACCCCACCTACGGTCTTGCCCTCAACAGTCCCAAATTTAAGGATTATATATGGGAAGCGGTCTACGTTTCCCAGGGTGACATCGTCTGGCGGTCCTCGCTGGTCAACCGCTCTGTTTTCAAACTTCCCTGGGCCGTAACCGGATTGTCTGTGGACCTAATTGGCCTCCGGCAAAACGAAAAGAACCTTACCCCCACCGAGAAGCTGATGCTCGGTCTCCGCCCCGAAGTGACGTTTTTCCCGTGGGGAGACCGGCTCTTTCCTTTATTCCCGGTCCTAGCCCGACCCCATTTCACCGCCGGAGTAGCGGTCACTTCCCCCCTCTCCGCCTATCACCCTCAACTTACCTACGAAGCCCGCCTCGGCACCGATCTCCTGTTGTTCGGCCTTTACCCAAGGAGTTTTTCCGTGGGCGCCCGGCTGGACCATGAACACAAAATCCATTGGCAAGTGGAGTTGAGCTATTAATTCCGTCATCCTGCGGCAACCGGAAACCGCAACTGCAAAGCGCAGATTAAACCACCCGGGTCAGACTGTGCCATAGAAACCAAGCCATCAACAACGCCAGCATCAGCATGAGCAGCGCCGCATCGGCGCTCAAACCCACCAAATTCACCCGGCCGACTTTGGTGTTTCTTGACCGGTCAAAGCGGCAGGCGGCCAGATACAGGCGGGTACCAAGTGTCCGTCCCCATTCCGAAACCGCCGCCCCGATCATACGAAAACACGCCGCTCCTTTCCGGCCCAGCGCCAAAGCACCCTGCCCAAACAGGCCCGCCAAACCCTCCAGCGTCAACCAACGCGGCGGCCGCCAGTGAAAGACACCCCACTTCAGACCCGCCCCGCAGACAACAACCCCCAGGGCCAAAGTGACGACCATCCCAAAGAGATCGGTGAAACGCCAAAACGCCAGCTCACCAGTGCCGGCAACCGCCGGTGCCACCCCCAAACCCTGGACCGCCGGCGCCACCGCCACCCTTGGCAATAACCCCGGCACCAGACCGATCCCAACCATCACGATTGACAACAAAACCAGGGCCAGATGCAGCCGGCTGGTCCGCACGGCGGCCACGTCGGCGGTCGGCGGTGCCGCTTTCGGTTTGGCTAAAAAGATCAGATAATACAGCTTGGCAAAGGAGGCGGCGGTCCCCACTCCCACCAGGAAAAAGAGGGGTTCCAGCCGGCGCGCCCAGGGGGCGCC